>NZ_JBEGIG010000022.1:0-10999 GCF_040676555.1 Arthrobacter sp. LAR12-1-1.1 | reverse complement strand
GGTGTAGAGCCGGCGGATCCACACGCCGAACGCGGTGTCATCGGCAGCCCCGTCCGTGCCACCGGATATTGGGGGGCTGCCGGGTCCCGGGGAACCGTCGGCTATGCCGCCGGGGTTCGTGCCGGGGTCGGGCCCGCCGCCGCCGGGTTCGGGGGGACCGCTGGTTGACTCGCCGGGTTCCCCTGGACCATGTTGTCCGGGTGAACCGACGCCGAATGTGCTGTCGTTAGCCTTTGTGCCGTTGATAAGATCGCGGGCCCAGCCGGCGGGGACGGTGCCGTAGCCGGGGAGCCGGGCCGGTTCGGCGTCGGCCTGGAAGAGGGTGCGGTCGGTCATGACGAGCTGGATCTCGACTCCGGTGATCCCGCCCGGGGTGCCGGTGCTGCGTTCGACCAGGGCATCGGCCATCAGCTGCCCGCGGGAGCGCGGATCCCCGCTGTTCCTGAGGGTGTCGGCGTGCCGGGTCAGGGCGGTGTAGACGCCGACGCCGGCGGTGACCGGGAGCAGGGCGGTGAGCTGGCACATGGTGTCGGGGGCCGGGCGGAGGCTGACGTGCCGCTCGGTGGCGGCGTGCGCGGCACGCTGGGTGACGGAGCGCGGGTCGAGCCGGTACGCGGCGGCCCGTGCCCGGCCGGTCAGGGACCGGTCACCCACCCCGTCGAACGTGCCGGTGTCCGCGGCGAGGTCCGCGTCGACGGCGGCCCGGTCCGCGGCGGTCAGGCAGGCGGTTTCGCGCACGAGCAGGGTGGCGCGCCATTCGTTGAGCTGTCCGGTCTGCAGCGCGGCGAGGGTGTGCGGCATTTCGGTGACCAGGGCTTTGGCCAGGCCCAGGAGCCGGCCGCCCTTGGCGGGGGATTCGCGCCGGGCGAGGGCGACCTGCGCGCCGACCCCGGCGCCGAGTTTCTCGGCCGGGATCCCGGCGGCGGTCTGCTCGTGGCGTTGGAGCAGGTCGAAGGCGGCGGCGTGCCGGGCCTGCCGGGCTGCCATGGCGGACTTCAGGTCCTCCAGGTCCCGGATTTCGTCGATCAGTGCGGCGGCGCTGTCCGGAGCCGGGAGGAAGGCCAGGATCCGGGCCAGTGCAGCGACCGTCACAGCATTTGCCGGTGCCGAGTCTGCCGGAACCACTTCGGGCCCCTGATTGCCGTCCATGAATCAAGTGTCCCTGCGGGCTATGACATTTATGGCCCGCCGGAGCCGTTCCACCGCTTCGGAAGCCATCGGCGACCTTCCAGGTCCGAAAGTCACTCCCGAAACGCTGCCCAGGAAAACGTCGAGCTGAAGACGCGTCAGCAATGCGTCGATCGCAGAGCGCAACTCGTCAAGCTGTCGGTACTGTTCGATTATCCCGGCGCGATCCTCGGCCTGACGCACGTCCCGGAGCACGCGGGCGCAGAATGCGAGCAAATCCTGGAGGTCGTCGTGACTGCGCCCTGCCACTGATGAAGCCACTTCGGGCCCCTGATTGCCGTCCATGTTTCAAGTGTCCTTTGGGGGTCTGACAAAATAGACCGGTCGCCAGTTGCGACGGCAGCCGCTCGCAGGGCGGCTGCCGAAGGACTCCGGGGCCTATGGCCCACGGGAGGCTCTCGGTCCGCACCGAACACCCCGCACGCCAAAGTGGAACACAGGCCCGTCCCGGGGGTAGCGTCGAGACATGACTCCTGGACGCCCCGTACCGCCGCCCCTTGCCAAGCCGCTTCCCGATTTGACCACGGACGCCACAGACACGACGACGCCAGGTCCGCGGCTGGCCGCCGCCTACGGCGCCACCGAACCGGATAGCGGACTCGTTCCCCTGACCGTAGCCCGGCGCGCCCCCAAAGAGGACGACGTCGAGATCGCCGTCGAATTCTGCGGACTGTGCCACTCGGACGTGCACGCCACCCGCGGCGAATGGGGCGGCGACACGTACCCTTTGATCCCGGGCCACGAGATCGTCGGCCGGGTCAGCCGGGTAGGTTCCGCCGTCGAGGACTTCACAGTGGGGGAGCGCGTGGGCGTGGGCTGCATGGTGGATTCCTGCCGCGAATGCGACAGCTGCCTGGACGGCCTGGAGCAGTACTGCGAAAACGGCCTGGTGGGAACTTACGGGGCCAAAGATGCCCGCAACGACGGCGCCATCACCCAGGGCGGCTACGCCACGTCCATCGTGGTGGACCGCAACTATGTCCTGCGGGTCCCGGAGAGCCTGGATCCCGCCGCCGCGGCGCCTTTGCTGTGCGCCGGCATCACCACGTATTCGCCGCTAAACCACTTCGAGGTCGAGGAAGGCGATGTGGTCGGCGTCGTCGGACTGGGCGGCCTCGGCCATATGGCCGTCAAGATTGCCAAGGCCATGGGTGCAGAGGTCAAGGTCTTTACGACGTCGGAGAACAAGTTCGCAGCAGCACGCGAGCTGGGCGCCGACGACGTCATCCTCTCCACGGACCCAGCCGCGATGGAGGCCGCGAACCGCAGCATCGACGTCATTATCGACACCGTCGCCGCCTCGCACGACCTCAACCCGTACTTCCGCACGCTGCGCCTGGACGGCGCGCTGTTCCAGCTGGGCCTGCCCGCGGAAGCGATGCCGCCCGTCAACCCCGGCGCGCTGATCCGACGCCGGATCGCCTATGCGGGTTCACTGATCGGCGGCATCGCCGAGACCCAGGAGATGCTGGACTTCTGTGCCGAGCACGGCGTGGTGTCCGACGTCGAGGTGGTCGGGGCAGACCAGCTCAACGAAGCCTACGACCGCATGGTGGCCGGCGACGTGAAGTACCGTTTTGTCCTGGACGCCAGCACCCTGGGGTCCCCGGCAGAAAAGGCGGACGCATGAGCACTCTCTTCACCAAAATCATCAATGGGGACATCCCGGGCCGCTTTGTCTGGCGCGAGGACGACGTCGTGGCGTTCCTGACCATGGGCCCGCTGGCCGACGGCCACACCCTCGTGGTGCCTACCGAGGAAGTGGACCGCTGGACGGACGCCTCGCCTGAGGTCCTTAGCCGGGTCATGGAAGTTGCCCGCAAGATCGGCGCAGTCCAGGTGGACGTGTTCGACGCCGCCCGGGCAGGGCTGATCGTGGCCGGCTACGAAATCAACCACATGCACGTCCACGTGTGGCCCTCCAACTCGATGGCTGACTTTGATTTCGGCTCGGCGGACCAGCACCCGGATCCGGCCAGGCTGGACGCCAACGCGGAGAAGCTCCGCGAAGGCCTCCGCACGGCCGGCCACGCCGAGCACGTTCCGGCCGCCTGACCTACGCCGGCGCCAGTACCTTGTTAAGCGCCGCCCGGATGCGCTTCTCGGACACCGAATAGGCGGTCCCGAGTTCGACGGCGAAGAGGCTCACCCGGAGTTCTTCGATCATCCAGCGCACATGGGTTAACTCCGCACCGGCCCGCCGTCCGGGCAGCAGGGCGGAGACGGCGTCGTCGTAGTCGTCCTCGAGTGCCTGGACCGCAGCCATGTGCTGGGCGTCCCGCTGGACGTTGCCCGGCAGCTTCTCGAGGCGTTTTTCGATCGCCGTGAGGTAGCGGGGCAGCTGGCTGAGCTGGGCGTAGCCCGTGCGTGCCACGAAACCCGGATACACCAGCTGCTCGAGCTGGCTCTTGACGTCGTTGAGCGCACTGATGAGGGCCAGGCTCGTGGTGCCTTTGAGCTGCTTTTCGATCCGTCGCGTGCTCGCCAGGATGCGTTCGACGACGGCGGTGACCGTGAAGACTGTGTCGATCAGCTCCGCCCGGACACTCTCGTACAACGCCTTGAACGATGCCTCGTCCCACGGCAGCCCGGCCGGCGTGAGTTTGTCGATGGCGGCCAGGGCGCAGTCAGCGATCAGCGCCGTCACGGAACCGTGGGGGTTCTGGCTGAACGTCAGTTTCTCGGTGTTGTTCAGGTGCTCCAGGACGTAGCGGTCCGGCGGCGGCACTCTCAGGGCCAGCAGCCTGATGACACCGCCGCGCATGGCTTCCTGCTGTTCCGACGGCGTCTGGAACAGCCGCAGCGCCACGGAAGTTCCCTCGTCCACCAGGGCCGGGAAGCCGGTGACGGTGTGCCCGCCAACGCTGCCCTGGACCTGGCGCTGGACGGTTCCGAAGGTCCAGTCCTTGAGCCCGGACATTTCCGTGAACCCGCCCGGGGCCGCGGCCGTGGCAGCCGCCAGGGCGGCCGACGGCGACGAACCGGCCCGTGACGCCCGGGTGTCCTTCCCGTTCGCGCCGGCCGTCCCCTTAGCCGTGCCATTTCCTTTAGGTTGAGGTGCCGTGGTGCCCGGTGTGGCACCGAGGGATTCCGCGATGGCCCTGCGGGTGGCAGGGGCCAGCCGCTCCTGCAGCGCGTTGAGGTCCTTGCCCTCATCCAGCAATTTGCCGCGGGAATCCACCACCCGGAAGCTGACCCGCAAATGCGCAGGCACGGCGTCCCAGTTCCAGGACCCCGGCGGGATGACCTGTCCGCGGATCCGGCGCAGCACCAGTTCCAGCGACGGTTCGAGCTCGTTCGTGGCGGGATCGAAGTCCGCCTCCAGCGCCGCGACGGCCTGCCGGGCCACATCCGGTGCGGGAACGAAGTTCTTGCGGACCTGCTTGGGCAGCGACTTGATGAGCGCCGTCACGAGTTCCACCCGCTGCCCGGGGATCAGCCAGCGGAACGCGGCGTCGTCGAGCTGGTTCAGGAACAGTACGGGGACCTCGGCGGTGACGCCGTCGGAGGGGTTCGGCGGCGAACCGGGCGCCACCGGGTGGAACTCGTAGCTCAGCGGCAGCTCGAAGCCCTTGTGCAGCAGGGTCTTGGGGTAGGCGGAGTCATCCAGGGCCGCGGCGTCCTCGCTGATCAGCAGGGACTGGTCGAAGTCGAGCAGCGTGGGATCCTGCTGCCGTGCGTCCTTCCACCACTTGTCGAAGTGCCGCTCCGAGACGACCTCCACGCCGATCCGGGCGTCGTAGAACTCGAACAGCGTCTCGTCGTCCACCAGGATGTCCCGGCGCCGCATCCGGGCCTCGAGCTCCTCGACTTCGTGCAGCAGAGCGCGGTTGCGGTGGAAGAACTTGTGGTGGGTCTGCCAGTCGCCTTCAACCAGGGCATGGCGGATGAAGAGCTCGCGGCAGAGCTCGGGATCCACCTTGCCGTAGTTGATGCGACGGCTCGGGATGATGGGCACGCCGTAAAGGGTGACCTTTTCGTGGGCCATCACCGCGCCCATCTTCTTGGACCAGTGCGGTTCGCTGTAGCTGCGCTTGACCAGGTCAGGGGCCACCTGCTCGGCCCAGAGCGGATCGAACTTGGCCGCGACGCGTGCCCAGAGCCGGCTCGTCTCCACGAGTTCGGCGGCCATCACGAACGTGGGCGACTTCTTGAACAGTGCCGAACCCGGGAAGATCGCGAAGCGGCTGCCGCGGGCACCGGCGTACTCGCGCTTGCGCTCGTCGAGGATGCCGACGTGGCTCAGCAGCCCCGAGAGCAGGCTGATGTGGATGCCGTCGTGGTTGCCCACCGGATCGGCAAGGCGCTTGTTGTCCAGGCTGATGCCCAGCGGGCGGGCCAACTGGCGGAGCTGGGCGAACAGGTCCTGCCACTCCCTGACCCGCAGGTAGTTGATGAACTCGCCGCGGCAGAGCCGGCGGAACGCCGTGGAGGACAGTTCCTGCTGTTTTTCCTGCAGGTAGTTCCACAGGTTCAGGTAGCCGGTGAAGTCGGAGTTCTCGTCCCGGAAGCGGGCGTGCTTCTCCGCGGCGAGCTGCTGCTTGTCCGTTGGGCGCTCGCGAGGGTCCTGGATGGTCAGCGCGGCGGCCAGGATCATGACTTCCCGGACGCAGCCCCGCTTTCCGGACTCCACGATCATCCGGCCGAGCCTCGGGTCCACCGGCAGCTGGGCCAGCTGCTGGCCGACGGCGGTGAGTCCGCCGCCGTTTCTTCCGGCCGCGCCCGCCGGCCGGCGGCCGGGGCGGCCGTCGCCGTCGTCCGCTGGCTCCTGGGTGCGGGCGGCGCTAAGGGCGCCAAGTTCGCGCAGGAGACTAACGCCGTCGTTGATGGCGCGCGAATCCGGCGGCTCGACGAAGGGGAAGTTCTCCACATCCTTCGGTCCGCGGGCCACGCCCATGGCGGTCATCTGCAGGATGACGGCCGCGAGGTTGGTGCGCAGGATCTCCGGGTCCGTGAACAGCGGCCGCGACCCGAAGTCCTCCTCGGAGTACAGCCGGATCGCGATGCCGTCCGAGACACGGCCGCAGCGGCCAGAGCGCTGGTTGGCCGAGGCCTGGGAGACGCGTTCGATCGGCAGGCGCTGGACCTTGGTCCGGTGCGAGTAGCGCGAGATCCGCGCCGTGCCTGTGTCGATGACGTACTTGATGCCGGGGACCGTCAGCGACGTCTCGGCGACGTTGGTGGCCAGCACGATCCGGCGTTTGCCGCCGGGGTGGAAGACCTTGTGCTGCTCCTGCAGGCTCAGCCGTGCGAAGAGGGGAAGGACCTCGGTGCCGGCCAGGCGCCGGTTGGACTGGATGCGGGCGTTGAGGGCCTCCGCCGCGTCGCGGATTTCGCGCTCGCCGGAGAAGAAAATCAGGACGTCGCCCGGCGCCTCCTCTGCGAGTTCGTCGACGGCGTCACACACGGCATCGAGCGGGTCGCGGTCCTCCTCGAGTTCGTCGTCCGAGGCTGCGCCTTCTCCATCATCGGCGCCGGCGCCGCCGGCGGGCTGGGACAGCGGGCGGTAGCGGATTTCCACCGGGAAGGTCCGGCCCGACACCTCAATGATGGGGGAGGGCTCTTCCTCGGTGCCGAAGTGCTTGGCGAAGCGCTCCGGATCGATCGTGGCCGAGGTGATGATGATCTTCAGGTCCGGGCGCTGCGGCAGGATCCGCTTGAGGTAGCCGAGGATGAAGTCGATGTTGAGGCTGCGTTCGTGGGCCTCGTCGATGATGATGGCGTTGTATTTGCGCAGCAGCCTGTCGCGCTGGATTTCGGCCAGCAGGATGCCGTCGGTCATGAGCTTGACCTTGGTGGACCGGCTGACCTCGCCGGTGAAGCGGACCTGGAAGCCCACTTCCTGGCCGACCTCGACGCCGAGTTCCTCCGCGATGCGCTCGGCCACCGTGCGGGCCGCGAGCCGGCGGGGCTGGGTGTGGCCGATCAGTCCGGTCTCGCCCAAGCCGAGCTCCAGGCACATCTTGGGGATCTGGGTGGTCTTACCCGAGCCGGTCTCACCGGCGATGATGGTCACCTGGTTGGCCGCGATGGCGGCCATCAGATCTTCGCGGCGCTCGGATACCGGCAGCTCGGCGGGGTAGGAAATATGCAATGTCATGGCTGGAGACAGTCTACTGGGGCGGACTGTCAGCTGGGGTGGCGACGGCGGTTGTCCGGTCCCGCTGCTCAGTCCCTCTGCTCAGTCCCGCTGCTGCGGGGCGCATGTTGAGGGCCCGGCTGGATGAGCCGGGCCCGTGGTGTGCGCGGAGACTTAGAAGATCCGCAGGGTGTAGTTGACACTCGGCAGGTCCCGGGCCATCCAATACTCTTCCGAGCGGACGGGCGGGGTGTGGCCGAGGCCGTCCTTCCGGAGGGCGGAGATGGTGGCTGCGAGGCCGACAATGATCAGGACGATGAGGGCGATTCCGAGGAGTTCCATACCTCCATGGTTCTCCGGTCCACGACCTAAAAAAAGTGGCAGAAATGCCCAAAAAGCTATAATTTCTGCCACACTGGAAGCATGATCAAATCAGTGGCAATGATCGTGGTTCCCAACTTCTCGATCTTCGAGTTCGCGACGGCCTTTGAGGTCTTCGGCATAGACCGTTCGGACCGCGGAAACGGCGTGCCCGCCTTCGATTTTCGCGTCTGTGCTCCGGAGCCGGGCGACGTCCCGCTCAAGTCCGGCCTGTCCATGCACGTCGGTCTGGGGCTGGAAGCGGCAGCGGACGCAGACCTGGTGGTGATGGCGCCGTACGGCCGGGATGAGGACGTTCCCGAATCCGTCCTGGAGGCCCTGCGGGCCGCCCATGCCCGCGGTGCCTGGGTGATGTCCATTTGTTCGGGGGCCTTCGCCCTGGCTAGGGCCGGCCTGCTCGATGGCCGCCGCTGCACCACCCACTGGCATTACTCCCAGGAACTGGCCAGCCGATACCCCGCTGTTCTGGTGGATGAAAACGTCCTCTACGTCGAAGACGGCCGGGTCATCACGAGTGCCGGCACGGCCGCCGGGATCGATGCCTGCCTGCACCTGGTCCGCGTTGAGTTCGGCGCCAAGGTGGCCGCCGCCATCGCCCGGGACATGGTGGTCCCGCCGCACCGGGACGGCGGCCAGGCCCAGTACATCGACCGACCCATTCCCCAGTGCGGATCGGAGCCCATGGAGCAGCTGCTGCAGTGGATGGTCCGGCACCTGGACGAGGAACACGCAGTCAACGAACTGGCGGCCAGGGTCCATATGTCGCCGCGGACGTTTGCGCGGCGCTTCCGCGCGGAAACGGGGGCCACCCCGGCGGCCTGGCTCAATTCCCAGCGGGTGCTGCGGGCGCAGGAACTGCTGGAGAGTACGGAACTCAATATCGACGAGATCGCGAGGGAATCCGGCTTCGGGCATTCGGTCCTGTTGCGGCACCACTTTGCCAAGGCGCTGGACACCAGCCCGCAGTCTTACCGGCGCACGTTCCGGGGACACCTGGCCACGGCATAAAGTGCGGCGGCGTGACGGGCCCCGACTAGCCAAAGTCCGCTAGCCAAAGCCCGGCGGCGCCGACTCCTCGGCCGCGGACCGCGCGCATTCGACGAGGTCGCGCCACGGACCCGTCAGCGCACGCTCGGGCAGGACTGCCCGGTGTTGATCGGCCCGGATGCTGTACATGAACCGGTCCGGCTGGCCGGTTGTGCCGCTGATTCCGGCAACGTCGTCCCAGGGGCAGGCCTCGATCAGAGGCTGCCACCGGTCGGTGTCCTCCGGCGGCTCGGGCCGGACGGTCCACGTCCTTTTCATTCCGGCCACGCCGCCACTGCGCTGGACAGTTATCTTCATCGGACTCGGATCTCAATCGGACTCGATCTGCGGGGGGCTTGGCTTATCGCCGGGCTCCCGGGAACTTTACTTTCACAGTTTCCCACGCGGAGCGCACGGCGTCATGTTCCTTGGAATCCTCCCCGAAGAGTTCCCTGGCAGAGGCGGCAGTGGCCTTGGCGAAAGCGCCGAACGTGGCGGTGGGGGACAGTGTGCCGCCCGTCAGCGTCTCGTACCAGATCTGTGCCGGTGCGTCCCAGGCATTGCCGCCGAGGGCCGTGGCAACCAGGCAGAACGCACGGTTGGGGATTCCGGAGTTGATGTGCACGCCGCCGTTGTCCGCGCTCGTGCGCACGTAGCCGTCCATCGAGTCCGGCTGCGGGTCCTTGCCGAGCACGTCGTCGTCGTAAGCCGTTCCAGGAGCCTTCATGGAGCGCAAGGCGGCCCCCTGGACTTGGTCCGTGAAGAGGCCTTCGCCGATCAGCCAGCTGGCCTCCGCCGTCGACTGCTTCCGGACGTACTGCTCAACGAGAGCACCGAAGACATCGGACATCGACTCGTTCAGGGCGCCGGCCTGGTTGCGGTAGACCAGCCCGGCGGAGTACTGGGTGACGCCGTGGGTGAGCTCGTGGCCGATGACGCTCAGGGATTTCGTGAACCGCTCGAAGACCTGGCCGTCACCGTCGCCGAAGACCATTTGCTGTCCGTCCCAGAACGCGTTGTCGTACAGGCGGCCATAGTGGACCGTGGCATCGAGGCGGAGACCTTTGCCGTCGATCGAATTCCGGCCGAAAGCTTCCGCGTAGAGGCGGTGGGTGTGCCCCAGCCCGTCGTAAGCCTCATCGGCGGCGGGATCGCCCGTGGGCGGTTCGCCTTCTTTGCGGACCACGCTGCCGGGCAACTGCTCGGCGGACTTGGCGTCGTAGACCGTCCGTTCCGGCGCGGACGGCTTGAGCTCCCGTAGCCCCGGATGCCTGCCGGGCCCGGGCAGTGCGCGGGAGGCCTGGAAGCTCGGGACGTGTTGCAGGGCTTCCTTTGCGCCGCGGGCGGCCTTGGAGAGCTCCGGCTTTTGCTGCGCGGCCAGCCGGCGGAGCATATAGGGCGGAACGATGGAACAGTGCTGCGTTGGAAAGAACACGTGAGACCCCCTCATGCTTCGGGCGGGCAGGGTAGCCCGCTACCGATGAAAACAGCCTACGAGGGGGCACCGACAATCGGCAGGGGCAAAGCCGCTGGTTTTCCGCGTTCTTTCGGCTGGATTCAGTGCACAAAAAACCCCGCCGTTTCAGTGAAACAGCGGGGTTTGCTGGCAAAGCCAGTATTTTGTGCCCTCGATAGGATTCGAACCTACGACCTTCTGCTCCGGAGGCAGTATGAAAAACGCTGTCAACGTTGAGAAGCAGGTCCATTGAGTGACACAAAAGTGACATCGGGTAAAACTGTCACTGCCAATCCATGTCCCGCAATAGGTCATTCAGCCGGCTGGCGCTGTCGTGGAGATCGTCGTCGAAGAGGCCAGCATAAGTGTCGAGGGTCAGCGTGGCGGAAGCGTGGCCAGCTAACCGCTGGACCACCTTGACGTTGGCACCCGCGCTGATGGCCAGGGATACGGCGGTATGCCGTAAATCGTGGAACGTGGGGGATGGGAAGTTAGGGTCGCCGGCTGCGGCCCGTTCAATAGCGGGCTTATAGACGTTCTTGGTGAAGTTGCCATTTCGCAGGACCATACCGCGCGGGCTCTGAAAAACCCGCGCGGTTGAGGGCTTGCCGTCGACGGCGTTTCTCAGCTGATCAGCTAGCAGTCGGGGGATGGGGACCTGTCGGTCCTCGCCGCCCTAGACGATATGAAGTGTGGTGGGCCGGTCCTGACGTAGGACTGGAACCTCGGGTTCAAAGAGGTGCGTGGGTTGCCGGTCCGGGGGCCTGTTCCGCAGTCTCGTGCGGGGTGTGGACTGGTAGAGCCACATTTGAACGTCTGGAGGTTCCAGCCATGAATAACCGTACCTACGTCGGTTTGGATGTCCATGC
>NZ_JBEGIG010000021.1:0-26763 GCF_040676555.1 Arthrobacter sp. LAR12-1-1.1 | reverse complement strand
GTCCCCGGGCCTGCTTCGCCCAGAACGCGGGGCGGTCGGCGTCGGCCTCGGCGTACTCGCCGGCGGTGACCACCGCATTCGCCGCGAACTCGGCCGAAGGCGCGAACCGGCGGTTCTCCTGGGACAGATTTTCGAAAGCGTCGCCGTTGGCCGCCTGCGTGGCCATGGAGCCTGGTGTCTGCTGGGACATGGTGAACCTCATCATTCATCGATCCGGGCTGCGCGGCCTGCGCGTCGCCTCCACGCCGGGCCGCATGCGCGGCGTCGGGCGGCGGCAGACCGCGGCAGTGCCCGCTGGAGCTGTCTGGAATAAACACTAATACGCGGGTCCGACCAAACGTGCGCCCCGTCACAAACAGCGCCGTGAGCGGTGTTTGTTAAGCGCCGAGTGGTTCGTTGGCGGCCCTGGACGGCGGCCCGGCGCAAGCGTCCGGGATTCGGAAAGCCGGAGAATTCTGCTGTGTCCGCCCTCGGCTTGTCAGCTAGTGATCGGCCAGCCACTTGGCTAGGCTGAGATGAAGTTGTGACATCCGATGGAGGCGACAGGACCCGCTTGGGTACTGTCCTTGCCTGCCGTTAGACGGCGCTGTCCAGAGCGCCGCCATGCTAAGGAGATACGGAATGAACGAGCAAGACAACGGGCAGCTCCGGGCGCCCGCCCAGAGCCAGGGCGGAACGGCGCAGCCGGGGCCCGCCGGGTTCGGGGATGCGCCACGCTTCACGGTGGACAAGAAGACCGGGAAGAAAAACGAAGCCGTCCTCGGTCCCTTCACCATCCGTGACCTGACCGTCTTCGGCTCCACGCTGCTTCTTTTCATCGCCTCGCTGATTCCGATGTTCGCCTTCGCCTACAACCTGTGGAACCTGGGCAGCCTGTTCTTCCTGGGCCTGGGCATCGTGCTTCCGCTCATTGTCACCGCGTTGTTCGTGGCCCGCCGCCTCAGCCCGTCGACCAAGATCCGGATCGGCTCCCTGTCGATCGACCAGTTCGCGTCCGTCGTGGCGTCCTTCACGCTGGCCTTCTTCTTCCTTGCCGCCGCCGGGGCGTTCGTGCCGAGCATGCTGATAGCGCTCCTTGGCGCCTTGGGGCTCTTCGCGGCCACGGTGCTGGCCCGCTGGATCCCGTTCTTTGCCGGTGACTTCCTGGGCCGCGAGGAAACGCCTGCCCACGTCGTGGCCCGTGAAGCTGTCGCCCCGGTGCACAAGCCCCGTGCGCCCAAGACGCCGAAGCAGCCCAAAACAGCCAAGGACTCCGCGGGAACAGGTGCATCCAAGGCGGCGGCATCCGGGGCAGCCGTATCCGGTGCGGCCGAGTCCGGGGCGGCCGCGGGCTGGGCCAAGCGCCCGGCCAGCGGCGGCCCGGCCACCGCCGGCCCGGTCACCGGCGGCCAGTCAGCCGCACCGGCGGCAACTTCACCGGCCGCGCCTTCAGTCGGGGCACCTTCAGCCGGGACCCCTTCCGCGGGCGCGGCATCCGCTGCGGCCCCGGGGGCTGCGGCTCCCAGCGCGCCGGAGACCCAGATCTCGGGCGTTGTACCAGCAGCCGGCGCGGCTGCTGCAGCGCCGGCGGGCGCGTCAACGCCGTCGACGCCGGCCCCGTCCGCCGTGTCGGCCCCGTCCGCCGTGCCGGCCCCGGCCGCCGCGGAACAGACCCGGACTGCCGGCGTCCCTGCCCCTGCCGGTGCCGCTGCCGCCAGTGCCGCGGCACCCCTTGCGCAGACCCCGCCCGCCGCTGAGCAAACCCAGGCTGCCGGCGTCCCGGCGGCTGCCGGCGGCAGTGCGCCGACCACCGTCAACCCCCAGGTCCGGCCCCAGGAGCAGGTCCGGGCGCAGGAGCCCATCGGCGCCACCGTGGATCCCGCGAGCCGGCCCGCGGAGCACGATGTCCACCCGGTGCACGAGGCGTTCTGGTTCGCCGTCGCACAGCCCCGCACCGCCGTCGACGAGCGCACCGGGGCCCCGGCGTTCGTCATTGAACCCGGCGGCTGGGTCCTTGCCCTTGAGGACCGCGGCAACGAATTCCTGGTTCAGCACACCGACGGCCGGCTCGGCGTTTTGCGGGACCTCAGCAACATCGAACGCGGTTAGCCCGCCCCCGTGACCACGGCATCCGGCAGCACGGTATCCGGCACCCCGGACTCTGGGAGCGCCAAGACCCGTGCGCCGGGGGCGTCCGGGGAGTCTGTCCTGGCGCTCAAGCGCCGCGCGCGCCGGATCAACCGGGAACTCGCGGAACAGTACCCCTATGCCCACGCGGAGCTGGACTTCCGCAGCCCGTTCGAGCTCGTGATAGCTACCGTGCTGTCCGCGCAGACCACGGACGTGCTGGTCAACCAGATCACGCCCCTGCTGTTCGCGCGCTACCCGGATGCGCGGCGGATGGCGGAGGCGGATCCGGCCGAGCTGGAGGCCATCATCAAGCCCACCGGTTTCTATCGCGCCAAGGCCAGAAATCTCCTCGCGCTGTGCACCCGGCTTGTGGACGAGTACGACGGCGAGGTGCCGGGCCGGCTGGAGGACCTGGTGACGCTGCCCGGCGTCGGGCGGAAAACCGCGAACGTCGTGCTGGGCAATGCCTTCGGCATCCCGGGCATCACGGTGGACACCCACTTCGGCCGCCTGGCGCGGCGCTTTGGCTGGACGGAGTCCGATGATCCGGTCCGGATTGAGTCCGACGTCGCTGAGCTGTTCGAGCCGAAGGACTGGACCATGCTCTCGCACCGCGTCGTCTTTCACGGCCGCCGCGTCTGCCACTCACGCAAGCCGGCCTGCGGCGCCTGCGCCGTCGCCAACTGGTGCCCCAGTTACGGCGCCGGCGAGACCGACCCGGAGAAGGCAAAGAAGCTGCTGAAGTACGAACTCGCCCCCGGGCAGGAGGAGCTGCTGGCCCGGTTGCGGGCCGAGACACACCGCGCCGCCGAAATCCGGATGGAATCGCAGAGGAAGCAGCCGTGACCGCGCGCCAGGACCTCGCCGACCTCGTTGCCGCGGTGGAGGCGGGGACGGCGCCGGCCCCGGATCCGCGCTGGCGGGAACTCGCCGTCGAACCCGGCGAGCGGGTCCGCAGGGCCGCCGTGCTCATGCTCTTTGGCGCGCTGGACAACGTTCCGGCGTTGTCCGAGAAGTTGCTTGCTCCCGCCGATTTGGACGTGCTGCTGCTGCAGCGGGCCCAAACCCTGGAGGACCATCCCGGACAGGTGGCGTTTCCAGGCGGCGGGATCGACCCGGGTGAATCCGTGGTCGATGCGGCCCTTCGCGAGGCGGAAGAGGAGACCGGGCTGAACCCTGCGGGCGTGGACGTGCTCGGCGTGATGCCTGAACTGGCGCTGCCCCGGGGAAATTTCCTGGTCACCCCGGTCCTGGCCTGGTGGGCCGCCCAATCGCCCGTCCGGGTGGTCGACTACGGTGAATCCGCGCAGGTGTTCCGTGTTCCGGTCCGGGACCTGCTGGACCCGGACAACCGGGTGATGGCAACGGTCAGCCGGGCCGGACAGACGTTCCAGAGCCCCGCCTTCACCGTCAACGGCGTGGTGGTGTGGGGTTTTACCGGGATGATCCTGAACCAGCTTTTTGAACAGCTGGGCTGGGCCGTTCCCTGGGACCGTGCGCGGCTCTACGGGATCGATGTGTGAAGCCCGCAGGCCACCGCACTGCTAGCTGGTGGCCACCGCCCTGCCCGCAAGGGGAGCGAGTGCCCGTCCTCCTGCCCTGCTGGCGGCGACTCGCCTGTGCGTACCGGAACGATCCACAACCAGGCCTGTCGCGGCATTCTCGCGCACGGCGTTGATGCCCGCCGCCGCGCTTTTGATGGAGCTGAAGAGCGGGGACACGGCCACTACCGTGCCATCCGCCGCCGTCAGCCTGAAGAAATATGCCTTGTCGCCAGCCTGCGCGATCTCAAAAGTGCCAGCCAAACCTGTGCCTCCCCAATATCCCTTGCGTCGTTGCAATAGCCGGCGGTTCGTACGGGAATTCGCCGGCCTTCTCGAGGGTAGCCCGGTGACGGAGCCCACACAACGCTACCGACCGGTACGTTACAGGCAGTGATATCGGTCACTCATTTGGCGTTGTCGTACGAGTCCACGACGGCCACGCTGACCGGAAATTCCACCGGAATGCGGCCGAACAACAGCTCCTTGGCGGCAGTTGCGGACTCCTCGATCGCCTTGATGCAGTCACCGACGGCGGATTCGGGACAGTGGACCATGACTTCGTCGTGGAGGAAGAACACCAGTTCGCCAGCGGCTGCGCCGTCCGACCGCATGGCGCGCAGCCGGCGTCGCAGTTCCGCGAGCCAGCACGCCGCCCAGTCAGCGGCCGAGCCCTGGACCACGAAGTTCCGGGTGAAGCGGCCGCGTGAGCGTGCGATTGAGTCCGCCCGGCGCTGTTCTTCCGCGGTGGTGGAGTGCTGGCTCTGCAGCCAGCGTTCCGACGGCGGCGGGCTGCTCCGGCCCAGTCGAGAGGTGACGGTCCTGCCGGCTTCGCCGTCGCGGGCAGCCTGCTCGACGAAGCCCACGGCGCGGGGGTAGGTGCGGGCCAGTTGCGGCATTAGCCGTCCGGACTCGCCCGTGGTCGCCCCGTAGATTGCCCCGAGGAGGGCAACCTTGGCTTTGGCCCGGTCGCCGCCGAAGCCCTGTGCGGCAATGCCCGCATAGAGGTCCTTGTCCCGGGCTGCCTCGGCCATTTTGGAATCCTGCGCCAGCGCCACCAGCACCCGCGGTTCCAGCTGCGAGGCGTCGGCAACGATCAGTTTGTGGCCGGGATCGGCGTGGACGGCGCCGCGGACCTGGCGCGGGATCTGCAGCGCCCCGCCGCCCCGGGACGCCCACCGGCCGGACACCACGCCGCCCACCACGTACTCGGGCTGGAACCTGCCGTCCTTCACCCACGTATCCAGCCACACCCAGCCATTGGCAGCGTGGAGACGGGCCAGCTTCTTGTAGGCCAGCAGCGGCACGATCGCGGGGTGGCTGGATTCCTTCAGCTCCCACTGGCGGGTGGTCTTCACTTCGATGCCGTTGCGGTGCAGGGCGCGCATGAGCTCCTGCGGGGAGTCCGGGTTCAGCGCCGGCGACTTCAGCAGCAGCCGGAGTTCGGCCGTGAGCGATTCGAGTTTGGCCGGACGCTGGCCCGGAGCCGGGCGGGGTCCGAGGTGATCCGCGAGAATCCGCTCGTGCAGTTCCTCCCGCCACGGGACGCCGGTGTGTTGCATTTCAGCCGCGATCATGGCCCCGGCGGATTCCGCAGCGAGCAGCAGTTGCAGCCGTTGGCGCCGGCCGGCGTCGGCGACGATCGCCGTGCCCGCGGCCGACCCCGCCTGCCTCAGCGCCTCCTGCTGGGCGGCGTACTCGGCGCGAAGAGCCTCAAGGGACTGGCCGGGGCGCCGACCAGGAGTCGGGGCGTCGAACAAGGCACCCTGTTCCGGCGGCGGGGCGGGGGGCTGCAGGCCCCGCGGCGGCTGGTGCAGCTCGTCATCCTGCGTCAGCTTCTCCGCCGCCTGCGCATAGCCGGTGTGGGCGGTGAACTCCGAGTGGGCCAGGATCGACCCGCACAACGTGAGGTCGTAGCAGCGCTCGAGTTCCACCCCGGCGCCCAGCAGCGCCGGGTACCAGTCCTGCGTGCGGTGCCAGATCCAACGCGGCTGCCGCTCCTCGAGCCCGCGCACAACTGCGGCGAGGTCGCCGGCCCTGACAACCCGGGGTTCCGGATTGGACGGTTCAGGGACACCATCCGCCGCGAGTTGCTGCAGCGCCGCGCCGTCGGCGTGGGCAGCGAGCAGCAGGTACATAGGGTCAATTCTGCCCTGCTCCGGGGCGTGGTCCGTGCGCATTTCCTGGTCTCGGGTGCAGGAAAGCCGCGAAGCTTGTCCACATAGCCCACGACGGCGGTTACGCTGCGCTTCCGGCCCGGGCAAAGTGGCAGCATGAACAGGCACCAGGAACGTGGTCCAGGCACGCCGCCCCCGCCCGGGCCGGGGCCCTGGATCCCCGGGGATTCTGCGGAAACCCTGCTCGTCACCGGGGTCGATGTGCTGCGCAGCGAGGTGGAACGCATCGTCGCTGCGGCCGGCGGCCAGTTGCGGACGGTGCAGGACGTTGCCGAGGCCGCACCGTTCTGGGACGCAGCGGCCGCCGTGCTGGTGGGCAGCGACATCCGCGAGTTGCCGCCCCGGCGGAGGGCCCCTGCTGTGCTGCTCGGCCTCAAAGGCGACGGGGACGGGCTGTGGCATCTGGCCGCCTCCATCGGGGCCGAACGCGTCGCGGTGCTGCCGGACGCGGCCGCCTGGCTGGCGGAACACCTGAGCAGGTCCCGCGCGCCGGAAGCCGGTGGACTCGTGCTGGGTCTCACAGGCGGCTGCGGCGGTGCCGGGGCCACGACGGCCGCCATCTGGATCGCCCAGTCCGCCGCCGGAACCGGGATCCGCGTGTTGCTGATCGACGGCGACCCCTGGGGTGGCGGCCTGGAACTGGCGTTGGCCGCCGAGGACGCCCATGGGCTCCGCTGGCCGGATCTGGCCGGGGTGAGCGGCAGCATCGACCCCGCCCAGCTGGACGATGCGCTGCCGGTCGCCGGCGGATTCTCCTTCCTGTCGTGGCCGGGGACCCGGGACCGTGCCGCCGGTGTGGACGCGAGCACCGTGGCCGCGGTTCTCGATGCCGCCCGCCGCGGCTGCGAGCTGGTCGTACTGGATATTGGCCGGGATCGGGAGGCACTCCGGGCCTTCGCCGGGGAATGCGACCGGGTTATCGTTGTTGCGCCCGCCCGGCTGCGGGCCGCCGTCGCCACAGCCTGGCTGCTGCAGGAGCTGCCTCCCGTGGACACGGCGCTCGTGGTCCGGGCCAGTCCCGGCGCCGCCTTGGAAGCGCCGCTGCTAGCGGACTCCGTGGGGCTTGTCCTTCAGGGCATCATGCCGGACATCAGGGGTCTGGCCGGAGCAACTGAACTCGGCCGCCTTCTGGAAGCCGGCCGGCAGCGCGCCGTCCGCCGGTTCGCCGCCGGAGTCCTTGACCTGAACGGAGGAGATGACTCATGAGTGCCCATGCGGCCGCGGAACCCGCCGACACCGAACAGCCCACCCGGCGCGCACCGGGCCGCCGCCGTTCGCAGGGATTTCTCGACCAGACGCTGCTGGAGTCCGTGCGCGAGTCTGTCATGGCAGATGCCTCCCCGGTGACCCCGTCGCGGGTCGCTGCCGCGGTCCAGGCGAGCGGACGGCTGCTCGGCACGGCCGGCGCCCTGGCTGCGGTGGAAAGCATCAGCGCCGAACTGAACGGCCTGGGCCCCCTGCAGCCCCTCACCCGGGACCCCGCCGTGACGGACATCTTTGTCAACGCGCCGGACTCGGTGTGGCTGGACCGCGGCGGCGGTCTGGAAAAGGCGTCGGTCGTCTTTTCCGGGGAGCCGCAGATCCGGGCCCTCGCCGCGAGGCTGGTGGCAGCCGGCGGCCGCCGCCTGGATGACGGTTCGCCGTGCGTCGACGTCCGGCTCGACGGCGGCTACCGGGTGCATGCGGTGCTGCCGCCCATTTCCACGGCCGGAACGCTCCTGAGTGTGCGCATCCGCCGCGCCACAGTCTTCTCCCTGCCCGAACTGAGGCGCGACGGCATGTTCGGGACCGGGACTGTCGGGGGCCTGGTCCAATCCGTGCTCGAGCGCATGGTGGCGTCCAGGCTGAGCTTCCTCATCAGCGGGGCCACCGGCTCCGGGAAAACCACGTTGCTGGCGACGCTGCTCGGACTCTGCCACCCCGGGGAGCGGCTCGTCCTGATTGAGGACGCCGCGGAACTGAATCCGGTCCACCCGCACGTCGTCTCGCTGGAATCCCGGCACGGAAACCTGGAAGGCGGCGGTGCCGTGGACCTGGGCGAACTGGTCCGCCAGGCCTTGAGGATGCGGCCGGACCGGCTCGTGGTGGGCGAATGCCGCGGCGCTGAGGTCCGCGAGCTGCTCTCGGCCATGAACACCGGCCACACCGGAGGCGGCGGGACCATCCACGCGAATGAGGCCGCGGCTGTGCCTGCCCGGTTGGCGGCCCTTGGCGCGCTCGCCGGCATGGGCCAGGACGCGGTACGGCTGCAGGTCGCCAGTGCGATCGACGCCGTCGTGCATGTCGAGCGGACGGAAACCGGGCGCCAGATCGCGAGCATTGGAATTATGGAGGCCGACGACTCGGGCCTGGCCGTCACCGCCGCACTGGAGATCCGACAGGGCCGCCTCCGCTTCGGCCGGGCCTGGCCGCAGCTGGCGCACCGTCTCGGCCTGGATCCCGGGTTGGCCGGGGCCGGCCCCTCCGAGCTAGAGGAGGCGCGGCCGGCCGAGCGGCCGCCGGGTTCCGGACAGGAACCCCCGAGGGCATGGACGCTGCCATGACCGCCCTCCTGATCATCGCTTTGGCCCTGGCCGTGTGGCTGGCATTTCCCTCCCCGCGCGCGGCCGGTCAGCGTACCGGCAGGGCATTGCAAGGAACCGGCACGGGAAGTTCCGCCGCCGACGGGCAGCCGCGATCCCGCCGGCGAGGTGACCGTGAGAGATTCGGCCGTGTGCGCGGTGGAGGATCCGCAGGCGCCGGACCCGTCCCAATGACCGCCGTGGTCCAGCAGCTGGCCGCGCTGCTGAAGGGCGGACGCATCCCCGCCCGGCTGTGGGACGAACTGTGGGTCCTGTACGGCGGGGACGCTGCGCGGGGCGGGTCCGCGGGCCACATGGCGGGTCACGGGTCCGCCCGCGACCGGGCCCGCGCAGACTCCGGAGCGGTCCTCGGCCAGGAGTCCCTCAGGATCCTTGCGGCCGCGCGCGCGGCCGCCCTGCGCGGGTCCTCCGTGGCCGCGGCCATCCGTCGCGAGGTCTCCGGCGGATCAGCGGGTGAGGGCACCGCCCTCGCAGGCATGGGGGCCGTGGGCGTGCGGGCCCGCCGCGAGGTTCGCGTCTGGGGCGAGCTCGCCGCATGTTTTGACACGGCCGAGGCCAGCGGTTGCCCGCTGGCCGATGTCCTGGCGCGCTTTGCCGCCCACCTTGAGACGGAGGACGACGCCGAGGCCGCCCGGCAGACCGCCTTGGCTGGGCCCCGCGCAACTGTCCGTCTGCTGACTTGGCTCCCGCTGTCGGGCCTGGCTCTGGGCCTGCTGCTCGGCGTGGATCCGGTGGCGACACTGCTGACAAACCCCTGGGGCATCGCGGCGTTGGCCGCAGGTTTGGCGCTGACCGCCGTCGGCCGGCTGTGGTCCTCAAGGCTCGTCCGGGCCGCGGCGGAATCCTCATCGTGACGCCGCGGCTGCCGTGAGGCCCGAACTGGCCGGATTCGTGGTGGCCGCGGGCCTCGCCGGTGCAGTCATCGTGGTCCTCGCCCGCCCGGACCGTGTCCGCCGGCGGCTCCGGCGCCAATTTCGGGCCGCGGCTGACCCGGCCGCCCGAAGCCCGGCGCCCCCCGACGCCGGCCGGCACGGACGTCACAGCTTCCCAGGTCTGCGGGATACCGCCATGATGCTGGAACTGATCGGCGCCATGCTGGATGCAGGAGCCGGGCTTGGCCGGTCCCTCGAACTCGTCGCCGCCCTGGTGCCACCGGAACTCGGGCGGCAGCTTCGGCCGGTTGTGTCGGCACTCGCAATCGGCGCCGACTGGGACACCGCATGGCGCAGTTCGGGGGCCCGGGCGCACCAGCTCCTCGCCCTGCGTGACGCCCTTTGCTTCGCCGCTCTCACCGGCGCCCCCTCCTCGGCGCTCCTCTATGCCCAGGCGGCCCGGCTTCGCCGCGAACGCAACAGGGCTGCCGAGCAGCGTGCGGCGGCGCTCGGCGTGAAACTCGTGGTGCCGCTGGGCCTGTGCTCCCTGCCGGCGTTTGTGTGCCTCGGCGTGGTGCCCGTCCTCCTGGGGCTGCTCCCGGCCTGACGCCGCCGGCCCGGGGGAGCGCCGGGGCCCAAGGTTTATTCAAGTTGCTGGGGGATACCGTTGGGGCAGGCACCGTCGGAGTATGAGCGGTCTCGTGCGTCGGCTACTCACAGCGCTTCCATGGCGCCTCGAATCCCGGAGTTACTGGGGTCTCGTACCGTGTGGGAGCCATGCCAGGGGGGCAGATCAATGATTCGACTGCAAAAAACGGGCGTGATTGCAGCGCTCAACCTACTAGTGTTGGCCGGTTTGGTGGTCGGTGCCAGTCCGGCGTCCGCCGCCGTGCCGACCTGCCAGCCGGGAGCGCCGCAACCGACCAACCAATTCCCGGGCACAACGGTGATTGCCACGAACTTCGAGTCGGGAAGCCTCACGACCGCAGGCTTCAGCGCGCCAGCCACGGCCGGGACCGGCACGGCCGATGTCTCCTCCGCTGAGCAACACTCGGGCCGCTGCTCGGCCCATGTTCACGTCACGACGGCGGCCGGTTCCCTGGCCAATTTCTCCGCGCCGCTTCCTGCCGGCAGCAACGACGTCTACGCCGACGGCTGGTTCAACGTCACCAAGCCAGGCGTCGCGGGCAACAACGTCCCCTACTTCCGCTTCTTCAACGGGAACACCCGGTTCGTGGATGTCTTCCGCGATAACGGCGCTGCCGGCGCCCTGTGGCTGCGCGTGGCGGCGCCTGACGGAACACTGAAATACACGCCGATGAAGGTGAACGTCCCGCTCGGCACGTGGCATCATCTGGTCATGCACGTCGTTCCCAACGGAGCCTCCTCCACGGTCGAGGTCTTGTTCGACGGAAAGACCGTCTATTCCAGCAAACAGGTCGCCACCCGCTTTAACGCCGTCACCAAGATGCAACTCGGCGCGGAGCACCGACGGCAGGCCGGCGACAGCTACATTGACGACGTCGTCATCAAGGCCGGCAAGGCCGGTGGCCAGCTTCCGGGAACGTTCAATCCCATCGCTCCCACCCGTGTCCTGGACACCCGGAACGGCTCTCCTGTCGCTAGGGATTCTGCCGTGTCGTTCCAGGTCGCGGGGGTCAACGGCATCCCTGCCCAAGTGTCCGCCGTCGTCTTCAACCTCACTGTGACGCAACCGCGCTCCGTCGGATTCATCACCGCCTACGCGTCCGGCACAGCGCGTCCCAACGCGTCCAACCTGAATTTCTCCGCCGGGCAGACTGTGCCCAACCTGGTCACGGTCCCCGTGGGCGCCAACGGAAAGGTCACGCTGTTCAACCGGTCCTCGGGATCGTCCCAGCTGATCGCCGACGTGACGGGCTATTACGTCACCGGAACGCCCAGCACTGCGGGCTCGTTCAAGGGCGTTTCTCCCGCCCGGCTTCTGGACACCAGGAACTCATCGGCTGTCGGTGCGGATTCAGCGGTGTCCTTCCAGGTCGCGGGGGTCAACGGAATCCCGGCATCAGTATCTGCGGTGGTGTTCAACCTGACGGTGACCCAGGCACGTTCCCTGGGCTTCGTGACCGCCTACCCTTCCGGAACGGCGCGGCCCAACGCGTCCAACCTGAACTTCTCCGCAGGCCAGACGGTGCCTAACCTGGTCACGGTGCCCGTGGGTGCTAACGGAAAGGTCGCGCTGTTCAACAGGTCCTCCGGTACGACTCACCTGATCGCCGACGTGGCAGGGTACTACCTGCCGGGAACGCCCACTGCTACGGGTGCGTTCAAGGCGATGGGACCACTTCGGATCCTGGATACCCGGAACACCTTCTCGGTCGCAGCGGATTCGCCGGTGTCCTTCCAGGTCGCAGGGGCCCGCGGCGTACCGGCAGGTGCGTTGGCAGCTGTCTTCAACTTGACGGTCACCTCGCCCAAGTCCTTCGGCTTCGCCACCGCCTACCCGGCCGGCTCAGCACGGCCCAATGCGTCCAACCTGAACTTCGCCACCGGACAGACCGTACCGAACCTGGTCTCGGTCCCGCTCGGTCCTGACGGAAAGGTGGCGTTGTTCAACCGGTCCGGGGGATCCGCCCAGTTCATCGCCGACCTCGCGGGGTACTTCCTCCCCTAGCAAGGCCTACGTGAAGTTCTGAACACCCAACTGAACCCGAGAGACTGTCGTCGCAGTACGGACCGCAGCCCCTCGGGTTCAGTGCTGTGGCGAGCCGGGCACGGCCTGGCCGGTGCCTTGCGGTCCGTTGGCCGCCCGGTGACCGCCGGCCAGTTCTCCTCCACAGCAGGCCACGCCGCCACCTTCGGGCATGTTTTCCACTTGGCGCAGACGCGGGCTTACGGCGCAACGCCCAAGCCGGGAGAGTCGAATCAGCCGGCGATCAGGCCGGTGTCCCGTGGAAGGAAAACAGATGTCAATCAATCAGGACACACCCGCTGCAAATCGCACCGCCGCAAATCGCATGGATTCGGGGGAGGGCGGCGGTGCCGAGGTGTATGAAATCTATCCCGGCGCCAGCTCGGTGGTTCCCGTTCAACCGCACGGACGCTCCGGGCCGGCGTCCGCGCAGGCGGGAATGGCCACCGCCGAATATGCCATCGCAACCCTCGCTGCCGTGGGGTTCGCCGGGGTCCTCGTCTTCATCATGCGCAGCGATGAGGTCCGCGGTTTCCTCCTGAACCTCATCCGGACAGCGCTCACGCTGCCATGAACGAAATCTGGCGCGCTGAAAGGAGTGCGCACAGGGGGGAGCCGCCGCCAACCACGGAGTGCCGCGGGGCCGTCACTGCCGAGTTCGCCGTGGCGTTGCCCTCGGTCGTCCTGCTGCTCGCCCTGCTGCTCGCGGGTTCGGCGGCCGGGGTGACGCAACTCCGCGTCGAGGAAGCGGCCCGCGGCGGTGCCCGTGCACTGGCGAGGGGAGCCGGGGCCGGCGAAGTCGGAGAGATTGTCCGACGGCTCGCCGGCGAAACTGCAGGATCCGAGGTGACGCTCGACGGCGAATGGCGCAGGGTCACCGTTACCGGCCGCGTCCCCGGGGCAGTCGGGTCCCTGATTCCGTGGGCACTCAGCGCCAGTGCGTGGGCGCGTTCGGAGGCCCCCGGCGCGGCACAACAGCCCCGGCTGGATGGTGCATCCCCTACCCCGTGGCAGGACACCTGATGCCGGCCGCACATGCCCGGGCCCACCGGCCGCGGCCCCGAAATCCGGCTCCCGTCCGTGCCCCGCACCGCTGCCTGCCTTCAGAGCGGGGCTCGGGGACCGTCTTGGCCCTGGGACTCGGGCTGGTCGTCATCATGGCTGTGGTCTTGCTGCTGCTTCTTGCCCAATCGGCCGTCGCGGCGTCAAGGGCTGCCGCGGCTGCCGATCTCGCGGCGCTGGCCGCCGCGGACGCGGCACGGGGAATCACGTCCGGCGAGCCCTGCGCAGTGGCCAGGGAGGTTGCTCTGAAGAACAACGCCGCGATGATTGCCTGTTCTGAAGGCCCGGACACCACGGTCCAGGTCCGCACCGAGCTTAGCGCGGGACCGTTCCTCGGGGTGGCCACGGGGCTGGCCCGAGCGGGACCGCCCCCTGCGCCGGGGAGCGGGAGTACACCGTGAGTAATTCCCCCTTCCCTGCCGGATGCCAGGAGCCGCGAATCTGCCCGCGGCTGGCCCCGCCGGCGTGCCACCGCCGTGCGCCGCCGAAGTGCGGCCGGGGCGAGGTTCAGGCCCGGAGCGGTTGGGCGGGCTTATCTCCCGACGTCACGGCCGCGGACGCCGTAGTGCCGGGGTTGCCGGCATGCATCAGTTCGCTGGCGTCTTTGAGCAGCACGTCGATCAGTGTCACGGCAGCGTCCTTGTCGAGCGGGTTGTTCTTGTTGCCGCACTTGGGTGACTGGACGCAGGAGGGGCAGCCGGACTCGCATTCGCAGGCCTTGATGGCGTCGCGGGTGGCGGTCAGCCACAACCTGGCCTTGTCGTAGCCGCGTTCGGCAAAACCGGCCCCGCCGGGATGGCCGTCGTAGACAAAGATGGTGGGCACCCCGGTGTCGGCGTGAATGGCCGTGGACACTCCTCCGATGTCCCAGCGGTCGCTGGAAGCCACGAGCGGCAGGAGGCCGATGGCCGCGTGCTCGGCAGCGTGCAGGGCTCCGGGGAACTGTGCCTCGATCAGCCCGGCGCCGGTCAGCGAGCGGTTGTCCACGACAAACCAGACCGCCTTGGTAAACAGGTCCCTGGCGCCCAGTTCCAGGGGTTCTTCGCCGAGGATCTCGTTCGAAATCAATGCCTTGCGCTGGAAGGAAACCACCTGGGTTGTCACTTTCACATCGCCGAAATGCACGGCCACATCGCCCCACTGGGTGGTGCGTTCCGTTTCGAGGACCTCGATCTGGGTCACGTCCCGTGCGGTGGTGTAGTAGTCGGGGTTCGCCCGGCGCACCATCACACAGTGGTCGTCCTCATTCAGGTCCTCCACCACGTAGCTGTCGCCCTGGTGGACGTAGATGGCGCCGGTGTGGGCCTGGTAATGGGTCTGGGGCGAATCCATGGTGCCGAGCAAGGAGCCCGTCTCGGCATCCACGATGCTCACCGGCCCACCGCCGTCGGCCCGGAGGTTCACCATGGCGGCGGCACTCTGCGGATGGGTCCAAAACCATCCGGCCGGCCGTTTGCGCAGGTAGCCCTGCAGAACCAGCCGGTCCAGCAGCTTTTCCGACGTGGCCCCGAAGAGCTCCAATTCGGCGAATCCGAGGGGAAGTTCCGCAGCGGCGGCGCACAGGTGCGGGCCCAGGACATATGGATTGGAGGGATCGAAGACCGTGGCTTCCACCGAGACGTCGAAAATCGCCTCGGGGTGGTTCACCAAATACGTGTCCAGCGGGTCGTCGCTGGCCACGAAGGCCGCGATCGCGTCCTGGCCGGCGCGGCCCGCCCGGCCGATCTGTTGGAACAACGACGCGCGGGTGCCCGGCCAGCCTGCGACCAGCACGGCGTCAAGTCCGGAAATGTCGATGCCCAGTTCCAGCGCCGACGTGCTCGAGACGCCCAACAGTTCACCCGAGCGCAGAGCCTTTTCCAGCGCCCGTCGCTCCTCAGGCAGGTAGCCCGAGCGGTAGGCGGCCACACGCTGCGGCAGGCTGGGGTCCACCTCGTCGAGGAGGCGCTTGGCGATGGCGGAAATTGTCTCTGCCCCGCGCCTGGACTTGATGAATGCGATAGTCCGGGTGCGGGAGGACACCAGGTTGGCCAGCAGGTCGGCGGTCTCGGCGACGGCGGTCCGGCGCTCCTTGGCACCGTTTTCGCCCCGGAGTTCTGTCAGTGCAGGTTCCCAAAACGCCACGGTGGTGGACCCGTGGGGGGAGCTGTCTTCGGAAACGGCACGAACTGGTGCGCCGATCAGCCTGCCGAAGGACTGCTCGGGGTCAGAGGCCGTGGCGGACGCCGCGATGAACACAGGTCCGGGATGCGAGCCGCCGGGGCTGTAGTAGGCACAGATTCGACGCAGCCGGCGCATGAGGTTTGCGACGTGGGAGCCGAAGACTCCGCGGTAGCTGTGGGCCTCATCCACGATCACATAGCGGAGGCGCCTGAAGAACCTGGCCCACCACGCATGGTTCGGGAGGATGCCGAAGTGCAGCATGTCAGGGTTGGCGAGGATGAAGTTCGCATGGTCCCGGATCCAGCGCCGGGAAGCGGGATCGGTGTCGCCGTCGTAGGTTTCGGCACGGACGGTGGGGAGCTTCAGCGCCCGGATCGCTGCTAGCTGGTCGGCGGCCAGTGCTTTGGTGGGGGACAGGTAGAGGGTCACGGCGCCGTCGTCGTGGATTTTCCCGGGATCGGACAGGACCCTGAGCTCGGAACGGTGGATCGCGTCCAGGGCAGGCAACTGATAGGCCAGTGACTTGCCGGACGCCGTGCCGGTGGCAATGACCACGTGCTCTCCGGCGTGGGCCAGCTCGGCGGCCTGGACCTGGTGAAGGTAGGGCTCGTGGATGCCCAGGGAACCGTACGCGTTCACGAGATCCGGGTGGGACCACTCCGGCCACGGCGCATTGACGGCCTCGCGGGCCGGGATCGTCCGCACATGACGCAGCTGTTCCGGGTCCGGGCCTCGGCCCAGCAACGGAATCAAGGACTCATGCGGGTTCACTCACATATTCTTTCATCCGGCCTCAAATCGCCCGCCCGGCAGCCACTGCGGCTTCGGTTCGGCGTCCGGCCACACGGAAAGCACGCAGGGGCGCCCAGCGGACGGCAGATTGCCCCGGGCGCCCGTTCCCGGGCGGCAAACGCGGGCAGCGCCTCAACCGACGGACAGGTCCGCCCCTTCGTCCGACGTCGACAACATCAGGACGTGGCACACCATGCGCCAGCCGAGGTGGGAATAGAGCTTTTGGCCGTCCAGCGAGGCGAGCAGCAGCCCGGAGTCGACGTCGTGTTCGAACGCCTGGGCCGCCAGGGCCTTCATGATGAAGCTGCCCAGCCCCCGCCGCTGGTACGCCGGTGAAGTCACGATGTTGTCGAAGATGGCGGTGTGTCCCACCACGAAAACGCGTCCGCTGGCCGCGACCTCCTCGCCTGCGCTGACCACCGCGTGGTGGACCCCGTCCGTCCGGGACGTCGCAAGCTTGAGGTCATCGTCCGAAAGCCAGGGGTCTTCCGAATCCTGAGTCTCCATGTCCACGATCATCATGGTCTGGGAAGCCGAGGTGACGTGGATGCCGTGCCGCTGTCCCAGGAATGTGTACCGGGCCACATCGTTGGTGAGGACCGTGAGGACTCTGGCCGGAACTTCAGCTGCCTTCGCTGCTAGCGCCGCGAACTCCTCATCGGAGGGATCGTAGGCGAAGTATTCCCATTCGTGGGTGGTGTCCGCGCGAAAGGCCGCGGGGAACCGTCCCTCCCTGCGCGTCTCATATCCGCGGCAGCCGGCCCATCCGGCAACCCAGACTTCCAGCAGGTGGGTGGTGTCTTCAACCATGGCGTCAAGACTCATGTGATGAGCGTATTCCAGCCGTGCCGCAAGCAACAGTGGCCGGGTCGGGGGAAGGCCGCTTGCTTATCCAATTGTGACTGTCGCCCGGCCCCCCGTTCCAGCCAGTACCCTTAAAAGCGTGGCTTTGAACAGGATTGTGCTCTTTTACGGATTCACCCCCCTCGCTGACCCGGACGCCGTCCGGCTCTGGCAGCGGGCCCTGTGCGAAAAACTCGGGCTAACCGGCCGCATCATCCTTTCCAAGGACGGCATCAACGCCACGGTCGGCGGCGAACTGAATGCCGTGAAGCAGTACGTCAAGGCCACGCGGGAGTACAGGGGATTCCACGACATCGACGTGAAGTGGTCCGACGGCGGTGCGGCAGACTTCCCGCGGCTCAGCGTGAAGGTGCGGGACGAGATCGTATCCTTCGGCGCCCCGGGCGAGCTCACAGTCGACGCCGGCGGAGTGGTGGGCGGCGGAACGCACCTCAAGCCCGAGGAACTGCACGAACTCATTGAAGCCAAGAAGCAGCAGGGCGATGAGGTGGTGTTCTTCGACGGCCGCAACGGCTTCGAGGCCCAGATCGGCAAGTTCAAAGACGCGGTGGTCCCCGACGTCGCCACTACCCATGACTTCATCAAAGAACTCGACTCGGGCAAATACGACGCCCTCAAGGACAAGCCTGTTGTCACCTACTGCACCGGAGGCATCCGCTGCGAAGTGCTCTCGAGCCTCATGGTGAACCGCGGGTTCAAGGAGGTCTACCAGCTCGACGGCGGCATCGTCCGCTACGGCGAGGCCTTCAAGGACCAGGGCCTGTGGGAAGGCTCCCTGTACGTGTTCGACAAGCGCATGCACCTCGAGTTCAGCGGGGACGCCAAGACCATCGGCGAGTGCGTCCGCTGTTCGGCGCCCACGAGCAAATTCGAAAACTGCTCGAATCCGAGCTGCCGGACCTTGACGCTCTATTGCGCCGAGTGCGCCGCCAGCCCCGAAACCCTGCGATGCCCCGAAGGCTGCGCGGCCTAGGGCACGATCCGGGCTTTTGGCCGGCGGGGAACGCTCAGATGCGGCTCACCCGGTAGGCGAAGTTCGCCGGTCCGTTCGCATCGACTTTGATCGAGAGCGAGGCAGCTGCGGCCAGATGCACCACGTTTACCCTGGTCGTCCCGCACCGGAGACTCAGGTCCACGAGTTCGTCCTCACCGTTCTCGATGGAAAAGGACACCCGGCGGGTGCTCCGGCAAGCCAGGGTCAGGGCGTAGGTGCCCTGGGGCAGCAGGGTGGTGCTCTCTATCCGCTCCTCGTCGGCCTCCAGCGTCCCGAAACCCGTATGGAAGACCTGCCCCGCGGCGTCGGGCAGCACGTCATGGACCCAGGCGTCCAGCTCCGCGCCCGACACCGGCTCGTTGAGGTGGGGGTCCCGGGGCAGGGCGGCGTCAGTGCTCGGCGGCGCGGCAGCGGTGGGCGAATCATCGTCCCAGTGGTCGGCGCTGTATTCGTATTCGCAGCCGGACAGGACCGCCCCGAGAAACACCGCAACTGAGAGCACCACGGCGGCCGCCGGGGTGCGCCGTCGCGGCACCCTGCTGGCCGGCACAGTTGGCATACCCTGAGATTAGGGCTGCCTCGGATCAAACGCCAGAGGCCAAAGGACCGGGTCGGCCCGGCCCATCAGAGGGGCACTGGGCCGGACCCCGGGGCCCAGGCTGCGGGCCGTTCTTACTCGGATGCTGCCAGGTGGTAGGCGTAGATGAGCGGGGCATCCACACTGGACGTGCTGAGCGTAACCTCGCCCGTGGCCGGCACCTTGATGCGGGCGGTTTCGCGGCTGCCGTTACAGGCGGCTCCTGCTTCGGCCAGCTGGCTGCCGTCCAGGCTCACGGCGAAGAACGCCTTGCCGCCGCCGTCGCACGTCATGGTCAGCGTGTAGGTGCCGGCGGGCACGCCGGAAGCGGCCCGGACGATCGGATTCCGGTTCAGGATTTTGCCGGCATCCTCCAGCACCGTCCCGGGGACCGGGGGCAGGGCGGTGGCCTTCCACGCCGGGACGTCGGCGCTCTCAACCGAACCGGTCGGGGAACATGCCGTCGCGGCCAGTACGACGACGGCGGCAGCCGCACCTGTGAGCGTCCGCCGGAGCAGCCGTGAAGCCGGGGCGTGGGAGGAAGGGGAAACCATGCCTCAAACTTACCGTCCCGCAGGCTCGCGTCCGGCCGCACGGACCTTCCAGGCGCCTTCTCCCGCGGACCCTTGACTTTGACGTTGCGTCAAAGTTTAGAGTCGTAAGACGGGCCGGCTGACGCCGGTCGGCACGGCAACAGCACACCCGAAGTTAGTGGGAACAGGCCAGAGGGAACAGGCCCGAGGGAACAGGAAGGTGGAGGCATGGACTGGTCCGTTCAGCAGATCGCGAAATTGGCCGGCACCACCGGCCGGACTTTGCGTCACTACGACGACATTGGCCTGCTCAGGCCCAGCCGTACCGGCAATAACGGCTACCGGTATTACGGCCAGGAGTCCCTGGTCCGCCTGCAGGGGATCCTGCTCCTGCGCGAGTTGGGGCTCGGGTTGCCGGCGGTCGCAGAGGTGCTCGGCAACGAGTCGGACGCGGAGCATGCACTGCGCCGGCATCTGGCATGGCTGCAGCAGGAACAGGACAGGCTGGGGCGGCAGATTGCTTCGGTCCGTCACACCATTGAGGCATTGCAAACGGGGGGAAAGATCATGGCGGAGGAAATGTTCGACGGTTTCGACCACACCAAGTACCAGGAGGAAGTCCAGCAGCGGTGGGGCAAGGATGCCTATGCGACGTCGGACACCTGGTGGCGCGGCATGGGGGCCGAGGAGAAGGCTGCCTGGACGGAGCAGTCCCGGAAGCTTGGCGCCGACTGGACGGCCGCTGCGCAGTCGGGGGTCCTGGCTGACAGCCCTCAGGCGCAGGACCTGGCCCGGCGCCACGTCGAATGGCTCCGGGGTATCCCCGGCACCCCGGCGGCGTCACCTGCCGCAGGCGGCCCCACAGGTGGCAACAACGGGGCAGGTCCGGACATTAGGGGGTACGTGACGGGACTCGGCGAGATGTATGTGGCCGACCCCCGGTTCGCCGCGAACTACGGCGGTGCCGACGGAGCGGCCGTTGTCCGGGACGCCCTGAAAATCTATGCGGAGACCGAGCTCTAGCCGGACCCGCACTGCCCGGAACCAATCCCGGAACCAATCACGGAACCAACCCCGGGACTAAACTTGTCCGGTGACTTCCTCAGCGCAAGGCCCCGCCGCGCCGGCTCCCTCAACGCCGGCCCGTTCAACCCAGGCTCCCTCAACCCCCTTCACAGCCGGAAACACTCCGGACGCCCCGCGGAGCGACCTCCCAGGCCGCCTCGAGGCCCTGGCCGGGGACCTGCGCGCCGTTGGCTACACCGTGGACGGGGTTGCGGAGCTGCTCGGCGAGGCTGCGCACTCCGCCCTCGGCCGGGACCAGCTCATCCCTGCACTGATCGTCACCGGGCGCTCCCTCGGGGAGCCGGCGACGGCGGCGCTCGCCGGCGTCGTGCGTCTCTGGCTCCTGTCCGAGCCGCAGCGCGCGCAGACCCTCGACGCCGCCCTCCCCGGCATCCGCACGGAGGGGCTGATGGAACTCGGCCTCGTGGAGCCGTCGGGCGGGGACCTGGTCCAGGCGAAGGTGGACCTGAGGCCCTACGGCTGGGACCCGACCGTGGGGGAGGACGGTGCCGGTGATGGCGGAGCAGACCTCTGGGTGGCCAGCGACCTCGCCGCCCACCAGCGCGCAGGCGTTCTCCGCCACGACCACGTCCTGGGGATCGGGCAGGCCTCCACCACCCTGGTCCAGGTCACCGCCCGCCGCCATGTTGCCAGGGCCCTCGATCTCGGCACAGGCTGCGGCATCCAGACCTTTCACCTGCTGCACCATGCCGAGCATGTGACCGCCACGGACATTTCCGAACGCGCACTGGCGTTCACCCGGTTCAACCTTCTGCTCAACGCCGACCCGCTGCACCTGGACCCGGCCGACCTCGACGCCCGCGTCAGCCTGAGGCTGGGGTCGCTGCTGGAACCGGTCGCGGAGGAGGAGTTCGAACTGGTGGTGTCCAACCCGCCGTTCGTCATTACGCCGCGCAGCCTCGGCGAGGCCGCCACGGACCAGTTCACGTATCGCGACGGCGGCCTGCCGGGGGACGAGATTGTGTCGTCACTGGTCCGCGCGCTGCCCTCTGTCCTTGCCCCGGGCGGAACGGCCCAGCTCTTGGGCAACTGGGAGATCACGGCGGGTGCCGGCTGGACCGAGCGGCCCCAAAGCTGGGCCAGCCCGGCCGCCGACGTCTGGTTCATCCAGCGCGAGCAGGTGGGCCCGGAGCAGTATGCCGAAACTTGGCTGCAGGACGCCTCGGAAAACCGCGACCGCCGGCTCTACCAGGACTCTTACGCGGCCTACCTCGATGACTTCGCCTCGCGCAATGTGGCCGGGATCGGCTTTGGCATGATTTGGCTGCGGCGGCCCGCCGACGGCGCCGGGCGGGTGCTTTCCCGCTTCGAGGAGATCACGTACCCGATCGAACAGCCGGTGGGGCCACAGCTGGGCGCCGCCGTCGAACGCGCCGACTGGCTGGCCGCCCATGATCTGGCTGCCGCCCACCTGCTCGTCGCCGAGGACGTCACCGAAGAACGGCACCAGCGCCCGGGGGCGGAACACCCCGGCGTCATCCTGCTGCGGCAGGGTGCCGGGCTGCGCCGCACCAACCTGCTCAGTACGGAACTGGCAGGCTTCGTCTCAGCGTGCGACGGCGACCTGTCCGTCGGGCAGATCATCGGCGCCCTCGAGGCGCTGCTGGGAGGCTACGAGGGGTTTGACGCCACGCAGTTCCGCGCTGGCCTCCTCGAGGAAGTGGGGAACCTGGTTCGCGACGGCTTCCTGCTGCCCGGCTGAGACGGCGTCCGCCGCCTCAGCCGCCGCCTGAGCCGCCGCGGATTCGCCGGCGTCCTCCCGGCCAAACCGCGGCAGCACGTACGCGGTCAGGGCCAGGGCCACCAGCACCCCGGCCGCCCCGGTGAGCACGAAGCTGGCGCGCACCGGAACCAGGGCGCCCATGAGCCCGCCCAGAGCCAGCGCGCCAATGGAAACGGCGCGCGTCATCCCGCCGACGATCGCCATCGCCTGGCCGCGCCCGCTTTCCGGAATCCGCAGGATCGCGATGGCCCCGAAACAGGCGTTGAGGACGCCGCAGGCCACCCCCGTCCCCGTGTAGGCCACAAAGAGCAGTTCCACGCTGGGGACCACCCCCGTCAGGACCAGGAAGGCCGAGGCTGCGGCCATGGAGGCCAGCAGCACGCGCAGCCGGACCCGGGGCGCCGTGATCCTCCCGGCCATCGCCGCCCCGGCCGCCATGCCGAGGCCGAAGGCTGCGGACAGGAGGCCGTACTGCGTCTCGGTGGCGCCAAGTTCGTCGCGGGCAAGGAACACCTCGAGCACGTTGGTGGCTTCGCCGACGACGATGAAGAACATCGCACCCAGGACCAGGGCCCAGACCAGGCTGTCCCGTCGGATCAGGCGCAGTCCGTCGAGCAGCGCGGGCTTCGCCTTGCCGGCCCGTTCGGCCGCCGTGCCGCGGCGGGTCCGGATCAGCAGGGCGCCCAGCCCCATGGCAACGTAGCAGCCGCTGGCCACGGCGAAGACCAGTCCGGTCCCGCCCCAGCCGCTGAGCAGGCCGCCCGCGGCGGGACCGGCCATGCCCGCGATCATGATGGTCGCCTGCATGGTGCCCATGGCGCGCGGGGTGCGGTCCTCGCCGACGATCCGCGGCAGCAGGGCCTGCCAGGTGGGTCCGGCCACAGCCTGCGCCGCGTCGAGCAGGAACGTCATGGCAAACAGCACAGGCAGATAGTTCTCCAGGTACTGCATGCCCAGCCCCATGCCGGCTACGGCGGCGGCGCTGACGGCGGAGCTAGCCGTCGCCAAGGTGCGGGAATCCATGGTGTCGGCGAGCCGGCCGGCCCACGGGGCCAGCAGAACCAGCGGCAGCGCCGAGCACAGCAGGTACCCGGCCACCAGCCAGGGCCAGGCGACAGGCGTTTCGCCGGCGGCGGCAGCGTTTTGCAGGTGCAGCATGACGCTGACGACGACGGCGCCCATCCCCGCCGTTGCCACGAACCGGGCGGTGCCGGCGAGCAGGAAGTCGCGGTTGCGCCACAGGGGCTGCGCCGTTGATGCGGAAGTGGACGATTTATGAAGTGTTTGTTTCATAAACAGGAAAGTAGCGCGGGCCTGGAATAGATGTCAAGCATTTCTTTCATAGTTTGGAGAGGCTGGATACACTGGAGGAGTGAACGCAGAAACCCCGTCGGCGGAGTCCACGGCTCCGCCGGCCGCCAGGCGCCGGCACCGTCCGGAGAAGCAAGTGGAAATCACTGACCCGAAGGCGATCCGGGCCCTGGCCCACGCCGCCCGGCTGGAGGTCATTTCCGAACTGTATTCCACCCAGGCGAGCCGGACGGCCACCGAGCTTGCTGCGCAGACCGGCCTGACTCCCAGTGCCATGAGCTACCACCTGCGGGCACTGCAGAAGTGGGGCATCGTGGTTCCCGCAGCCACCGCCGGGGACGCCCGGGAGCGGCGCTGGAAGGCCGCCGGCACCGATTTCACCATCCACTCGCTGGGGGGAGTGGCCAGCCCGGAGCTCGCCGTCCTGGACCTCGAGCTCGACGCCTACCGCCGCCGGGCCCGTGCGTACGCCCAGGCCCGCAACGCCCGCCGCGAGAACGGCGACACCGCGGACGGTCCGTCCTCGGTGGTCCTTGCCAGCAACCTGTTGTATCTGACGCCGGACCAGCGGGCCGAACTGACGCGGCGGGTCTTCGACCTTCTGCGAGACTACGAACTCGAAGATCCGGACCACGTGCCCGAGGGCGCCGAACGCATGGCCACGATGTGGTCGATGATTCCGGACGACCGCGGACCGGCCGCCGGCAAGGCCTGAGCCCGCCGCCGGCACCGCCGGATCTTGCAGCCGGAGCGTCGTCACAGGCCGCCGGACACGCGGTCATATTGCGGCCGGAACCCACCTCCGCGGGGCCGCCATTTCCGGCCGGATGCGCGGGATTCTGCAAAATATGGTGAACTAGGCGGGTATGGGCGCATCTGCCCGAGCCACCTTTTTCTGTAGGAGCACCGTGCCAAGCAAGGCCAAAACCGGCAAGAAACTCGTGATTGTGGAGTCTCCCGCCAAGAGCAAAACCATCGCCAAGTACCTCGGCGAAGGCTTCATCGTGGAGGCCTCCATCGGTCACATCCGCGACCTTCCGCAGCCCTCGGAGCTCCCCGCGGAACTGAAGAAGACCCCGCTGGGCAAGTTCGCCGTCGACATTGACAACGACTTCAAGCCCTACTACGTGGTGTCCTCGGACAAGAAGAAAAAGGTTGCCGAGCTCAAGGCCCAGCTCAAAGATGCCGACGCTCTCTATCTCGCAACCGATGGGGACCGCGAGGGCGAGGCCATCGCGTGGCACCTGCTGGAAGTGCTCAAGCCCAAGGTTCCCGTCTACCGGATGACCTTCGGCGAAATCACCAAGGAAGCCATCCACCGCGCCATGGACAACCTGCGCGACGTCGACCAGGACCTGGTGGATGCCCAGGAGACCCGGCGCGTCCTGGACCGGCTCTACGGCTATGAGATCTCCCCCGTGCTCTGGCGCAAGGTGGCCCGCGGCCTCTCCGCCGGCCGCGTGCAGTCTGTCGTCACCCGCATGGTGGTGGACCGCGAACGCGAGCGGATGGCCTTCAAGGCCGCCTCCTACTGGGACCTCACCGGCCAGTTCGGCGCCGGTTCCGGCTCCTTCAAAGCCAAACTCGCCGCCGTCGACGGCGCCAAGGTCGCCAGCGGCCGGGACTTCAACGACAACGGCGAACTCACCTCGCGCAACGCCGTCCACCTCAACGAGGAACTCGCCGCCTCGCTCGCCGCGGGGCTGCAGGACGCCGAATTCCGCGTCCGCTCCGTCGACACCAAACCGTACACCCGCCGGCCGGCCGCGCCGTTCACCACCTCCACCCTGCAGCAGGAGGCCGGCCGCAAGCTGCGCTTCTCCTCGAAGAGCACAATGCAGGTGGCCCAGCGCCTCTACGAAAACGGCTACATCACCTATATGCGTACGGACTCGTCCGCGCTGAGCAACGAGGCCATCACGGCCGCCCGGCGCCAGGCCTCCGAGCTGTACGGCCCCGAGTACGTGCCGCAGTCGCCGCGGGTCTACAGCGGCAAGGCAGCGAACGCGCAGGAAGCCCACGAGGCCATCCGACCCGCCGGTGACTCCTTCCGCACGCCGGCCCAGGTGGCCAAGCAGCTCTCGGGCGACGAATTCCGGCTCTACGAGCTCATCTGGAAGCGCACGGTCGCCTCGCAGATGGCTGATGCCAAGGGCTCCACGGCCACGATCCGCCTCGGCGCCGTGACTGTTGGCAACCCGGCCGATCGCCGCGACGCCGAATTCTCGGCGTCGGGCACCGTCATCACCTTCCCCGGCTTCCTCGCCGCCTACGAAGAAGGCAAGGACGAAAGCCGCGGCGATGACGAGTCCGAGGAAGCACGCCGGCTGCCCAACGTGGCCAAGGACGACGCGCTCACCGCGACCGATATTGTCGCCGTCGGCCACGAGACCTCGCCGCCGCCGCGCTACACCGAAGCCTCGCTGACTGCGGAGCTGGAAAAGAAGGGCATCGGCCGCCCGTCGACCTATGCCTCCACCATCTCCACGATCCAGGACCGCGGCTATGTCCGGAAGCAGGGCTCCGCGCTGGTCCCGAGCTGGATCGCGTTCTCGGTGATCCGGCTCCTTGAGCAGCACTTCCATGACTATGTGGACTACGAGTTCACCGCCGACATGGAAGCCGACCTGGACAAGATCGCCAACGGCCAGGCGGCCGGACCAGCCTGGCTCAAGCACTTCTATTTCGGTGAGGATTCCGAGCCCGGCCTGCTGAGCATCGTGAACAACCTCGGTGAGATCGATGCCCGCGAGATCAACTCCATCCCCATCACGGACGCGATCACACTCCGGGTCGGCAAATTCGGCCCGTACCTGGAAAGCTCCACCGCGACGGTGGATCCCGAGACCGGCGAAGTGGTTGAAGCGGCCCGCGCCAACGTCCCGGAGGACCTGGCCCCGGATGAGCTCACCGCCGCCAAGGCCGTTGAACTCATGGAGACCGCCGCCCCGGAGGAGCGCGTCCTCGGCGCGGACCCGCATACCGGGCACACCATCGTGGCCAAGAACGGCCGCTACGGCGCCTACGTCACCGAGATCATCCCCGAGATGACCGAGGAACAGCTGGCCAACCAGCCCGTTGAGTACTACAAGAACGGCAAGCCCAAGCCGGCGAAGAAGCCCGTCAAGGCCAAGCCGCGCACCGGATCCCTGTTCGCGTCCATGGGCGTGGACACCATCACGCTGGACGAGGCCCTGCAGCTCATGAGCCTGCCCCGCGTGCTCGGCCAGGACGCCGACGGCAACCCGATCACGGTGCAGAACGGCCGCTTCGGCCCGTACCTGAAGAAGGGCACGGACTCCCGCTCGATCGGCTCCGAAGAGGAGATCTTCACGATCACGCTCGAGGCGGCGCTGGAGATCTACTCGCAGCCCAAGCAGCGCGGCGCCCGTGCCGCCGTGCCCCCGCTGGCCGAATTCGGACCGGACCCGGTCTCGGAGAAGAACATCGTGGTGAAGGAGGGCCGGTTCGGCCCGTATATCACCGACGGCATCACCAACATCACCGTGCCGCGCAGCACCTCGGTCGAGGAGTTGACCAGGGAACAGGCCGTCGAACTCCTGGCCGAAAAGCGGGCCAAGGGCCCGGTCAAGCGCACGACGACGGCCCGCAAGGCGCCCGCCCGGAAGGCCCCGGCCAAGAAGTAGGCCAGCCCACCGAAATCGCCGGAAACGCGCGGATTCGCCGGAAAATACCGGCGAATCCG
>NZ_JBEGIG010000020.1:0-31514 GCF_040676555.1 Arthrobacter sp. LAR12-1-1.1 | reverse complement strand
CGACGCCCGGAGGAGTCCGGCATCAGGTCCTCAATCAGAGCCCACTGGTCATCAGTCAAAACGGAAGTACGTGACACCCGTCCACTATTTCAAAAACCACGCCCCGAATTAGGAGACACGCCCTAGTCGGCCGAGCGTCTACGCGACCAACACCGACGCGGGTGATCTGTCGTGGCTGTCGAACGGCATCCACTCTGGCGATGCGCCGGTGGGCGGCGGTGCAGGGCACAAGGCGCCATGAACCTCATCTGCCTAGAATACTGACATGCCTACACGTGTTCACGAGTTTGCCTGGCCTGATCGGGTCGTCGTTGGCACCATTGGCCTTCCGGGGGCGCGCACGTTCTACCTGCAGGTGCGCGCAGGGACGCAGATCGTGAGTATTGCCCTAGAGAAGCAGCAGTCGGCTCTGCTCGCGGAGAAGATCGACGAAATTCTCGACCAGCTCATCACCGTCGAGGGCAACCCCTTCAGCGTTCCCACGAGTACTCCCATTGAACTTGTCGACAATGACCAGCTCGAGGCCGTTCAGGAGCAGTTTCGCACCGGCGCCATGAGCTTAGGGTGGGACCCAACCACGGCCCAGGTCGTAATAGAGGCCCACCCCATCACCGATGTCGATGCTGATGACAACGGCGAATCGCTTGATGAGGACGGCGCTAACGCGCCCGAAATGCTGCTGGTGCGAATGCCGGTCGGCACCGCCCGCGCATTCGCCAAGCGCACCCGTGAGATCGTGGGCGCCGGGCGTCCGACGTGCTCGCTCTGCGGTTACCCCGTAGACGCCGACGGGCACATCTGCACCCTTCCCGAGGTCTGATGCCAGCGCCGGACCTAGTGACCGCCGAGCTGACGCTCACCGGCCGCATCACGACGGCTTCAAACGCTACATTTCTGGGCAGCATCGGCGACGTGGTGGTCGTCTATAAGCCGATAGCAGGCGCCGTTCCCATCGTCTCGGCGACCGCCGTACCGGCGCTGCTGTTGGGCGCGGCCAGGCTGGGCTGGCTGGACGCTGAGCAGGCTCTGCTGCTTGCGATGGCCGTCATCATCTTGCGGCTGGCCTCACTCGGCTGGGTGGTGGGTCATCTGCGGCAGCAACGTGCCTCAATCCGCACTTTCCTCTCCGGTATGCTGCTGGCCCTCGCCGGCATAGCTGCCGCCACCCTGAAATGGTGGCTGACGCACTGAGGAACTTATCCCGCTACTCTCCGCACCCGCCCCGGGCGGCCCTTCTGTTCCGCGGCGTCCAGGCAGCCGTTCAGAGTCATTGCGGCATCGATGAGGGCGAGGTGCGTAATGGCCTGCGGGAAATTTCCCAGCTGCTCACCGGTGGCCGCGATCTCTTCGGCGTACAGGCCGAGGTGGTTGGCATAGGTCAGCATCGTCTCGAAAATAAGGCGTGCGTCCTCAATGCGGCCCGCTCGCGCCAGGGCGTCCACGTAGAGGAAACTGCACATGGAGAACGTCCCTTCGTGGCCGCCGAGCCCGTCGGGAGACGCGCTCGGGTCGTAGCGGAAGACCAGGCTGTCAGACACCAGTTCGGTGTGCATCGCGCGGAGGGTTGACTGCCACATGGGATCCTCCGGGGCCACGAAGCCGACCTGAGGCATCTTTAACAGGGAGGCGTCGAGTACCGTATCGCCGTAATGCTGCACGAAGGCTTCACGTTCGGCGCTCCAGCCCTTGTCCATAATCTGGTTGTAGATCGCGTCCCGCTCGGCCATCCATCGCGATAGGGGCGCCGGCCGGCCATGCGCCGTCGCGAGTCGGATGGCGCGGTCGAACGCGACCCAGCACATCAATCTCCCGTACGTGAAGTCCTTGCGACCGCCCCGGGTCTCCCAGATTCCCTCGTCCGGCCGGTCCCAGTTGTCGGCGAGCCACTCCAGCACGTCGCAAATGGCGAGCCATCCGGGCTGGCCGATCCTGACGCCGAAGCGGTCGATGTAGTGGATGGCGTCGAGCGCTTCGCCGTAGATGTCCAGCTGAAGCTGTCCGGCAGCTCCGTTCCCGATCCGCACCGGGTATGAGCCGCGGTAGCCCTCCCAGCCGGCCAAGACCTCCTCGTCGAGTTCGCGGCTGCCGTCCACTCGGTACATGATGTTTAGCGGGCCGGTGCCGCTGTCCAGCGGTTCGGCAACCCGGTCGCCGAGCCACCGTCTGAAGGCGATGGCCTCCTCCACGAAACCCATCCGAACCAGCGTGTGCACAGAAAAGGATGCGTCCCGCACCCAGGTGAAGCGGTAGTCCCAGTTGCGTTCCCCTCCGATCTCTTCCGGCAGGCCGGCGGTGGGAGCGGCCACCAGGGCCCCGGTCGGCGCATAGGTCAGCAGCTTCAGTGTGATGGCGGACCGCTCCAGCACCTCCCGCCAGCGGCCGGTGTACGTGGATTGGCTGAGCCAGTTCTGCCAGAAGTGCGCGGTGGCGTCTGCCAGCCGCTGGGCCTCTGCGGGACGTATCTTCCGCGGCTCAGCATCCGGAGCCGTGTCCAGAACGACGCCGCGCACCTGGCCTTCCTCCAGACTCAGCGAAAGGTGCAGGTCGCCGTCGACTGTGGCGTCATAGCTGTCGGGAGTTTCGTCCCCCTCCTCGCCGATGCGGCTGAGGGCCAGCCGGGCCTCCCCGGCATCGAAGAGGGCGCCGTCGCCGCCGACGCTGAGCCGGTGAGTCCGCCGGCCGTAGTCGAACCGGGGGGCCACCTCGATGTCGAAAGAAATCCGTCCCCGCGCGCATCGCACCATCCGGATCAGGCGATGCTCTTCGCTGGGCGACGTGCCGGTCTTGGGCATGAAGTCGACCAGTTCGCCGACCCCTCCCTTGGTCAGGAATCGCGTGATGAGGATCGCCGTGTCAGGAAGGTAGAGCTGCTTCGTGGCGAACGCTTCGGCGACAGGCCGGGTGCTGAAGTGACCGCCGCGGGCATGGTCAAGCAGCGACGCGAAGATGCTGGGTGAGTCGAAGCGTGGACTGCAAAACCAGTCCAGGGTGCCGTCGGTGGCGACCAGCGCCGCCGTCTGCAGGTCACCGATGAGACCATGGTCGGCGATCAATGGATACTCGTTCATGACGATCTACTCCTCGGGAACCGAAGGATGGCGGACCGCGGCATGGACGTCAGCTACTTCATTGCGCAGGGCGTCGACTGCCCACGTCAGCCACATGATAGGCGCAGGTTCGCGGCTTCTACAAGGAGCCGACGAAACCCGCGAGCACTGGACCGCTGCCGCCTCCCGGGAATCAGCGGAGCCTACCTCTGGCCTTGCGGCATGCTGGTGCTTCCCCGTCGCGGAGCGGGTCGAGAAGCCCCTGCACGGCCGTCGCGAACATGGCGCTCCGGCATCCGGGCATCGCTCTGGCCATTACCGCTGGCCCCGAATTTTGCGGCGGCGTCCCGCGTGTGGCTTGGACATGCCCATCGCCGCCCGACGTGCGGCGCCGGCAAAGGCCAGCCCTGCTTCCGGGTCGTCTCCGGCAACGTGAAGGAACTGCGCCGGCTGCACCGTTCCCCGGCTCCGGTGAAGAAGCCGAGCACCCGGGCCAGGCACGCCCGCCAGGCGCACAAGGACGCACAGGACCTGGGTACGATCATTCCCGTCCACCCGACCCGGCTCCGAGTGGACCGGTCCCCGCGCCTCGCCGCCGGCCAGGTCTACGCGACGCACACCGGAAAGCTCTACCACCCGGTCTGGTGCATCGTCGTCGCCACCAAATGGGACACCGACCCGGACGGGCTCGTGCTCATCGCCGAAAAGTGGTATCTAACAGCGGTATGGCGAAGCCGATCGCGAAACCGCTGGAGACTGCGAAGAATCCTTTGTCCGGATCCGAATTGAACATCGCGAGTGTCGAAACTACCAAGCCGATGAAATAGATAAACAAGCGAGCCACGCTATGACTCCCTAACCGCAGTTGTTGGCGAGCTGCTGAGCCGATTCGAGTAGGCAGAGCTGTCGCCGCCATTCAGGAATCTACGGTTGACGTGGCTTGAGTGGAGAGCTCGAATATGCCAGTTGTGTTGACGTTGCTCGACCTCGATCTCGGTCAGCTGGACGCTGAACTCATGCGCTAGCATGCTATTGCGCGCACCCAGCGTTTCACACCCTTCCATCGATGGTGCCCGTCTCTTCGTCTTCAAAATACAACCTAAATACGGGTAGCCGGGAGAGGGCGCTGGATGGGCCAGGCTCGGGCTGAGCGCTTCCCCGTGGCCAAGGCAGAAACGATGCTTTGTGGAACTAGCCATGACCGAGGCCTGGATTACGTTCACGACTCACCCTCGCACTCAGACTCACGAGGACAACTACCTCTTCGAAGGACCAGCAGCGCTGGCGACGTCCTGCCCAGCTCCCTGTTCGACGATGAAGGCAGGAACTATCGCCGCGCGACCCGCCCCCGGCCAGGTCCATGCATCCACTCCGTCTTTGCGTTGACGGCGATACAGGACTGTCTCGGTCTTGTCGTCCTCCAAACGGGATCCCAGATAATTCAGAACGGGAACAGGAGCTATCGCGATGGGGCTCAGCAGCGATAGGCGCCGAAGACACCTCGGCCTTAGTTGCGAGTCCCGCAACTAAGACCGAGCATCTGTATCGCCAATTACCCAGGCTTCGCCAAGTACGCTGAGCCGTTTCGCCGACCAGCCGGGCAACCGCCAAGTAGCCTCCGGCCTAAACATTGACGGCCTAAGGACCAATGGACCAACTACGTTGGCCAGGGACCTACTAGGTTGTCAAAAGGACCAAGTTGGCTGGCAATCAGCAGCTAATTGGAAGACTTCCAACTAGGCGATGCGTTTCTTCCAAATAGGGTGCCGATCTAGCAATTAGGTCGACATCTCTCATCGCCAACTAAATCGGTCTTCGCCAAACGTCCAGTCCCATTTCGCCAACTAGTATTCAAACCGCCAAGTAGCCTCCGACCTCACACCGACGATGTGAGATGTAGATCATTTTGAAAGAACTTCCAACAAGGACTTGACGGGATCCCGCGGGGCACTTATCTGTGAACTGGGTCATCCCAGCCGGTCTAATTGGAAGTTTGGGCGCCGGTTCCCTTAGTTCTTGCCGGATCGGCCAGGGGCAGTTCGGGTCTGCCCCGGCTTTTGTTGACTCGGGGTTTTAGTCCGTTGTGAACGCGGTCCGGTTGATTGTTTCATATTCGATGGGCGTGAGTTTTCCCAGCCGTCGTTGCCGTCGCCGGCGGTGTAGGTCCTTTCGATCCAGTCGTGATGGCGAGGCGCAGTTCCTGTCTGGTGAGCCACCGCTGACGGTCCAGGACGTTTTCTGCAGCTGCGAGAAGAACGATTCCATCGCGGCGTTATCCGCACACGCGCCGACCCTGCCCATCGATCCTGTCGGGTCCATCACTGTGCGAGTCAAGAACCCCCGGGAATACCGGTAGGGACAGGCTCACTGTCCGAGTGCACGACGCTCCTTCCTGGACGGTGAGCCCGCACCGCGTTCTCCAGCGCGGCAACGGCCAGCGAGGACTTCATCCGCGAGTCCATCGAGTACCCGACGATCCTCCCGGAATACACGTCCTTCACCGCGCAGAGGTAGAGCTTCCCTTCGGCAGTGGGGTGCTCCGTGATGTCGGTCAACCACGGCTCGTTCGGTGCCGTGGCGGTGAAGTCCCGCTCCACCAGGTCATCGTGTTCCGGTGGCCCCGGCTCCGGTTCAGGCCCCGCTTCTTGGAGCACACCGACCAGATGCCGTGGCCCCTGCACAAGCGCTGGACCCTGTTCTCACCCGCAGTGACACCCTTCTCGGGGAGTTCATCGGCGATAAACCGGTACCCGAACGCCGGATCATCGGCATGGATGCCCAGCGCGGCATTGACCAAGTGCGCATCGGCCCAGTCCCTGTCTGTCACCGGACTGGCTCTCCACGGGTCAAAGCCTTGCTTGTTGAATTCCAACACCCTGCAGGTCACCGCCACGGGGACACCGTCGGCGGCAAGATCCGTGACCAGCGGGTAGATCATTTTGGGTTGATGTCCCTGGCAAGATAGGCGCCAGCCCGGCGCAGAATCTCATTCTCCTGCTCCAACAACCGGTTCCGCTTCTTCAGTTCCCGCATCTCGGCCGACTCCGACGATGCCGGGCCGGCCCCGGATTCCTTACGCTCGGCGATGGCGATCCAGCGCTTCAGCGTAGTGACCGAGAGCCCGAAATCCTTCGCGATGTGCGCCAACGGCGCCTCGCCCTTGCGGGCCACATCAATAACATCCTGGCGGAACTCCGCCCTATAAGGCGTGGGCATGGTCAACATCTTTCCACGAGCACAAGCTCGCTAGGTCAAGGAGTCAACAAAACCGGGGGCAGTCCCGATGCGCCAGCAGGGCAAGCACGGCGCGCACGTGTCGAAGAACGTCGCCTTAGCGCGGCGGTAATAAAGATTCGTCACCGCGACTTAAATACTCGGGTCAGGAATGTGCCTCCGGCGCACCGTTGGTTGTGATTATGTTAGGAACATGACCCCACGGATCGAGGAATACGGTTTTATTTCCGACCTTCGCACTGGCGCGCTAATCTCACGAGAGGGCAGTATCGACTGGCTCTGCCTACCGCGGTTCGACTCTGAATCTGTTTTCGGAGCCTTAATTGGGACCACGGATCACGGCCGGTGGCTACTCGCCCCAGCTCATGAGGATAAACAGGTCACTGGTCGCGCCCAGTGCGTCCGCCGGTACTTGCCCTCCACTTTCATAATGGAGACGTGTTGGCGAACCGCAACCGGTGAAATCTTGGTCACCGAATACATGCCAATCGGTGGAAGAGGCAATGCACTGATCCGCAGGGTGCAGGGCTTACATGGGCACGTCCTGATGCGCCAAGAACTGGTGCTGCGGTTCGGCTACGGAAAGATCGTGCCGTGGGTTCATCGGATCCACGACGACGATGGGGAGGCGCTGCTTGCCATCGCCGGACCGCAAGCTGTGATGCTTAGAGCGGATGCGTTGCCCCTAGCTGGACCTGATTATTCGCACGTGGGTGAGTTCACCATCGAAGCCGGTCAGACACTCGATCTGCAATTACAGGCATTCTCATCCCACGATATGCCTCCGCCAGCGATCGACGTCGGTCGGGCGCTGCAAACGACTGCCACCTACTGGAGGAGCTGGTCGAGCAACTACATCCCACAAGGAACCTACGACAGGGAAGTAGAACGCTCACTGCTCGTCTTGCGCGCACTAACGCATGACAGGACCGGGGGAATTGTGGCCGCCCTGACCACCTCACTGCCAGAACATTTCGGCGGTAAACGCAACTGGGATTACCGCTACTGCTGGCTGCGTGATGCCGCCCTCACGCTGGATGCCATGATGACCCATGGTTTCCACCAGGAGGCACTGCAGTGGCGGAACTGGCTGCTCAGGGCTATCGCCGGCGACCCCCACGATATTCAAATCATGTATGGAGTTTCTGGTGAGCGTGACCTGCCCGAGCGGATTTTGGCCCACTTGCCGGGCTACGAAGGCTCCGCCCCAGTTCGGGTCGGCAACGGGGCTGTCCACCAATATCAAGGTGATGTTGTGGGTGAAGTCATGGTTGCCTTGGCAAGGCTCCGCAACCAAGGCGTGCATGAGGATCATTTTTCCTGGCCCCTCCAGCGAAAAATGCTTCTCTTTGTAGAGGACAACATCAAACGCAAGGATCACGGCATCTGGGAGATGAGGGGTGAGAAAAGGGACTTCACCCATTCCCGCGTCATGATGTGGGCCGCAATGGATTGCGGAGTAAGGGCTGTACAGGAACACGGGCTCGACGGCCCGGTGGAGCGATGGGTGGAGATCAGGGACGGACTCCGTGCCGAAATCTTGGAGCAGGGTTTCAACAGTGAAATCAACTCCTTTACCCAGACGTATGGGGGCACCGAGGTCGACGCGTCCCTGCTCGTTCTGCCACAAGTAGGCTTTCTGGCCTATAACGACGACAGAATTTTGGGAACGGTGTCTCGCTTGGAACGCGATCTGCTCGACGGGACCGGCTTGCTGATTCGCTACCGGACGGAAACTTGCCTGGACGGTCTTGAACCCGGAGAGCATCCGTTCCTTGCGTGCTCTTTCTGGCTCGTAGAGCAGTACGCCCGCAGCGGCCGGGTTCCCGAAGCAAAGACGCTAATGGACAGGCTCATCGGCTATGGAAATGACCTGGGACTACTAAGCGAGGAATACGACACAAACGGCAACCGCATGGCCGGAAATTATCCGCAGGCTTTCTCACACCTGACCCTTATAAGAGCTGCAGACGCTCTTGTCGGCGCGGCCCGTGATACCGCTACGACGACGGGCTAGGCACTCCACGTTGGCCCAGCGCGCGCCGGGGCTTCCTACCGCGATGCTCACGTAATCCCGCACGAGCGATGGCCCGGCATGACTACGCACCCTCCTCGCCGTCGAGCGGGCCGTCGTCCTTGGTCTCCTCGCCTTGGGAGATAACGAATGCGTGCGACGGACCCTGCAGTCGCCCTACCGCGGAAAGTTGTGGAGCTGCTGCACGCTGGCCCGCCTACATCCGCTGACTGATTCCATGCAGCGCCCGCAGGTGCGAGTATGCTGCGCGAGTCTGGCGGTGCGCTCAGAGTTGGTGCCGTGCACAGGTGAACTGCTTGATGGCCAGCATCGTTTTCATCGCTCACCGGTCAATTTGTAGCCGCCCGATTACCGCGCCGCTCAGGTCAAAGCCCTGGTGGAGACAACCTGTGAGTGCGGGTCGCGTTTGCCTTCGGCCCCACGCGTAGACCTCATGGCTCATTTGGCAGAGGGGCCGGCGACGCCGGAGACAGAGCTGCGCTGTCCGTTCCGCGAGAAAGCGTGCTGGCACGGATCCTGACCCCACAAGCCGGAAGGCACTATGGACCTAGCCAGATGGCACGGATCAACCGACGAGTTCCATTGCCTAGCCTCAGCAATCCGAAGGAGTACGTCATGTTGTCCATACCTGAATCGATAAGCACGATCCACCAGGGACAACGCACGGGTGACGAGGACTCGAGCCGACTCTTGGATCATCGCTGGACCAAAACACAGCTGCAGGCCACGGTCGAGATGGACAGGAAGGTCCAGAGGCATCCGCAGCACATGCTCGCACGGATGGCCCTAGCAAATTATGGGAATTCCTTGGACCTAGAACGCATTAGGACCGGCGTAGCGCGGTCGCTCGGAAGCGCTGCGGGCACGCATTACATCGTCGCCGCGCTACACCTGGCACATCTGGCGCTCACCTTCCCGCACGCACTGTCCGCCGCCCAGCGGGCCCTCCTCCTGGCCCCTCTGGAGGCAGCCGAAATTGCCGGGGCAGCAGCCGATAGCGTTTCGATGGACGGGACGATCGCTGCCTAGTAATTCCGTCCTCCCGTCGGAAGCGTGGCCACGGCCACTTATGCGGTACCTCGGCTCTGTCCGACTCCTCGAAGGTACGTGAGGACGGCAAGCACACGTCTGTGGTCCTCGGGCTCGGGCCTCAACTCGAGCTTAAGGAAAATACTCCGAATATGGGCCTCTACGGTCCGCTCACCCAAGAAGAGCGACTTCCCTATTGCCTGGTTGGTGCGCCCTTCGGCCATTAACTCAAGGACGCTCTTCTCCCGGCTCGTAAGGTCATCGCCTCGATCGTGACCTTTGTGTGGACGGGTCACCAGTCGTGTAACAAGCTCCGGATCGATGGCCGTTCCCCCCGCAGCTACGCGATGCAGGGCGTCAATGAATTCGTCAACATCGGACACCCGCTCTTTAAGCAGGTAGCCCAAGCCTTTGGCCCCATTCTTCAATAGGGACATCGCGTTTTCCGTTTCCACGTACTGGGACAGGAGGAGTACGCCTATCTCGGGGTGTCTGCTTTTTATTGTTTCGGCGGCCTGGATGCCTTCAATGGTGTAACTGGGGGGCATCCGGATGTCCACCACAGCTACGTCGGCCCCGTGTTTGTCAATCACTTCCAGCAGATGCGGGCCATCGGCAGCCTCACCTACGACTTCTAGACCTTCGGACTGCAACAGGGCGGACAATCCCCGGCGCAGTAATGCCGAGTCTTCAGCGATGGCAACACGCAGTGTCATGGCAGGTCGCCTTCCGGGTCCGTAGAGAAGGGAAGAACGGCAAGTATCGTCGTCCCTCTGCCTTCAGGACTGTCGATGGACAATAAGCCTCCCAGTGCCGCTGCCCGGTCCGCAATCCCCAGCAACCCGCCGTCGAGTCCCGGCCGCGCACCACCGATTCCGTTGTCCACGATCTCCATTCGCAACTCCTTTTCGTTTCCGTCGATGCAGATTCGCACCCAGGCCGCCTTGGCATACTTCGTAGCATTGGTGACGGCTTCTGCGCAGATGAAGTAGGCAGCCAGCTCCACGTGAGCCGGAAGCCTATGGTCCGTCCTGAGGTCCAGCTCCATGGGCAGTGATGATCGCTCCGCTAACGCGGTCAGGGAGCCCACCAAACCTCTCTCCCGAAGCGAGGGGGGATACACGCCCCTCGCCAATTCGCGCAACTCGTCAAGTGCATCCAAAAGCTCGGCCCTTGCCTGCCCGACTAGGCTTTGTACCTCCTGCGAATCCGTCATCCGCTGGGCCCGCGCCAGCTCCATCGACACGGCAACCAGACGTTGCTGAGCTCCGTCGTGAAGATCCCGTTCAAGCTGGCGACGCCGGGAGTCGCCAGCCGTTACGATTCGCTCCCTGGAGCGACGGACCTCAATGAGTTGGTCCCGGAGCTGTTGTTCCATCTGCTGGTTTTCCAACGCCAGCGACGTTGCGCTGCGCACGGCGGCAAGCAACTGCGGCTGGTCCTGGAGGGTTTCGTCAAAAACCAGGGCCCCTATTGGTGTTCCGTGGCGTTCCAAGACCATGGAGGCGCGTCCGGTTGAACCATTCGGCAACGCCTGGGGAACTCCCTTGCTGTCAACAAAGGACGCCTGATCGGGGAACCAACGCAGCAAAGTGAGGGTGGGGTCATGGACTGATCGCCGAAGCGCGCCGATTAGTCTGTCGCTAACCGGGGCTGAGCCCACTTCCACCATGAGATCACCCAATGTGCCACGCGCGAAACGGTAGCGCCACAGACCAAACAATACTGCCAGCGGCACAATTGCGGTCGCCGGATATTGCCAGAGCAACGCTTCCGAGGACAGAGATCCAGACAGTTGGATCACCGCGAGGGACACCCACACGGTGGCCGCTGTTTTTACGATTACGGCAAGCCATAGCGGCAGGAATGCCGACCGGTAGGCCTTTGTCCCTGCGCGCCAACGGGCGATCAGGACCGTTACGATCGCGACTCCCACCGAGATCTGAAATATGCGGATTGCGTTCCCGAGGGTGGTCATGAGAGACGGGCTGTCCCAGAGAAGCAACAGATTGCGGGACGTGGACTCCCCTGCCGTGACATGGAGGCGTGGATCAAAGAAGGCCCAGCCTGCTACGGGGGCAAACAGCCAAAAAATGTAGAAGAACGCTACGGCAGTTTTTTCAGCTCGGCCGCGCAGCGTTCCTGACGGAAAGCTGAGCGCCAACTGCAGCAAAGGAGGCTGATACATCAGCGTAAGAGTTACACCGAGCGTAAACGCCACCGGGTCGCTGGAACGGCGAATCCCGGACGCCAGCCAAAGCCAACCCGCCACAATCAACAACAGCCCCGGATTCCGGGAAGGCCGGCTCCGCCACGCCGTCACACCAGCCAGAACGAATGCTAAGCCCACGCCCAAGAACAGTGTGAGTTCAAAAACTGTAAACGGAATCCGGTTCGGATTCTCCCCCCACCGGAGTACCCCTTGGGCATTCAAACTTAAGGTTCGAGCAGGGTCCTGTAGGGCTGTGGGTGACCAATCGACGCAGACCACGACTAGGATTACGAAGCCCGTCGTCACCCCGATTACAGAAGTGAGTTGTCGCGGAGTCATTTGCACTTCCGTCCCAGGGCAATTCCGAGGCCGGGATCTCCATCTCAGCTACATGTGTTACAGCCTCAGCCACGGTCATTAACAAGCCAGCCCTTGGGTCAAATTTGGGAACGCCTTCTGCTGGCGCGGAGCAACGGAAGGAGTCGTCATTCGCCGTACAAAGGCCCGGGCCCAATGCGGACGCACATTCCAGCGGACAGAAAGTTTCCCTCCCACCTCCAAAGGTGGACGAAAATGACGGTGAAAGACGACCAAGCACACCGTCGTGATGACGTGGGGCCCGCAATGCAATCTGCCCCTCAACTTGACCCACAGCATCTTTCATACTCGGAGTCGTGCCTCCGTTGTAGCACTGTGCACCGGCCAGAGCAATATACACGGATATTCGGCTTATTACTTCGTCCTCTGGTCACGTTCTGCCCATGGGTGGATTTGCTTCCGCCTGGTCTCAATCTTGGCTTGGGTTAGTATTTTTCCGACGGTTGCCTGGCGTGTCCGGGGGAACGGTAAGGCCGGGGCAGACCTCGATGTAGTCGATGCCCGGAGCCACCCACTCACGCCACTGTTTGTGGCTGATGTTCTGGGAAAGTTTGGTACACAATGTGTCGGACGGGGTCTGGGGTGCGGGCCACAGCCTCACTGTGCTGTCGTCGCTCCCGGAGGCGATTCGGCGGCCGTCGGGGCTAAACGCAACGCTGTACACCGAGCCCTGGTGTCCGGTCATCGGTCTAACGAGGGGCTGACCCGTCTCCGCGTCCCACAGCCGCACCGTGCCGTCGTTACCCCCGGTGCTGATTCGGCGGCCGTCGGGGCTAAACGCCACGCTGTACACCCCATTCAAGTGCCCAGTCATCGGCTTACCGAGGGACTTGCCCGTTTCCGGGTCCCACCGCTCCACTGTGCCATCGGTGCCGCCGGAGGCGATCCGGCGCCCGTCGGGGCTGAACGCAACGCTCGTCACTGCATCCTTGTGTCCGGTCAAAGGCTCGCCGAGGGCCCGGCCCGTCTCTGCGTCCCAACGCCTTATCGTGCCATCGGTGCCGCCGGAGACGATCCGGCGCCCGTCGGGGCTGAACGCAACACTCGTCACCGCATCCTTGTGTCCGTTCAAAGGCTCGCCGAGGGCCCGGCCCGTCTCCGCGTCCCACCGCCGCACCGTACCGTCTCGGCTGCCGGAAACGATCCGGTGGCCGTCGGGGCTGAACGCAACACTCGTCACCGCATCCTTGTGTCCGGTCAAAGGCTCGCCGAGGGCCCGGCCCGTCTCCGCGTCCCACCGCCGCACCGTACCGTCTCGGCTGCCGGAAAGGATCCGGTGACCGTCGGGGCTGAACACAACACTCGTCACCGCATCCTTGTGTCCGGTCAAAGGCTCGCCGAGGGCCCGGCCCCTCTCGGCGTCCCACCGCCGCACCGTACCGTCTCGGCTGCCGGAAAGGATCCGGTGACCGTCGGGGCTGAACGCGACACTCGTCACCGCATCCTTGTGTCCTGTCATCGGTTTGCCGAGGTCCCGGCCCGTATCCGGGTTCCACAGCCGCAATGTGCCGTCGTTACCCCCCGAAAGGATCCGGTGGCCGTCGGGGCTGAACGCGACACTTGTCACCGCACCACGCTTGTTTCCGGTCATCGGTTCGCCGAGGGCCCGGCCCGTCTCCGGGTCCCACAGCCGCAATGTGCCGTCGTTACCCCCCGAAAGGATCCGGTGGCCGTCGGGGCTGAACGCGACACTCGTCACCGCACCCTTGTGTCCGGTCATCGGTTCGCCCAGGGCCCGGCCCGTCTCCGGGTCCCACACTCGAACCGTGCCGTCGTTACCGCCGGAAAGGATCCGGCGCCCGTCGGGGCTGAACGCAACACTCGTCACCGCCTCCTTGTGTCCGGTGATCGGTTCGCCGAGGGCCCGGCCCGTCTCCGGGTCCCACAGCCGCAATGTGCCGTCGTTACCGCCGGAAAGGATCCGGTGGCCGTCGGGGCTGAACGCAACACTCGTCACCGCACCCGCGTGTCCGGTCATCGGTGTGCCGAGGGCCCGGCCCGTCTCCGGGTCCCACACTCGAACCGTGCCGTCGTTACCGCCGGAAAGGATCCGGTGGCCGTCGGGGTCGAACGCGACACTCGTCACCGCACCCGCGTGTCCGGTCATCGGTGTGCCGAGGGCCCGGCCCGTCTCCGGGTCCCACACTCGAACCGTGCCGTCGTCGCCGCCGGAAAGGATCCGGCGCCCGTCGGGGCTGAACGCGACACCGTTTACCAGCTCTTTATGTCCACTCATCGGTTCGCCGAGAGCCTGGCCAGTTTCAGCATCCCACAGCCGCATCGTACCGTCTGGTCCGCCGGTGAGTATCCGGTTGCCGTCCGGGCTAAACGCCATACTGCTGATTTTGGCCGGCGTTTCTATGATTTTTTGCAGGTCGCGATTCATATTGACAGCGCTTAGTAGTGCGCCTTCGCCTCCCGCTGTCGAGGCAATCGCTTGTGCGGCGAGGATGCGCTTCAGACCGTTTGCATCGCCGCCGCCGCGGTTTCCTTCGAGCATGGACAGACCTTCCGATACAAGACGAAGAGCGGTGGCTTCGCGGTCGCGCGCGGTGGCCTCGCGCTCTGCAAAGGAGGCCCACACGAAGCCAGCCGCGGCAACCATGGTGATAACGACCGCTGATGCTAGGACGATCTTGAGTATGAGAGAGCGTTTCCGTAAATCCGCTGCGTGCGTTTCGGCCACTTCCTGCTTGTCGCGGGCAGCCCGTAGTTCGGCATCGTGCCGTCTCTTCTGAGCTGCGAGCCGTTCCTCCTCCCGGCTTCGGGAGGCGCGGAGGAACTCGCGGGCAGGCTCCAGCCGTTCCCGGAATCCGGGTTTTCCGAACAGTGTCTCGGCACGACTCAGCCTTTCTCCTTCGAAGAGCCACGCCTCGTTGCGGCCGCTGCGTTCCCAAGCGGCTGCGGCGCGTTCCAGGTTGTCGGCCTCCTTGAGGTCCTCCTGCTCGCTGGCCAGCCACCCGGCCAGATCCTGCCATTGGCGCAGCAGGCTCTCCAGAGCTACTTCGATCACGGTCTCCCCGCCGCGCTCGTCCCCGACCAACAAACGCCGGCCCACCATGGCGTCTATGAGTGGCCGGGCGTCGTTCGGTAGATCGGACAGGCGGGCGATCCGGCGAACCGGCTGGTCGTTGTCTGGGTTGATGGTCGCCAACCAGGGAATGAACGCAGATTTCAGCAGCTCCAACTGGCCCCGCCGCACTGCAGAGTCCGGCGACAGCAGAGTGTCGATCTCGTGTTGCACCACCTGCTGCATTCCACCCATCGCATGGTATTCGGCCAAACGGAGATCTCCGTCGCCGCCGTAGTCCTGGTACAGGCGTGCCAGGGTCAGCGAGAGCAACGGCAGGGTGTCCGCGCCCTGAACGCCTTCTTCCAGCAGCCGATCCACCAGAACAGTCTCGACTTCCAGCGGTCTCCCCGCCCCCGTGGCACGGGCTGCGGGGCCAAGGATGACCTCCCTGAACCGGGCGACCGGCATAGGTTTGAGCTCGTCGAAGACGACACTTTTAAGCCCGGCCAGCTCAGGTGCGGTCTGCAATGGTTCGTAGAAATCCGAACGGACCGTTGCGGCAACAATTAACGCCGGCACGGTCCCGTCTTCGTGATCCAGCAGTCCGGCAAGCAGATCCAGGAACCGGTGTGCCTGGGGGCCGGCGTCGGCACTGAAGAGCTCTTCGGCCTGGTCCAGCGGTAGGACCAGGGTCGGCGGCGGTGTCCCGACCGGCACCTCCAGCAGCCGTTCGGCGGCCGCCTGCCGGGCTTCGGCCAGCCACTCCTTCAGTTGTGCCGTGTCCACCCGAGTGCACGCATCCTTGATGGCTCCCAGAGTGGGGGTGTCCAGTCCCAGATGGATGCGCCTGGAATGGACCGCGCAGGCGAGGCCCCGGTCCCCGGTGAGCGGGTTGCGCTCGGGGCGCACGGTTTCCAGCACCAGGAACTGCCGGTCCTCACGCCGCAGCCGCGGCACGAGACCCGCCCGCAGGAACGAGGACTTGCCCGCGCCCGACGGACCCAGGATCACGAACAGCGACTCGACGCCGGAGCTGCGCATGGTACGCAGTGCATCCAAGCCCCGCACGATCTGTCCGTCCCGGCCGAAGAATACCGCCGCGTCCGCTTCCTCGAACGGTTCCCACCCCCGAAAGGGGGACCGTCCAGCATCCTTCGGCGGCGGCCAGGCGAAGTGCTCGGCCCCGATCCCTGCACGGCGCAGCCCCTGGTGCAGCCGCCGGAGGCCATCCATGAGAAAAACGACAGGGCTGTCTTGGCCCTCAATTGGAATGTCGGTGGTGGGTCCGTTGCCGAAGAGGTCGCAGCGCTGCCATTCGCCGGTGACGCCTTCCTCCTCCAGAGGCTCCAGCCGGGCACACAGGATCAGCTTTCCCAGATTCTCCGCGGTCCGGTACTCGGCCATGCATTCGCGGGAGGCCTCCCAGCTGGCAGAGAGCAGGCAGATTACCACCTCGCACCGCTCATTGGCCCGAAGCAGGGCCTCCTTCCACCGCTCACCCGGCGCAATACCCGTCACTGGATCAAGATCCAGGAAAATCTCGTCGGCAAGACCGGGGTCCTGCTGCACCAGCCACCGCTTCAATGCGATGGCCTGAGGGGTGTCCCGGCTCGAATGACTCAGAAAGATGCGTGACAAGTGATCACCCCGCTACAGGGCCGGTCTCCGCGTAGCAGCAACATTGTACTGTCACCGCCCTGGACGCCGGACTCGCACGACGCCCGGAAGTCGGCCGTCCCGATATGGCGCACGAATGTCCAAAATTTCGTCGCCTGCAAAGCTTCAAAGACTGTCCCGGCAGCACGGAAATGACGCGCTTCCCGGCCCTGCGATCATGACTGGTACGTCTGCAACCTCCACCGGCAGAGGGAAACGAGGGCCTTCCCATGGTGACAATGGTCCACCTGAGTGGACCGCACTGCAATGGCCAGTTCAAGTCGCCCTAAACCTCATCGCAATTGTCTTAACTCCTCAGGCGGATGAATGGGACGGCTCACGCGCAAACTCAGCTTCCAGAGCCAATGGCGACGTCTAGAACGTGCCCTCCATCGAATGAGCAGTCGTTTCCCGACTCCACTGAAAATGCACGCCATCCTATTTCGGATGCGACAGGATGAACGCGGCCAATCTGCGGTCTACAAACACCGCCATCTCCGGACGGCGGATTCGTTGTTCAGACGAACAGCAGGCTTCTGCATTCGCATATTCTGTTGTCCCACTTCCGCGGTCTTCGCCGGGTCATGCGCGCGTGGGTTGTACCGTCGCAACGGATTCGAGCTGACTGGAGAACGCACAATCCTCGAGAACTGGGAGTGCATCGCACAGGTCACAATGGCCCTGCTCTGACTGTATGAGCCGCTGCACAGGGTCTGGCGGCCGGGGCCCTGGAGGGGCGTTAGCCCCCCCCACGCCCACCAGGTCACCCTCCACTAGCCGATGTGCTTGCCGGCTATCCACGCCGCAGGCCAACACAGCCGCTTCCCTCACTGGTCCGGTTCGTAGCGGGAATTGAACCTTTCGGCGGTCATCGCGTAGCCATCGGTGCCGTCTTCGTTGTTGAACACGACGACGTCACCCCTGTCGTAGTAGGTGCGGCCTTCCTTGGTCACCACGCTGCCGGCTTCCGAGGCGACCTCAGCCCAGACCGGGGTGGATTTCACATAGGCACCGCGGTGGATCCGGCGGTAAGTGGCCGCAAAGACGTCCGCGTCGACGGTGTGAATGTCGCCGTCGTCGTCCACCAGCCAGTCCCCGGGCTTGCACTGCTGTTCGCCGCCCCACTTGCGGTAGCTGAACCCGTCGGTGTCCAGACGCAAAGGAATGGCGACGACGTACTGGTCCGGAAAGCGCCTGTAGCGTCGGAGCTCCCTCATAATAGCCCCTTCCGTTCACGCCTGCGGCAGGTCAAATACACTGCCAAAATCAGTTTCCCGCACATCCCGTGCCGCGGCCAGCCTGCCCAGCCGGTGGAGGGCCTCCATATTCCTCGGGGCATCCATCGCACTCAGCGAGGGGACGGTGTCCATAGCGGCAAGGGTTCCGTCCAGGGCGCGGACACTCTCCGGACGCAGGTCCACGTTATAACGCAGGTAACTCATCAACGGGGCACCGTTTAGAAGATCACCCTCCAGCTCCCCCAATTCCCGGTCAATCATCCTCGCGGTAGGGCTGGCGGACATCCACTGCAGCATTGTCTCCTGCAGCACGGCACAATCCTGCAGCACGGACTTCAGCGCCCGCACGGCATGACTGGCAGTCAGTTTTGCCATACTGACGGCAGGATCCACCGCGCCTGTCCCGACCGATACAAGCAGCAGCCTATCGGCACCGGTCTCCCAGCCCACACGGTAGCCTTCCAACGAGGCGTACATAAGCGCCTGCAGGGCAGGGTTGTTGAAGGGACTGACACCACCGTCGACGAAACTCCCGGTCACGGGGCTCACACTGCGTCCGCCAGTGATGGTGATCGTTTCCGGTACAAAGTAGGACGGCGCAGCGGTGGAGGCCCGGACAACCTGCCAGAGGGGATAATCCCGGTTTCCCATCCTGCCGTTGGCGCCAGCAACGAAATACCGTCCCCGGGGGTTGTTGCTCACCGGCCACGGACTGCCGCTGTCCAGGCGTTTGATGACCACCAGCAATCCGGTCAACAGCTCGGGGCCGCCCAAGGTGGTGTCCACACCGAAGAGATCCTTCAGCTCGGAAACCAGAGCCCGCTCGTCGTACCTGGCGCGCAGAAGAACCTGGCGCAACAGGCTTCGTTCGAACACACGCCGCCCAAGGCTGAAATACCTGTCCCTGACTTCGCCGACGCTCCGGCCTTGGGCAAGAGCCGCCGCGATGATCGCCCCGGTCGACGTGCCTGCAATCAGGTCGAAGTAATGGCAAAGACGGAAGCCGTCGGCGCCGCCATGGCGTTCCCGCAGCAGATCCTCGACCTTTTCCAGAATCCCGAGGCTCAAAATGCCACGCAAGCCGCCGCCGTCAAGTGCAAGAATGCGCTTCGGGCTGCCATCACCGCCGAAATGCTCGTCCCGGGTCAGAATCTGGTAGGGCATCTGGACGCCTCTTCTCATGTAGAGCCGCGTAACTCCATGCTAACGGGACGCAGATCCCCAGGCACGTGCTTTCGGTGTAGGCACACCACACAAAGCTGACCTGTACCTCAACTTCTCCCCAGAGCTGGTTTGGCCATCCAGTCCTCTTGGAAATGCGGGAGATGGTTTCGGGACGGGGCGGAAATTGCTCTGCCGGAGGAATGGTATTCCATCACTCAAACAGATCCTTGGACGGCACAAACCCCAAGGCCTCGGCCTGCGACCAAACTCGTGCCGACCGGATGCAGGAGACAACAAGTCTTGGCGCGGCGCATAAGAGGTAACACCACGATGGCAGAGCGGGCTCCGACCAATCTTGGCGGACGCCAAAGTCCGTTCCTGACGCGGATACGAGAATCTTCAGGAGCTAAGTGATGATTCTGGGCCTGCGGACAAACGCCCTTGTGGGAAACTTCCCCAGCTCGTCAATTGCGTCGTGCACGACAGTGTCTGGCTGCTACCGCCGCAGCGGCACTCTGCTTCACGGAAACGGTGCTGGCACGGTAGTGCCCAATTCCAACGCGACGCAATATGGAGCCAGGGGTTAATGAAATCCGGAAGTAACCGCACCCCTCCCGCCGGAGCAGCCGTGCCACACCCGCCGAACATTCTTGGGCGACGCTCGGAGCGAAGACTGACCGACCCTTTCTAGCCATTGGAGTATCACAAATGATAGGCATCATGTTTCGCGGTCCAAGCGACGCTCCAGCCCTCGCCGCCGGACTCGCGGTTGCCCACACCACCAGCCCTGCGTCCGCCACAGTCAACGGTGCGGAGGTCCGAAAGCCTATTACCGCGACATCAAACGCCATGGTGGGCTCCGGCAGCCCGGCCGCGCGGGAGCGCGTCAGGGACGCGGCGTATGACGCGGTAGAAAAGGTCCTGAACAGCCTGTTTCAGCCATTGAGCCCGAAGGCCCTCGCAACGCGGTGGATCGAGGCCGCCGATGCCATGGCGAAACACCTTGAGACAAATGACATCGGCCGACAGTAACGCGATTTCGGCGTGGTTGGCGTCCTGCTTGAGACCTCTGCTGCGGTCCTGTTTGGACCTCCAAGAGCATCTCAGCTTCTCAGCGGAGCGGGTCCTCTTCGCTCTTCTCGCCAGTCCCTGTGGTCAGCCAGCTTTCGACTAATTGCTTGTTGCTATTTGACTGCTGATAACCCTGGTGACGACGAGGCGCCGCGCTGCCCGTCCCGGGCTTATCACGCCTTAGTGTGCATGCTCTGTCCCGCATACCTGCGCATGCTGTATCCAGCCAAGGGCGGCGGTTCTCTCGAAGTGGCCAATTGGGTTTCTGTAGTGATGAAACACCACTACCCAGAGACGCGCACTGAACTTTCGGACAAATGAGAAGGTCACTGCCGACGTGTCGATCCTGCTAAGCCTTTCCGCGCCTTCTGGCCTGTTCCACGGGGTCGCCCCCCCAAGGGCGAGATCCGTGCTGGAACACCATGCCCTCGAGCAGCCCCTGGATGGTGGCGGTGGCACCGGAGATGTCGATGGTCATCCGGCCGTTGGCCATGGGGGCGTTGGTTATGTGCAGGTCGCCGTAGGAATCCGGGAGCACTGGATTCATCCAAAGGCCGCCGCGGGCAACGTCGGCGTAGTAGCCCATTAGGCTCTTGACCAGCATGATGGGGGGTGGTGGCGGCCCAAGCCTGGGGCCAGCAGGCCGTGGGGTAGGGCACGGGTTCGTCGAAGTGCTCGCGGCTGAAGCCGCAGAAAAGTTCGGGCAGCCGCCCCTCTGAGTACTCGGCCGCCTCCAACAGGGCCGTTGCGATGCGCTGCGCCTCGGCTATGAAGCCGTAGCGAAAGGGGTCCGCGAAGTCCGCCTCGACTTTAAGGGAAACGACGCACTCGACAGGGGTCGGTGAGTAGTTTCGGACGGTGAGCTGCTCCAGGATTCCGGCACCTTCCTCGCGGAGGCGTTCCACGATCAGCGGACTGTCCGCATACCCGTCCGAGCAGCGTCCGCGGCCGACAAAGAGGGCACGATACGGCTCCTGCGTCCTGGCGGCCAGCGACTCCAAGGGCTCACCATTAACGGTTAGATTCCAGCGGGACAGGATGCAGGTGTCCTCGAAGAAAACCCCGTGCGGGTACTCAGGCTGGAGATCGCCGTTCGCCGAGGAAATGCAAAAGGACGAACCCTCCACCAAGGTGACCGTCCCGGCGCCCAGAGGCCCGGCGGCAGTGTCAGCATTCCACCCAGCCATCCCGGTTCCTTCAAAGGATTGACTTCAACGCCTTCACGGCAGCGCACGCACCGTTATCGACCAGTCGATCTTCTGCCTTCATCTGTCCAACCGACGCTACGGCCGTGCACCAGATGATGCCGGCCCGGCGCGTTGACTCTCTAATGGGTGGTGGCTGGCCTGGCGACTAGCTGGCAGGATGGCTGCCAGTCCTGCTGAACGTGACTCTCGTTGACTCTGACCCCAGCAGTCTCGGAGAAGGCCTAACCAATGCCACCATGCCGCCACCCGCGAAGAAGCGCTGCCTTCAGCTGAGGTGCTTGGGGAACAGTGTCTGCTTCGGACGAAAAAGGATGACAATATCTCCGTATATGCCTGGACAGGTTAATCGCCAATTTTGGCCAACAATTTGCAATTCCTGACGTATCTGCGCGCGCCGATCACGCGCAGTCCCGTCTCTCACATGCTCTGCAACGAGACCGTCGGCGCTTGAGCGAAGGCGCTGGCATGCGATACCCAGGGTGGTACGGCCTGTAATCGGCATCCGCGCAAGGAACCACTCCCTGCGAGCGTTTGCCGCCTCCACGCATGCCCGGAGGTTGCCTAACGACGGGTGCAGCATCGGAAGGGAGAGCATTTACGGATCCGATTGGGTTTAGGCTGACCGCAATCAGGACTCTTCCAGTATTCGTCCGCGTGCTGTCCCATAAGCGTGCACGTTAACGTTCTTGTATCCATGACGAATGGAGGAACGTTGAAAGTGACAGATCTTCACTAGATTTCCTTTTGAATGGTTGCAGGTGGATTGATCTGGCGGAATTTTCGATTCCTTGAACCGGGACTTCCAGTCTGAGACCGCGCACGACCCACGGCTTCCGTGCTGGCACTGTTGTCCGCCCTTGCCGGCGCTCTCGCACCGACGGAGTCTTAGACGGAACTCGTTGTTGTTGGAAATGGGGAGGCGGTTTTCGGGGACGAGTGCATGTTGCTCAGCGGGATGAATGGTATTTGTTCATGACTCAACAGCATCTTTGGACGGCACAGACCCCCAAGGCCCTGATCGGCGACGAGACTCGTGCTGACCGGCTGCAGGAGTCAACAGGTCCTGGCGCGGCGCATAAAAGGTAGCACCATGACAGCAGAGCGGCAGCCGCCAAGGCTAGTTCCTGACAAAGGCAAAAAACCTCCAGGAGCTAAGTGATGATTCTGGGCCTATGTCAGGGCGCCAAGCACACCTGAGGGAAGCTGCCCCAGGTCGTCGATAACGTTGTGAATGACAGGGTCGGATTCGGGACACTACTGCCGCAGCGCTTTTCCGGGGGAGCCTGCTTCTCGGAAACCGTGCTGGCACGGTAGTGCCCAATTCCAACCCGGACGCAACATGGAGTTACCGGGTTAAACGAATCCGGAATCGGAATTTGGGCCTCTCGAGGTTTATCCATTTCCAATCAATCAGGACTGACACGGCTGCCCACGCTATGTGACACATGAGTCAAGGACGTCCACCCGATCATCGCCCAGGAGCGTGAATCAAATGTTTTCCAAAACAACACCAGCAAAAAAATCCCGAACTGCACGCCGCAAAATTGCTCTCATAGCCGCGGCTTCGCTCGCACTGACAACCGTTCCCTTTGCCTTGGCCGCCCCGGCCCAGGCAGCCACCACCCAAACTGTCTGCTCGGTCAAAGCAGAGAGGCCGGAATTTGCAGGCTACACCAAATACAAGGTCACGCTGGTCAACTATAAGATAAAGGTGTACTGCGCGAAGGCCCGGGACGTGCTCATCAAGCAAGAACGTTGGGAAGACGACTACACGTATCTCCCTCCCTTCAACGGCAACGATTTCTTGGGTGCATCGTCGTGGAACAACTACCGTGTTGAGGCCGGCAAGACGCTCACCATAAACAACGTCCGCACGCTCGTCAACGGGGAGGCCCTAGACGAGGAAGTCTTCCACAAGGCTTCCATCCAGGAAGGCTCGAGAGACCTTGGCATCTGGACGGGTTGGTCCAAGTGGAGTGTCAGCGCCAACCTCTCGATTTCATAACTGCCTCACAGCACGGCCGTCTGGTGGCTCGGATTGTAGCTCGTCTCGGTCGGCTGGCCGGTGGAATCAAGCGGCCAACGGACCTCCATGTGGGATTCGGGAATAGATCACGCTGTCTGTGACAGTTTGAGGTTTCGTTTGGTTGGTTGATCCAGGTTTTCTTGGGCCCCGGAATAAGAAAGAAGAGGGGCGGTCCACCAGGACCGCCCCTCTTCGGCCTATCTGGCCTATCTGGCCTATCTGGCCTATCTGGCCTATCTGGCCTATCTGGCCTATCTGGCCTATCTGGCCTATCTGGCCTATCTGGCCTGAGTATACGAAAACAACTGATCCCTGCCGCGTCCAGCAGCGTGGGTCTCGCGGCCATCCAGATCGCCAACATTGTGGGCGCCAAGCCGGTGGCCGTGACGCGGACCGGAGCGAAGCGCCAACAACTCCTCGATGCCGGCGCGTCAGCGGTTATCGCCACGGAGAGTGAAGACGTCACCGCCCGCCTGGACCAAATTACCGGCGGCGCCGGTGTGCAGGTCATCTTCGACCCGGTGGCAGGGCCACCGCTGGCTCAACTTATTGATGCAGTAGCCACCTATGCCACTGTTGTCATCTACGGCGCCCTCAGCAGCGACCCGACATCGCTGCCGGTCCTGTCAATGCTGGAAAAACGCATCACCATCCGCGGCTAAGACATGAACGAAGTGGACGCAGATGACAGCCACCTCCACAAGGCTGTCGCCTTCATCAGCGAAGGCCTCGAAAAAAGGGTCCTCACACCAACCATCGACGCGGTCTTTGACCTGGCCAACATCGCCGACGCCTACAGGTACCTCGCGTCCAACAGCCAGTTCGGCAAAGTCGTGGTCACCATCCCAAACACCGTCGCCTAGGGCGCCTATCGGATCCGAGTTCCGCGAGCATCTTTCGCGAGACACGAATGACTCTGGTGCCTGTACACGGGCTGAGCTAGCATGGCCAGCACCATCTCCAAGGCTGTAGTGCCGGAGCGCGGGAAGGGAGAACGGCGTGACCAATGAGGTACGCTTCAGCCGCGAAGAGGCAGGGGCCACACCGCCACCGGCGGACTTCGACCCGTTAACCGCCGACCCGAAGAGCTTGGCCAGATACGGTCTCCCCCGGCGACCCGATCGTCAGAGCCAGCCTGGGCTGTCCGCCCTGTGGGATCGGCAGGCACGCCGCTATCGCACGTTCGAACACCTGCAGGCGGAAGTGCCTCGACCACCGCAGACGGGGTCCGATATGGCGCCCGAAGCGTTGCTGCTGTACCCCGTCGGAACCTGTGGCTACACGCTCGACAGCTTCGGTGACCCGTTTACGACCCTGGCGGTCACCTGGACCGTGCCTAATTTGCGGCACACTCCCAACGCTCAAGGCCTCAATAAGTTTCGTACGTTCGTGGGTCTCGGATTCCTTGACGTACACGTCGAAATGACCGTCGACTCCACGAATAACGTCACAGCCACGATCACCGCCCTCAATGTCGATACGGTCGGGCTCCCGGTCCAACCCGGCGACGTGATTAGCGCGGGGATATGTCTTAGCACGTCCCCTCCCGGTAGGGCCACTTACGTCCTGGCGAACGAGACCAGGTCGCAGACGGTGAACTTCAGTTTCAATTCCGGGTTCCCGCCCGCCGTAACCGTCAACGCCGGGATCAGCCGGAGCACCGTCGACCACCCGTCGTCAAACCCCCTGGCACACTTTGGCGTCGTCTACTTCGACGAGATATCCGCCTATACGACAGCGGGGAGCCGCTCACTCACCGGCGGCGAAGCCGTTACGATGGTGGACCTTGACGGCTCCACCCTGGCCAAGCCGGTCCGCCTCAATGACTACGCGTTCAAGATCGTGCGTGTTGCCTGACCTGCCAAGTGGGAGTCGTCACCTACTCCATTGGCGAGAACGCGAAAACCGACGCCGCCAAGGATTCCGCCCCCCTCGACAACGTCGCCACGGAACAGACGGCAGTCGCAAAGTGCGAGCGGTGGTTGCGGGATCTCTACGACGACGGCGCGGGATTTAAGGTTCTGTCCCTCAGGACGGTGGGCAGCAGCCGGACGTATCAGACGTTCACCGTCGACGCCGTGGTCCAGCGCCAGGCCCCCGTGGATAAGAAGAAGTACCAGACCACTGAGCGGTGCAATGTGTACTGGTCCAGCCTTGATGACGCCTGGGACCGCTACATCGGCGCATCCGCGATGTGGGCCTGGCAGTTCGCCAAGATGCAGCACGCCGCGGATCTGCACGGGTGGACGCGCTTCGTGTCGATGCAGGACCAGTACAGCCTGATGCACCGTGAAGAGGAGCGCGAAATGTTCGGCCTCCTCTCTGACCAAGGCGTGGGAGGCATCCCCTACAGCCCGCTCGCGAAGGGACGGCTCGCCCGCCCGTGGGGCGGTGCCACCGCACGGGCGGCCAATGACCCCGTCGCCGAGCGGAGCTTCAGCGAAGCGGACAAGCCCATTGCCGACGCCGTTCAAAAGAATGCAGAAGCGCGGGGAATTCCCATGGCGCACGTGGCCTTGCGTGGGTGCTGAAAAACCCTGTCGTGTCCGCGCCGATTGTCGGGGCCACCAAGGAGCACCACCTCCCCGACGCGGTCGCCGCCCTCGCCGTGAAGCTGACAGACGACGAGATCAAAGCCATGGAAGAGCCCTATACGCTCAGGATGCCCGTCGGCTACTGAGCAAGGCTATTGCTCACTCATCCGTAGACAGGTGTGGCGGTTCCCTCCCAACAGGGAACCGCCACACCTTTCGACTTCGTTGCAGGCTTCAGCCCAGCCGGTACTCGGCTGCAATTTTTGCAAGGTGCCCGGGCCCGTTTTGCCGAATCCCAATGACCCGATGTGGAGTTCGTAAATCACCAGGTCTGTGAGCCGTACTGGCACCGGCAACCCCGCGGTGAACTCCTAGGACCAGAACTCGTCGTCGTTGATCTGCTTCGGCGGGTCGGTGGTCGGTTCGAACTCTTCGCGCACCACGTCCTGGTCGATGACGACGCTGCAGCTGACGCCGCCGTCCAGGGTATCCGGGCTCCCGTCCCACGGCTTGTCCTTCGGATTTATATCGCCGCGGCCGATCTGCCAGCGGGAGTGGATGTCCGTGCGAATCCGTGTGGCGCCTTGGGCGTTTTGGACGCGGTACATGTATGGCAAGCCGACATAGGACTGGAAGTCCAGCAGCGGATCGCTGGCCCAGATGCCGGCACCGATCTTCTTGAGCGGCACCACGGGACGGTTCGCGTCGATGCCGGTCCCGCCGTCGTCGATGTAGCCGTTGTCCTTCGCTCCGAAGACAACTTCAACGTTCTGCGCGTTGGGCGCCCAGACCGCGAACCTGAGTTGTTCCGCGCCGCCCTGGTAGAACTTCTGGGCGCCCAGGAACCGACTGAGCGTCAGAAAGTAGCGGGCCGTCGCCTGTCCTTCGGCCGCCGGCAGGATGGTGTGGCATTCCGGTCTGATCACCGCCAGGTCCGGGTCCTCGGTGACGATCCCCCATTGGTTCGCGCCCGCTGGCCCGTCCAGCCGGACGCCCCACCGGATCTCCTGGCCGGCCAGAGTGTCGTCGAAATTCACGGTCGCTTCGAAAGCCGGGCAGCCGTCATCCGCGACGATCTCCTGCATCGGTATATCGCCCCAGCTGTTCCACGTGCCCGACAGTTTGGCACTACGGAAAAGGCAGGCACTAGGGTGCTCCGTCACCGTCCGGACTGTCAACGCATACTTGTTACCCCAGTGAGGGCCTTGCCGTTACCGGTGAGGCCGCGTTCCGCACACATGACGGGCATGACCCGTGAACCTGATCCCCGCGCCGACGACATCTCCACGAACGACTACTGCGCGCTGCTGCCCCGCCGCCGCCACTCGCACGAGGGCCGAGGCCGGGCGCTGCTGATGCCGCGCACCGCCCTGGTCGTCGTCCCCTTTCCGCGCCGAGAAGATGCGCCCGCCCGCCGAGTACACCCTGCCGGAGATGCACAGCAGGCTCAACGGCCCCGATCACCACTAGCCCGAAGGACGAGACCTAGACCCGGTTGAACACCATGCACCGGGTGACGAAACGTCCGTGTAGACGAGGCTTTTTACTCACGGGCTCTACGCACAACAGCAGCATCCACCATACGTGGGACCTTCGTACTCGATGCCACCGAGTTCAATCGTCATTCTGTTGACACTTGGCTGTTCGTCACTTGGCCGTTCGTTGATTGGCCGGTTGTCAATGGGGGCAAACTGCTTTAAATGTGGGGTTCACCTGCAACAGGGTGGCGTACTTCAAAGTGAACACAGACCGTACGGTTTCCAGGCCGTGCTGCTTGATGCCCTGTTGCAGGAAATCGAAAGCACCATACAGATGCCCGCATTCGCACTTTTTCGGTGTGAATCGAAAGTTGGGGAGGTCCAGGCCCAGTTCCAATTTGATGCGCTCACTTTCCTCTTCGGATACTTCCCTAAGTCCCCTGCTTCGGATTCTTTCTGGAGTCCAGTACCAATCCTTGACCGCCCGTGACTGCTCTTGCGTAAGGTAGAACGCGGCGGAAACATCGGCTAGGATAGCCGCCTTCACGACTTCAACCACGCCATCGTCCCCACCAGCCAACACTGCGTTGCCCGTGGCAGCGATAGCGTCGATCTCCGTAAGCATTGACTCATTCATAGCTTCTCACCCATCAAATAAGCGTGGCCTGGCTTGATTTAGCGTCGCGTAGGGGATCTAGACTCCACCCCGACTACAGGTTGTTCTATATCCGCCCTACTGAGACTCCTGACTCCGATGAAGCAGTTGTGCGGCACCCGCGAAAGTCCTTCACCGGGGCTATTCCCTGGCCCCCATTTGCCCGTTTACGACATGATAATTTCGATCTGCTCGGCGACTAAGTTCCAGAGGAACAGGCAACGGGTGCCCCGAATTCTGGGGTTACGCTCATCTGCGGATTGTGATCGGAATACCCGCAATTGACTCCGTCCTACCCGCCCGGCCGGCATTCGTCAAGGGAATGTGGCCCCGCGGGCGATGCAGTGAGGACGCGACTCGGGTGTCATCTATAAATACCGCAGGCCGCTCTTCGAGGTTGACGGCCCACTCGCGCGCGCCGAGCAGGAAGGGGCTGCTGCGTGAGCACCGAGGTCCGGTCAATAGTAGAGGTTCCATTCGGCGTAACCCGGTGGGGTCGTGGTAATCACCACATCCTGTCCAAAGAAAAAGGGCTCGTAGTCCTCGACCCACTTAACGCTGTCTATCGTCCCGGGTACCGAGCGGAGATTGCCAGTGTAAACGGTGCTGTCGATGGATACCTTTTCCCATGCGTCATCGCCCGTGGCAACTAGCTTCACGCGCAGATGCCCCGCAACCCCATCGCGGAACACCTCGTAGTACGGCACAGCAGTTCCTGAAACGGAGACGCCTAGGCCATCCGGATTCTGGAACACCCAGTAGTATGTCGCGACCGAGCCGCGATCGAGGCGAGGCGTGCGTCCCGGCTCGAGACTGCCGCGCTTCAGCAGCGTCTCATCACGGTAGATCTCAAGTATGACTGTGTCGTCCGTGCCACTCCAGAACTCTTGTCCGGTCTGGATCGTCCAGTCGATGCGCGTAACGTTTGCCATTTTGTGCCTGCCTCTCGGATCGAGCATGTCGCATGCCATCTTGATAGGACCATCGCGTTGCACCAGCATGGGCCACCGGGACGTGCCCCAAGCATGGCGCGCCAACGTCGGCCACGGATGAGTCCAATGGCCCCTGTCCGCATGCAGCTGCCACTGCGGGCGGCCAGCCGCACACAGGAGGGCATGAGCAACCAGAACCGTGTCCAGCCCGGCGTCCCGTCCAGCGGAGAATTCGAAGCCCACTCCTTTCCCGAAGCCACCGGCGTCACCCTGGTCGAACCGGCCGCCCGGCCGTGACCGCCGGCAAGACCCTGAACATCCGGGACATGATGTGCGCGAGCGACCTCTCCGCTCCGACGGCAGCCGCGATATCCACCTGGAACGCCACGGCGCCCAGATCGAAGACTTCATCCGGGATCGCGCATCAAGACCATCAGAACCGTCCCGGAGCGCATCCAGAAAGTCGGCCGCGAGTTGGCGGGGAGTGGTCGAGGTGGTCAAGTTCCACGCGTAAGCAGAAAGGATCTCACCGGCGAGGCCCTGCGGACGCCGTCCTGCCGGGCCGGATTGGCTACGACACCTCCGCAGACCAGCTCCTTCTCCACACCATCCAGAGCGACGAAGCTTTCGATGCCCTCCGTTCAACCGGTGTGCTTGTGCCCGAACCTTCCCTGGTCGAGCCATTGCATGCCGGCGCCTATGACTGGATGCTCCGGCAGATGGCAGCACGACTTAGCACCGGGAGTGACGGTGCCGTCTGGTTCTAGGCACGGATCACGCGCCAGGATCTAGCGGACATCTGCAAGCAATCCATCGGGCAAGTTCTGCTGACCTGCAAGGTGCCACGGGAACGGGTGCTGCCCTCGCACCATGGCGATTGGCATGCGGTCCTGAACAAGTTCCCCCATATCCCCGCACTCCCGGACGAAAGCGATGAAGGCTACATCGCCCGCATGAATCGCGTGTTCGACGATTTCTGGGCCAGGCTCAGGGGGCGGGAGCCTGGGGTGCAGGAATCGCGCAACGGCCAGCGGATTTGAGGGCCGCAGTCGAGCAGGGATGGGAGAACATCCTTGACCCGAGGAACTATGGTCGTTTCGAGTCCTGGCAGGCCAACACACTGCACGCGGAAGACGTCGTGGAAGCTGTCAGAATCGAACGCTGAACTGCCGTCCTGCGAGTCAGACCAGGGCTGACTTGGCCTGATCTGGGCCGACGCCCCGCCGTCACAAGATGCACATGAACGCACTCTTGCTGTCGCCCGTTCTTCGACCGGTGGAGTATTCAGTCTCGTCCGATTAGGTCCGGATGGACTTTGGTACGAGCATCCTTGGAGGAATCTTTTGGGGGCTTCTTCCACTGCCTCTTCCGTACGGCGCCAGTATTCCTCCCAAGCTCCGTCCGAAGCGCCCACAGAGGGCTGCCCAATGCCGTTGAGGTACCGGCCCGGTCTCGCTCTGGCGCATCCGCAGCAGGCTTTGGGTATTACTCTTCAACAAATGTGCACAGACTCATCAGCCCAGGAGAAGGTGTTAGTGCCCGTCCCAGGCGTGCAGGTGATACTTCACCTCTTTGGGTATGGCCCTGATACTTGGCGGGCACTTGGTGCATCCACCTGCCCGGCGCCGGCCACGTCGGTGACGGCCGGGACGATCTTCGCCCGCACCCGCACTCCGCTGCGCACGTGGTTCGCGGCGGTGTGGTTCGTGACGTCTCAGAAGAACGGCGTGTCCGCTCTCGGCCTCCAGCGGGTCCTGGGGATGAGATCGTATGAGACGGCGTGGGCGTGGATGCACAAGCTGCGCCGGGCCATGGTCCGGCCCGACCGCGAGATGCTCTCCGGGCTTGTCGAGGTCGACGAGAGCTTCATCGGTGGGGTCCACCGCGGCATGCCCGGCGTCGGCCCCGACAAGATCTCGGTCCTGGTCGCCGCGGAGCACCTGGACCACAACCGGATCGGACGGATCCGCCTCGAGCCCGGACCGGCCGACCGCAGGCTCGCCCTGGTGAAGTTCGGCCAGCGCGTCGTCGCCCCCGGTTCCACCATCCCACCGACGGGGCAAGACAGCTGAGGCGCTTCGCCGACCTCGGCTACAAGCACGAGTACTTCACCCAGCTCGGATCGGTCATCCCCGCGCACGTCAACATGCCCGCCGTCCACATGGCCGCCTCCCAGCTCAAACGCTGGATCGACGGCACCCTGCACCAGGGCATCTCGAGGGAGCAGCTGGCCTACTACCTGGACGAGTTCACCTTCCGCTTCAACCGCCGCACCGCCAAGAACCGCGGGCTGCTGTTCTATCGGCTCCTCCAGCAGGCAACGAACACAGACCCGGCGCCGTTGAAGGACCTAGTCATTCCCCACGAGGCGGACCCTCACCGAGCCCCCGAGTGAATCGATCGCCATCGGGACCTGGTGACCAAGGCGGTCGGGGCAACTAACTGCCCGCCCGGCGAGGGATCCTTCACCGGGACAGGGGGGCATCAGGTCGGTTTCCGAGTCGTGCAGCGCTACTTCCACTCGAACAGGCGGCCTTCGGACTTGCCGTCGGCCACCTGGTACTCGAACAAGACCGCGATCCCGTTGAGGCTGCTCAACTCGTC
>NZ_JBEGIG010000019.1:0-35541 GCF_040676555.1 Arthrobacter sp. LAR12-1-1.1 | reverse complement strand
AATGCGGTCGCTGCCGTGATTCTTGCTATCGGTCGTTGACGAGACTTTGCAGGTCGCTGCTTCGCCTACCTCTTCGCCACCCCACGATCACCGCGCCAGCCCGGATCCGTCGCAGGCCGGAGCAACAGCCTGTCCCGGTAACGGCGGTTGCCAGCGGTGGCCGCCTCCTCAACCGGTCGGGCTGGTGATCGTGTTCGTTGGCGGAGCCACGCGTTGCGCTGTCATCTTCCTGGTCCCCGAACCACTGCCATTGGCCCGGGGACAAGGCGCGCACTGCGGCTTGGTGTTCACTAGTGTGGGCTTCGAGGAATTCGGGGTTGTCGCTCGGGCCGTCATCCGGTGAGAGCCTCTGGTGGGAGTGCCGGTGAGTCTGTTTGAGGCTGGTGGTCGTGTTCGCGCCTTGTGATCGCAGTTGCTGTTGCATCGCCGTCTGCTTCACTAAGTGCGCGGTCTAAGGCGGCACGGATGCTTCTGGCAGCTTCCCGGTACCCGTCGCCGAGACCCGCAGCCCTGATCGTGTGGATCGGGCCGCTACCGTCAAACTGCTCTGCGATCCGCTGGCCCCGCCCAGCGAAGTCGGATGCCACGGCTTCCACTTTCTCGATCAGGGCTACTTGTTCCCGCACCAGGGAGAGGAGATAGCGCCGGTCACGTACGTTCTTGTCGACGATGCCGCCCGCGTATTGGTCCTCGTCCGCGACGAGCCGCGCTTCGATGGCGGCTAGTTCATCAGAGGCGCCCAATTGGTCCTCCTTCATGAAGATCTTGCCAATAGAAACCCTGTGAATCGGAGTCCCTCGTTCGAGACGGGTGCGTTGTGGAACGTCAATGCCGGGGGCTGCCCGGCGGGGGATTGGTCATGGACTCCGGCGGCTTCGGGAAGGCGGTGGCGGGGTAGTACCCGGCGACCTGCAGCATGTAGTTCGCCCACTGCGGGCCGGCGAGCATGTACCCGTCGATGGCCTTATAGAATTTGCCGTTGACGGTGATGTTCTGTCCGGGCCGCTTCTGGCCCTCCAGGGCGTCGCCGAAGAAGGAAGCCGTCGCGAGGCCGCTCGTGTAGCCCACCACCCAGGTGGCGCCGTTGGTATTGGACGTGCCCGTCTTGGCCGCGGTCGGGAACTTGTCTTGGACCTTGGGTGCGATGTACACGCCTGAGCCTATTTTCAGCACGTCCTGCAGGACCGAGTTCACGCCGCGGGCTACCTCGGGCTTTACGGCGACGCGGCAGTTGCTTGTCTCGACCGGAAGCTTTGTTCCAGCCGCGTCGATTACAGCGGCAATGGCTATGGGGGTGCAGTATTTTCCGTCGTTGGCGAAGGTGGCAAATGCATTGGCCAGGTGGAGCGGAGCCACGCCGATGGCACCGAGCAGGTTGCCGAGCTGGTGCATGTTCACCTGGGCGTTGTCCACGCCGCTGTGGAGCCCCACGGCGTCCACCATCTTCTGGATGCCGCAGAAATCCAGCTGGGCGGCCTCGGCGAAGGTCGCGGTGTTGATGGAGTTGTAGAGACCATAGTTGACGGGCATCTTGCGGTAGTAGCCTTCATTGTTGTTCTGCAGGTCATCCGCGGCGCCGAGGGCTTTCTGCGCCGTGTCGTAGGCGCCGAGGACCTTTCCACAGGTTGACTTCCAGGGGAAGTCCAGCGGATAGGTCCGCCGGGATGCATCCACCTCGGTGGTCAGGGGTTTGCCCTCGTTGAGCCATTCGGCGAACGTGAAAGGTTTCATGGTGGAGCCGGGCTGGAACCCGCCGGCGCCGTTGAGGTCGTTGCCGTTTGCGTCTTTGGAATCGACGTTGAAGTTCAGTTGCGTGTCGAATTTGCCGGGTGCCGGGAGAAAGACAGTGTTCTGCGCCATGGCCAGGATTTTGCCCGTACCGGGCTGGATGGAAACGAGCGCGGCACCCCACTTGTCCGGGTTCGCCCCGGCCGTGGCATCGACCTGGGCCTGCGCGGGACCCTGCAGCCTGCTGTCCAAGGTCGTGGTGATGGTCAGGCCGCCGCGGTACAGCTTCCTCTCGCGCTCGGCAACATCCGCGCCGTACGCCGGGTTGTTGAGGATGAGGTGGGAAACGTAGTCGCAAAAGTACGGGGCCATTTCCGCTGCGGCGCAGCCCTGCTTTGCGGGAGCGATCTTCAGCCCGACGTCGGCGGCGACCGCGGCGTCATGGTCAGACTGGGTGATTTTGCCCTGCTTGAGCATCGCTTCCAGGACCTGGTTGCGCCGCTTCACGGAGTTGTCCGGGTGGAGGGACGGATCGTAGAAGGTGGGGCTGTTGACCAGCCCCGCAAGGAGTGCGGCCTGGGGCAGGGTGAGGTCCTTGGCCGTGGTGCTGAAGAAGTGCCGCGCCGCGGCTTCGATGCCGTAGGCGTCCCGGTTAAAGAACACGATGTTGAGGTAGCCCTCGAGAATCTGGTTCTTGGTGTACTTCTTCTCGAGTTCGAGGGCGAGCTTCATCTCGCGCACCTTATCGCCGATGCTCTTCTGCCCGCTGAGGATGACCTCGTCGCCCCTGCCCGCCGACATTAGAGATTCATTGACCACGTTGGTGACGTACTGCTGGGTCAAGGTGGAGGCGCCCTGCCGGTCGCCGCTGGCCACGTTGGACGTCAGAGCCCGGAGGATTCCCTGGGGGTCGATGCCGGAGTGTTCGTAGAAGCGGCTGTCCTCGATGGCGACGATGGCGTCCTTGATGTACGGGGACATCCGGTCCAGCCCGACCTGTACACGGTTCTCCGCATAGAAGGTCGCAATCGGCTTCCCGTCCGCGCTCAGCACTTTGGTTGACTGCGACGGCGGAACAACTGCCAGATCAGAAGGGAGGCCATTGAAGAAGGTGATCGAAGTCCTGACCGCAAGGCCCGCAGCAGCGACACCCGGCACCAGCAGGCTGGCGGCCAGCACGCCGCAAACCGCGCTCACGAGCAGGAATCCCAGGGCCCTCCAGAGGGCCGCGCCCAGACCGAATCTTATTCGTTTCTTCCGCGCCATTTTCTGTCCAGCCATCACGCTCGAAAGGTGCGTTCAGAATACGCCGGAAAGCCCCTCAGCGGCCAGTGCTGTAGCTCGTCCCACGCGGAATCTGTACACACGACTTCGTCGGTGCAACACTGCGTCGATGAACATCTTCGAGTGGTGGCCTCTGGTCGATGCGGAAACACGCGGCTGGCTCATTGAGCACAACGGGGAGCCGCTGCCGCCGAATGTAATCGCCGACATCATGGCGACTACGGACGGCACGACCGATCCTGGGTGGTGGGCTGGCGAATCAGCAGACGGTCCCCAGCTTTCCGTCGAGGCTGTGGATTGGATCGAGGCTGTCGCCAACGACGAGGAACCGACAGCCGGCTGAAATCTTCCGCCGCGTCCCGCTGAGCGTTCCCGAAACGGAACGCTTCGGATCCGTTCGGTCTGCGGGCGAGGCCAGCTAAACTCGCTTGTACTAACGAGGCTGGGGGAACCGAATTGAGTACGCCTATGGTGCTGGCTCGCACGTCAACTGGTCGACTGAACAAAGTCGACTGAACAAACTGGCCGTTGCGGCCATCATTTTCGCCGTGATCGCTGCATCAGGATTCTGGGTATTCGGCGTCGCGGTTCTCGCTGTATTTGCAGTGGGGGCAGGACACGTTGCCCTCAATCAGATCCCACTGAGAGGCGAACGAGGCCGCGGGCTAGCCATTGCTGCCCTGGCCATTGGGTATGGCATAGCCACACTCGCATTGATCAATTGCGCCGCGGTGACAGTGACGTGGTCGGTATTCCGATACCTGCAGTAAGGCCGGAGATCGTCCCGGATCGACGCGGGAGCACGCCGGAACGGTCGCCTCGGAGGGGGTGTGTGACGGTCTGATCCGGGCACCGGTCACACTGTCATCTCCCGAAGGGACCGTTTACGTTCAGGGGCGGGATTTGAAGGACTCCACTTTTGCTGGATCTCTTTCAATGACCGGGCCCAGGATCTCATCGGCCTGTGCCAGCAGGGCCGGGTCAAGTTTCACGCCGGCTGCGGTGGCGGTGTCAATCAGCTGCTCCGGGCGGGAAGCACCGACGATGGCCGCCGACACATTGGGGTTTTGCAGTACCCAGGCGACGGACAGCGCTGCCAAAGACAGGCCAGCGTCCGCGGCGATCGGTTTGAGCTGCTGGACACGGGTGAGGATGTCTTCGGTCAGGTAACGGTTATCTGACTTGAGCCCGCCGTCCCCGCCTGTGAATCGGGATGCTGCCGGGGCAGCCTGACCGGGGACATATTTTCCGGTCAGGACGCCTTGGGCCATGGGTGACCAACAGATTTGTCCCAGTCCCAGCTCCTCGCAGGTGGGGACGACTTCCTTTTCGATGACCCGCCAGAGAAGGGAGTACTGGGGCTGGTTGGAGACGAGGTGAATGCCCAGTTCCCGGGCGAGGGCGGCCCCCGCACGGATTTCTTCCACGGTCCACTCGGAGACGCCGATATAAAGAGCCTTGCCCTGCCGCACTACGTCGGCGAAGGCCTGCATGGTCTCTTCCAGCGGTGTCTCGTAGTCGTAGCGGTGGGCCTGGTAGAGGTCCACGTAGTCGGTCTGCAGCCGCGTCAGGGAGCCGTTGATGGATTCATGATGTGCTTGCGGGACAGCCCGCGGTCGTTCCGGCCCTCGCCGGTGGGGAAGTAGACCTTGGTGAAAATCTCGACGCTTTCGCGCCGCACACCCCCTAGCGCTTCACCGAGCGTGTGTTCTGCGCGGGTGGCCGCATAAACGTCGGCGGTGTCGAAGGTGGTAATGCCCAGATCCAGCGCCTGACGGACACAGGCCGTGGCCGTGTCCTGGTCGATCTGCTCGCCGTGGGTGACCCAGTTCCCGTAGGCCAATTCGCTGATGTACATCCCGGATGAGCCCAGTTTGCGGTATTCCATGCTGGTTGCCTTCCATATCTAGTTGGTACGGGCGCCCGGTTTGCGGCGGCGCCATCTGTGGGACGCCGGGCCTATACCAACGGCGTGATCGTCAGGCTTTCGACTGTTGCGGAGCCACCGTGGGCGTAGATGGAGACTCCAGTGCTTGTCTCGTCCGGGAATATCAGGTCGGTGAGCACCAGCTCGCCGTGTTGGGCGAAGACCTCAACGGAGCAGTGGTCGACGTAGATCTTCAACCTGTACCGGCCGTCCCGGGCCAGAATGGGGGCGGTGTCGACGGAAGCGAATCCATCATGGAAGTCAGTGTCACCCGAGGCGGTCCGATCGAGGACGAGGCGCCCCTGGCCGGGGTTGATGCCGATTCGGGTTCCCTCCGTGCCGCTCCCGCGAACGATGAGGCCGAATTCTTCGGCAGTCCCAGGCGTGAAGTCCGCTTCGATAAGCTGAACCGGGCCCACGCTGGCTGGGATTCGGCGCGTTTCCCCAGTCAGATGGATGGGCTGGCTCTGAACTGCCGGCGCCGCATGCCGGCTGCTGGCTTCCGCGACGACGTTCTGAACTAATCTGGTGCGGCCGTCAACAGTGGCCAGGGAGAGTTCGCGGGGCAGAGCCATAGGGCTCCGCCAGGGTGAAGTCGGGATCTGGTTGGCATAGTCCCAGTTGTTCATCCAACCGATCATGATCCGCCTGCCATCGGGGGCATCGCTGAAGGAAACGGCCGCGTAGTAATCCCGTCCCCAGTCCAGCCAGTTATATTCCTGAAGGCGGTCGGGATCCTGTCCCCCGCTGGTGACCGTGGAGTCGGAGGTGAATTTGATCCCGTCGAAGTCTCCTGTGAAGTATTGCCCGGCTGAGCCGCCGTTCGGGCCGCCGGGATTTAGGTTCACCGTCAGAACCCATTTCAGCTCCAGTGGATTGCCATCCACCGGCAGGACAAACAGGTCAGGACATTCCCAGATTCCTCCAGTGGCGTTGGCGGGGCCGAAAGAGCTGAGGTATTCCCATGTTTTCAGATCCTCGGACTTGTACAGGACTACTTTGTATTCTTCGGCTTCAACGGCGGCCATCACCCAGTAGGAGCCGGCCCCGCCGTCGTAGCGGAAAACTTTTGGGTCACGGAAGTTTGCCGAGTTGCGGTTGAGAACGGGATTGCCAGCGTATTTTTTCCAAGTGAAACCGCCGTCCAGGCTGTAGGCCAGTGACTGCGCCTGGAGGCCGTTAAGCGGAGAAGCTTCCTTGTAGGCGCTGGTGTAAATGGCCACCAGCGGGGGCGTCGTTTCGGTGCCGAGCCCACTGCTGTTTTGGCTGTCGAATACGATGCTTCCGGAAAAGATTTCTTCTTGCTGGTCGCAGGGGATCGCTACAGGTTGTTCGGTCCAGTCAGTGAGGTCCTCCGACGTGGCGTGGCCCCAGGACATGTTTCCCCAGGTATTTCCAAGGGGATTGTTTTGATAGTAAAGGTGGTAAAGACCCTGATGGTGGATCAGCCCGTTGGGGTCATTGAGCCAGGTGTTTCGGGCCGTGTAGTGCAAGGCGGGCCGAAAGGCTTCCGGGTGTGTGGTGGTCACGGCAGTCATGTGTGGTGTACTCGTTTCAGGTTCGGGATGGGGCAAGGAAGCGGTTTGGCTCTTGCGGTGATCTTCAGGGTGGCTGCGGTGATGGCGCGGGAAATCGGTGGTCAGCTGACCAGGCTTGCCTGCACTTCGGCCGCCGCGGGCAGGTCTGCTCCTGGGCGGCCCACGGTGATGGCGGCTGCCATGGATGCCATGCGGGCGACCTGTTCGAGAACGGGCGGAGCAAGGCCTTCCCCTCCTCTGGTCAGTAGCCCCAGGATGAGGGCCGCCATATAGGCATCTCCGGCACCGATGGTGTCCGCGACAGCTGTTTCGACGGAGGGGACACTGATTTCCGTCTCTGCGGTGAGCAGGAAGGATCCTTCTGATCCGCGGGTGACCACGACCAGATCCGTGCCGAGCCCGAGTATTTTGCGGGCAGCCTCCTCCGGCGAATTGCGCGGATACAACCACGCGGCGTCCTCGTCGCTGAGTTTCACGACGTCCGTGAGGGGAACGAGATCTTCGAAAATGGTTCTGGCTTCGTGATGGCTGCCGAGCAGTTCTGGCCGGATGTTCGGATCATAGGTGACAGTGCTGGTCCCTGCGCAGTGCTGCAGGAGGGACTTCACACTTGCAGCTCCCGGGGCGAGGAAGCTGGCGATCGACCCGGCGTGCAGAAGCCTGGGCAGATACGTCGGGGCAACCGGTGGGAGCTCCCAGACGAGGTCGAAAGAATAGCTTGCGGTCCCGTCCTCGGTCAGCGTCGCTGTGGCGCTCGATGTGGCAACGGCGGACTGGGAGCCTGGGAGTATATGGACACCTGCGCCGCTGAGGTGGCTGCTGATGGCAAACCCCCGGCCGTCGATTCCGATTGATGTCAGGAACCCTGTCGAAACACCCAGACGGGCAAGTCCGTAGGCCACATTGGCGGGGGAGCCTCCAGGGTGCTCGGTGACGCCGGTCCCGGTGTGGACCACATCAATGAGCGCTTCGCCGACAACGACCACCTCGGGTAGGGCGGACAGTGGGGCAAGGGGGTTCGTCATGGGATTCTTTCTGGGTTTTCGGCAGCCTGCAATGAATCTGTTTGGGTCCGAGTCCGCGGTGTGGGCGGCCTCTCGGAGGGCGGATTGGGCCGTCAGTGGGCGGATTCCGGTACTTTCAGCGCCCAATGGGTTGCGCTGAGGGTGACACGTTCGCCGGCGCCCCGGAGAGTGTTCCGCCCTGCGGCGTCCCTCTTTGGCGGGCGGACGGTCTGGGTCCTCCGGGCGTCGGGCACGGCGGAGAGCAGCAACTGTGTGTACGGGTGATGAGGGGCGGCCATCAGCTCGATGCTCTCGCCACCCTCGACCAGGTCCCCCGCGCACATCACCATGGTTGTGTCCGCGATGTAGCGCGCGGATGCGAGGTCGTGGGTGATGTAGAGCATGGACACCCCCCGTTCATCGCGGAGCTTGCGCATCAGATTGAGAATCCCGATACGGACCGAGACGTCCAGCATCGAGGTGGGTTCGTCGGCCAGTATGATTTCCGGTTCCACGGCCAGGGCTCTGGCGATGGCGACGCGCTGCCGCTGTCCGCCGGACAGCTGATGGGGGTATCGGTCCAGCATCTGTTCGCCCAGGCCAACCGTTGCCATTAGTTCCCGCAGTTTGAGTTTGAGGGCCTGCGGGCTGTCCTTTTCTCCGTGAAGCTGCAGAGGACGCGTCAGGAAGTGCTCGATGCGGTGTGCCGGGTTGAGGGATCCGAAGGGGTCCTGGAAGACCATTTGGACCTTCCTTCGGTATTTCATGGACGCCCGGCGACGTTCGGTGGCAAAAATGTCATCTCCCTCAAGGATGAGCTGGCCGCCTGTGGGCTGCTCCAGACGGGCGAGGATGCGGGCGATGGTGCTCTTTCCGCTGCCGGATTCCCCCACGAGGGCCACAATCTCGCCGCGGTTGATGTCAAAGGAGACGTCGTTGACCGCACGTACGGTCGAACGGAACGGAAAACTTCCGAGCTGGTAGTCCTTGCTCAGGTTGCGTACCTGAACCAGGGGCTCGCTCGCCGTTCCTGGGTGGGATGAGGTGCTGTGTGCGGGGCTCATCGGCGTGACCTTTCGCTGGGGACGGCATATCCGGGTACGAGCAGACAGGCTGCATCGTGATTTTCGGCTCCTGGAAGGAGCGGCGGTTCGATGGTGCGGCACGCATCGGTAGCAAGCGGGCACCGGGGGTGGAAGCTGCATCCGGTGGGGGGATGGGCCATGTTCGGCGGTGCGTCCGGGATACCTATCAACTCCACTCTCGGTCCGGTCAGCGGAGGAAACGCTCCCATCAGGGCGTTCGTGTAGGGGTGGAGAGGGTTGTCCAGCATTTGCTTCGAGGGAGCCACTTCGACCAGCTTTCCTGCATACATCACAGCCATGCGGTGGGAGAGCTCGACCATGAGCGAGATGTCGTGGGTGATGAACAGAATGGAAAAGCCCAGCCGCTGCTGAAGTTCTTTGATCTGGTGCATGATTTCCTGCTGAACGACCACGTCCAGGGCAGTGGTGGGTTCATCCATGATGAGGAGGGAGGGTTTAAGTGCCAGTGCTATCGCGATCACTGCCCGCTGGCGCATTCCGCCGGAGAGCTGGTGCGGGTAGGACTTGAGCCGGTCGGGGCTGATGTCGACAAGTTTCAGAAGCTCTGCGGCGCGTTCGCGGGCGGCTTTCTTGGGCATCTTTTCGTGGGTGGTGAAGACATCAACGATCTGATCTCCGATGGTCATGACGGGGTTCAGGGAGTTCATCGCGCTTTGGAAGACCATGGAGACGTCGCGCCAGCGGGTGCGTCGTAGTTCTTCCTCGCCCAGGTCCAGGAGATTCCTTCCAGCGAGCTCGATGGAACCGCCCGTGATTTTTGCCGGGGTCTGCAGGAGACGCATGATCGCGTTTGCGATGGTCGACTTGCCGCAGCCTGATTCACCGGCGAGCCCGAACACTTCTCCGGCGCCGATGTCGAAGCTGACACCATCCACGGCGGTGACGTTTCCGCTTTCCGCCGTGTATTGAACCTGCAGGTTCTTCACACTCAGCACGGGTCCGACGGCGGCATGGCCGATGTTTCCCCGGTCCCGTTCAGTCAGGGTTTCCATCTGTCAGCCTTTCTTTTCCACGCGCAGGCGAGGGTTGGTAATTTCATCAACGGCGTAGTTGATCATGGCCAGGGCAAATGCGACGACGGCGATGGCGACACCGGAGGGCAGGAGCACCCACCAGTCGCCGGTCATGAGCGCACCGTCGTTGTTGGCCCAATAGAGGTTGGTTCCCCAGCTGACGGACCCGGTATCGCCGAGCCCCAGGAACTCAAGGCCCGCCTGGGCCCCGATGCCGTAGATGACGCAGCCCAGCAGGGTGCTCATCACGATGGAGGCCATGTTGGGCAAGATTTCCCGGAACATGATGCGCCACGCTTTCTCACCGGTCACGACGGCCGAAGCGACGAAGTCCTTGCTGCGCAGGGACAGAGCTTGGGAGCGGAGCACCCGGGCGCTACCTGCCCAGCCCGTGATGACCAGCACAATGACGACGGTGACGGGTCCCGGCGGCAGAAATGCGGCGAGAACCACCAGAAGCGGAAGCCCGGGGATGAGCAGAAATACGTTGGTCAGCAGCGAGAGTAGTTCGTCGATGGCTTTGCCGAAATACGCGGAGGCTATGCCGACGAGACAGCCGATGAAGGTCGCCGCCAGGCCTACGGTGAATCCGACCGCCAGGGAGCTTCGCGATCCCCACAGGGTGAGGGCGAGCACGTCCTGGCCTTTGGAGGTGGTTCCGAGCAGGTGGTCCGCCGATGGCGCCAGAGATGCTTCGGAGCCGAAGTCGGAGGGGTTACCCGGTGCCAGGAGAGGCGCCAGCAGTGCCAAGAGGGCAAATATCACCAGGATGGCCAGTCCGAAGAGGGCCTTCTTGTTCGTGAGGATGCCGTGGACGAATCCTCCATGAACCAGGCGCCCGGGGGCGGGAGGCTCAGGTAGTTGAACGGTGGGGTTGCCGGCCGTGGTGATCGTGGTGGGTGTTGAGTCTGTAAGTGACATGGGGACCTGTTTCTAGCTGACCCGGACCCGGGGGTCCAGTCGTACGTAAATGATGTCGACCAGGAAGTTAGCTGCCAGCACGGCTGCGGTAATGGTGAGGAAGATGCCTTGGGTCAGCGGGTAGTCCAGCGCCTGGACAGAGGTCAGAAGCTGGTAGCCAATGCCCGGGTACGCGAACACGGTTTCGGTAAGGAGAGCGCCGCCGACGACGAAGCCAAGGGACATGCCGAACGACGTCACCGAAGGCAGCATGGCGTTGCGGGCCGCGTACTGGAACATGATCCGTGCCGGGCGGAGTCCCTTGGCCCGGGCCATCGTGATGTAGTCCTCGGCGGTGGTGGCGATCATCGTGTTGCGCATCCCCAGCATCCACCCGCCGATGGAGACCAGAACGATGGTCAGGGCCGGGAGGACGAGATGCGCGGCTACGTCGCCGATGTATTCGAGGGAAAACGACGGGTTGAGGCCTGTGGAGAAGGCATGGTTCAGAGGCAGCCACCCGAGGGTTATCCCGAACAGATATAGAGCGGCCATGGCCAGCCAGAAGTAGGGAAATGATCCGACGAAAATCAGCAGCGGGGGAAAGACGGAATCCAGGAACTTTCCGCGCCGCCATGCTGCCAGAACGCCGAGGAGATTGCCCAGAATGACGGCAATAACCAGGGCGGTGCCGCCGAGCAGGAGGGTCCATCCGATTTGTGATGCGATCACTTCCGAAACGGGGGTGGGGAACCGGGAGAGCGAGATGCCCATGTCCCCGCGGAAGATGTTGCCGATGTACGCCAGATACTGCTCCCATAGCGGCCGGTCGTCCAGGCCGAAGAGCCGCCGGAGCGCATCCACCTGGTCGGGGCGCATCTGGGACTGTACCTGGGAGAACATTCGACTGACAGGGTCCCCGGGCATCAGCCTGGGGAGGAAGAAATTCAGGGTGATGCAGGCCCAGAAGGCGATGACGTAGAACCCCAGACGGCGGAGGAGGAATACCATGATTCCGCTTCTTTCTTGATGATTGTTGCGCCGCCCGGGGATCGGTCCGGGTCCGGCAGGTGGTAACGGTGCGGGGGCCGCGTGTGCGGCGGACTTGGTGGCTGTCCGGGGCCGGTTGCCCCGGACAGCCACGAGATGGCTACTGCGCCGGCTTGAGCGAGGTCAGAACCAGCACGGTGGTGGCGGAGCGGACCGAAAGGGTCGCATACGGGTTATCGCTGCTGGGCCAGCCCGTGAATCGCTGGTCGGTGTAGGCGCCCCACGCCGGGCCGGAAAACAGCGGGATCACCGGGGCCGCGTCGTTGAAGCGGGCCTCCAGGGTGCCGACGAGGGTCTTCTGTGCTGCCGGGTCTGCCGTTGCCGCCATCTTGTCCAGGGTTGCGGTCGCTTCCGCGTCGCCAAAGCGGTGGTAGTTTTCGTTCGCCTTTTGCCCTGCCGGCACAACCACCTTCTGGGACATTACGCCGCGGTAGAACTCGTACGGGGACGCGCCGGCATTACTCCAGACGATGCCGCTGTCGAAGGATCCGTCGGTGTAGGAGGAGACGACCTGGGACCAGTCAGGGGAGCTGACTTCGACCTTAACGCCGAGTTTTTCCATGTTCTTGGAGATGATCTGGCCGACGGAGAGCCAGTCCGAAGATGCCGAGCCGACAGAGAACTTGAACTGGAACGGTTTGCCGTCCTTGAGGGTGCGGATACCGTCGGCTCCCTTTTTGTAACCGGCGTCATCGAGCATCTGGTTGGCTTTGTCCACGTTCAGCTTTGTCCAGTCACATTTGTCGACGATGCTCTGGTCGCGCCAGCTATTGTAGGCGTCGCTGAGGCCGGTGCAGTCGGCCGGATGGGTGTAGCCCGCCATGCCCAGGCCGGTCACCTGATCGCGGTCCACGGCCATGCTGAGTGCTTTGCGGACGACGGAATCGTTAAAGGGAGCCTTGGTGGTGTTGAGCTGCCAGTTGATGGTGCCACCTATGGTGGGGTACCAGAAGTGGCGGTGGGCCGGATCCTTGTCGATAAAGGTTTTCTGGACGTTGGGGATGAACTGGTCGCTCCAATCCACGTCGCCATTCTGCAGGGCGAGGTTGGCACCGGAGTTGCCGGCGAAGGCCAGCATCCTGATGCCGGTCAGCTGCTGCTTTTCCGGCTGCCAGTAGTTGGGATTCTTATCGAGCTCGAATGACTGTGCCTGGAAATGGGAGACCTGCGTGTAAGGACCCGTGCCGACCGGATTGTCGTTAGTGGCTTTTGCCGGGTCCGCGATCTGGGACCAGACATGCTTAGGGGCGATGACCTGCTGGCCGACTTCGTAAAGTCCGGGCGCGTAGGGCTTGTTGAAATCGAAGCGTACAGTGTGCGCATCTACGGCTGAGACCTTGGCCAAGTAGTCGAATCCGCCTTGGATCTTTTTCTGGAGCTCAAAGGTGTACACCACGTCATCGGCCGTCAGTGGCCGTCCGTCCGACCATTTGACCCCGTCGCGGAGGGTGAACGTCACTCCCTTGCCGTCTTCGTCTGCCTTCCACGAAGCGCCGAGCCAGGGCACGGGTTCGCCCTTGACCGGGTTGACGATAAGCAGTGGCTCGAAGACCGACTGCTGCGTCATCGGCAGCGCGTTCGGGGAGAACGGGTTGAAGTTGCTGGTGAACGTTGCGGTGTCCTCCCGGGGGATGGTCAGGAGCCCGCTGGAGGCGCTTCCGCCGTTTGCCGTGCCTCCAGCTGTGTTTCCGGCGCTGCAGCCGGTGAGAGTCAGGGCGCCGATCGCAAGTGTGGCTGCAACAACGGTCAGTGATCTTTTGGGGTTGATTTTGGGCATGAGGGAGCTCGTTTCGTCAGTGAAAGGGAGATGGGGTTAGCGGGTGGTGGACGTCAGGAGGGGCAGGCGCACGGATGTACGCTCCACCAGAGGGCATTCGACAATGTGTTGGAGCGGTGTTAGATCGCGGTTCGCTGCGAGTTTGGCCAGCAGCGCGACGCCGGTTGCCCCCATTTGCCGGAATGGCAGTGCGACAGTCGTCAGGCTGGGTCGCAGGTAGCTGGCGATAACTTCCTGGTTGTCGAAGCCAACCACGGAGATATCTTCCCCAATACGAAACCCTCGTTCTTTGATGGCGTCGTATGCGCCCATGGCCATACGGTCAGTGGCGCAGAAGATGGCCGTAGGCGGCACCGCGCTGTCAAGGAGGGAGGATGCCGCACGGTAGCCCTGGTCTGCCTCGCCGTCCTCGTTGATGATCAACTTCTCATCCAGGCCCATACCGGCCTGGTCCAGAGCGCGGATGTAACCGGCCCGGCGGCCGATGGCTGCTGGAATTACGGGATCAAGGTTGATGAGCCCTATCCGGTCGTGTCCGGCCCCGATGAGCCTCATAGTGGCAGCGTAGCCGCCCTGAGCCTCGTCAGGAATGACGGAATGGAGGGTGGCCGCTTCGTCAAAGCAGTGAACCAGGACCGTCGGCACCTCGTCTGCGACAGCCGGCAGCCGGACGCCCCTATGCCAGCTTGTTGCATAGATCAGACCCTCGACACGGTGCTCGAGCATCGTTTCGATTGCCTGCCGGTCGGCGTCACTGCTGCCGTCGGTGCTGGCGATCAGAAGTGTTTTACCCTCCCGCGCGGCCTGTTCCTCGGCGCCTCGGACGATGTCGGCGGCATAAGGCGCCGTCACAATTTCCGTGATCAGCCCGTAGAGCTTGGTGTGTTTGGCTGCCAACGCTCGGGCTCCCGCGTTCGGGCGGTAGCCCAGTTCGGTCACGGCCCGGTGGACGCGGTCACGGGTTTCTTGTGGAATTCCGTTTCCCGTCCCGCCGTTTAGGACAAAGGAAACCGTCGTCCGAGAGACTCCGACATGGTTCGCGACATCCTGCATTGTCACTTTGGCCTGCCGAGGGTTCGTCTTCATTGACCGTCCGATGTCTAGTAATAAGTGCTGAACTTTGGATGAGAGTCTAGCTGGATCTACTGATGCGCGTTACTAACGCGCGTAAGTAGATGTGAGATAGAACATATCCCGCGTTGGGTTGGAGTGTCAAGCAACGTGCGGAGGGTTGTCGGCGCCCTGTCGGATCTTCTGGGTGAACGAGAGAAAATCGCAGTAGATAAGCGAATCCCGCGAGACAAGTGGCGGGCCGGATATCCGGCGCCCTTGGCTCCCGACCCGTCCGGGTCGATTGGGCTAAACTCGAATTTCAGCCGGCGGCCTAGCCTTGACGCGACTTGATATCGGCCATCAGCGGGCTCTCCCTGCGGTCGAAGGAGCTAGGGCGTGTCTCCTAAAGCGGCCAGCCAGATGCTAACTGCTCGGAGAACCGCTCTACCGCCATACGTGAGTGCGAGTTTGTCGTAGCGAGTGGCCAAGCCTCGCCATTGCTTGAAGGTATTGAAGTTCCTCGACGACGTTCCGGCCCTTGTAGTCCTCTTTGTCAAAGAGCGGAGGCCTGCCGCCGACCGAACCGCGTCGTTTCCGATGGCCGATTTGATCGGCTGGTTCCGGGATGACCGCGGCGATCCGGCGTCCTCGCAGAAGGCTCCGGATCGCTCGGGATGAATAGGCTTTGTCTCCGCGCACACGTTCCGGGCGGGTCCGCGGCCTTCCCGGACCTACCCGATTGATCTTCAGATGGTCGATCAAATGCGGGAACATGGGCGCATCTCCGCCCTGCCCCGGCGCGACCAGCAGCACCAAAGGCCGGCCCTTGCCGTCAACCAGGGCATGGATTTTCGTGCTCAATCCGCCGCGAGAACGGCCAATCGCATGATCATCCGGTTCAGCAAACAGATTCATGTAATTCGACGGGGCCCCCTGTGGCGCGGGGAAGGTTCGTGCCGTGCTCCGCGGGAACATCGCGCCAGGCGATCCCACACCGATACCGGTAAATGATGCCCTCCACGACCCTGCGATCGTCACGGATCGGACGACCACGCCGCCCCAGAGACGACGGCAGCAACGGCTGAATGCGGGCCCACTGCCCATCAGTCAAAACAGAAGTACGAGACACCCATCAAGCATCCCGGACCACCACTCCAGGATTTTGGAGACACGCCCTAGGTGAGGCTTCGTCCTGATCCGTGGAATTGGCCAATTTGGGGTGTGTACAAAGTACACACTTCGGGCGTTGGATCGGGTCGTACTGGGGTCGGATCGGGCCGGATTCCGGATGTTTCCCGGGGAGTCCGTTTGCAAGGGCTGGAATGCAGTTCGAGTCCCACCTCGGGCACGTGTTTTCCCTGTTCAGGGGCTTGTGGGCCGCTGAATGTGTACAAATCTCCTTAAATGGGCCCCTGCGGGGCCCATTTTTGTTGGTGGCGGCTGGTCTGGCGGCTCCTTCTCTTGACGTGGACAGCAGTGTTGCTGCATACTCCTTCATGGCCGGTAGCGCTTGGAACTGCATGACTTGCTGAGACTTGGGATCAAATCCTCATGGCTATCCCTGTCGGTGGCCGGGACTCCTGGGAAACTCTCGTCATGTCCTCGATGATGTTCTCGAGCATCGGGTAGGGGCCAGTAGAACCCATCGAGTTTGGTGACGACCAGGGCGCCGGCGGCCCGGACAGCCGCCAGGGCTTCGTTCAGTCCCGGCCGTTGCTTGTTCCTTCCGGTCACGCCGTGGTCACCATTGATCAGGCCCTTGCGGTCGCCCAGACCCGTAAGCGCCTTGCGCGGCGTTGCCAGGTCCTGTTCGTTGGTGCAGACCCGGGCGTAGCCGCTGATCTGCGCGGGCGGGTGCAACTGTCGCGATTGTCCAACCTGAGCGGGACAGTTTTGCGGCCGGGGTACACGCGATTCCAGGATTCCGGTATCTGTATCGGATTTTCTCGCAGCGGCAGTGCGGGCGGATGGTGTCGCGGTGGGGGACCGGCTTGCGGGCGGCAGATTCAGCTGGAGGAGGCAGGCTGGTCAGGGCGACCCAAGTCGGCCTGGAGCGCGGGGATGATCGAGGCGAGGATTCCGGACGCGAGAAGTCCTGACCCAGCGGACCGGCGGAATTTCCCCCCAGCGGTGGCAAGCGCCGAAGCGCGGACCGGGCTTCGGCACTCATGTGCTCTAGTTGCCAGTGGACCTCGTCGTCGACCGTCTTGGGCCGATAGGCGCCGCCAGTCCGGCCGCTTTCGCGGCATACGCGGCTGCCCCCAAGGCGTGCGCGCCCATGATGCTTCTATAGGCGTCAAATCCTGATTTTGGTGAGTATGGCAGTTTGATTCAGGACGGTACCCCGGACCCCCTTTAACCGGCCGCATTTGCGGACTGCCTAAACATCGCGTCGATGTCCTTAGCCAGTTCCCCGGCGTGGTTGAGGAAGCCCATGTGGCCGCCCGTTACCGTCCGGCGGTTGACTCCCGCATGGGAAGCTACCCACTCGGCGGCCTCCACGAAGAATGGCGCTGTCTGCTCGGCACTGAGTACGGCCAGCGGCACGCTCATTCCTGACAATGCCACCGGCTCGGGCCGCCAGGACGCGAATGCTCCGAACTCCGCTTCCAGCAGGACCCTGGCGTTTGTCCGGAGTCCGTCGAGAAACTCTGGCGGCAACAACGGGGCGGCATCTCCTGCCGCGAACTGGACGAAGGCCTCGGCACCGCCGGCAAGTCCGCCGGCCTCCACGCCTGCCGCAATCACCGGCTGCACGGTGGCCATTGCGTCGTCGGGATTGGACAGAACGCCCAGCAGCGCCGGCTCGTGCAGCACGGCTCCGGTAAAACGCCCGGGGGCCTTCAGGGCAGCGGCCAGCGCTATCAACGCCCCGGTGCTGTTGCCGAACATGACGCATGGCACGGTCCCGAGCGTTTCCAACAGGGCAACAACGTCGCCGGCATGCTGGTCCACTGACGTTTCCGCCCAGTCCGGTTGCTGTGAACTGCGTCCGTTGTTCCGACGGTCATAGGCGATGACTGCGTGGTTTTGGGCCAACACCTGGGCCAGTTCGGCGTATTGCCGGGCGTCGCCTCCAGCGCCGGGGACCAGAAGCACCGGCGTCCCATGACCTGTCACTTCAACGTGGGCTGGCGTGGTTGCTGTGCGGAGTTGTCGCTAGCTTCGTAGGCGCGGCCTGTGCCAGCGCTTCTGCATTCCTGATCGGTCTCGGCGCCAGGAAATCGTACGTAGACATCATTCGTGAACGGTGCCACGATGGCCGAATACAGGGCCTGGCGCGCCGCGCCGGCGCAGAAGCGAGGCTGGAGGAACCAATGTCGGGGTCCGATCTGGATCGTGTGGTTGAGCAGTACCACCGAGCGCTCGATGCGTTCGTCAGGGGAGACCCGGAGCTGCAGAAGAAGCTGTTTTCGAGGCGGGACGACGTCTCACTGGCCAATCCGCTCGGCCTGCCGGCTCGGGGCTGGAGTGCAGTTGAGCAGACGATGGAGCGGGCGGTTTCTCAACTGAGGGAGGGCGAGCCCATCAACTTCGAGCGAATCTCGGGGTACGTCGGGACGGAACTCGCATACACTGTCGAAATTGAACGTGCCCGGGCCAAGGTTGGCGGATCCGATGAAGTATCCCCGATTTCTCTTCGCGTGACGACGATTTTCCGCCTGGAGGACGGACAGTGGAAAGTTCTCCATCGTCACGCAGATCCGATCACTTCCCCGCGGCCAATCGAGTCCATCGTCCAGGTTTAGGTCCGGGATCCGTGCCGCACCGGACAGGTCCGGTCGGCGTCCCGCCACTCGTGTTCCACGTCTAAGGAACTGGGACGGATCCGCTCTGCTGCGTCCGCGGCCCGGAGGGAATCATCGTCATGGTCGCAGAGCGGATCAGCCGAACCTCCGGTCGGCCGCCGCCCGATTCGAATGACGCTGCGGTAGCAATGTTGCTACTCCAGCCGGCCGAGGTTGAAAAGTGCAGAGAAGCTACTGTGGTCCGCCGTGAATTCGTGAAGTCGCTGCTGGCGAAGAAGCAGCCGCCCAAGGGCTGGCAGCACTTCACCGTCCACGCCATCACCCATGACCCCGAAACGGCCAGCGGGTACGAGGGAACCGTCGCCGCCGAGATGGCCGGAGCCAAGACGGGGGGAGAGCCCGGACCCGGATGGCCCACGACCCCGGAACACGGGACTACGTCACCAAACGCACCCAAGAAGGCCGCAGCTACCGCGAAATCCGCAGATCCCTCAAGCGCTACATCGCCCGAACGCTCTACCGCCAGCTCAACGCCCTTTATGCCACCGCGGAACCGGCCCGATCCCAGGTTGCCGGGGCAGACCCTTACCCGGAATAGGAGCACCGGTTGAGCATGCCGGGCTTCGGTTTGATTACGGTTCAGGTGGTGTCCGGTAAAGGATCGTCAACCGGACAGGTTTCAGGCCCGGATTCTTGAGCGATTACAGTTTGAGAGTGAATTTCCACGCATTCAAACGCTTCATCGATCTTGCGCCTGCTCCTGCCGATGCACAGCCTGTCATCCAGGTTGAAGAACAGAACAGCGACTACGAATCTGGGGTTGCACGCATCGGGAAGGAGCAGTGGCGAATCCGCACCGCCCGGATCACACCGACGAAGCCGGGCGCCTTCGTCGCGGTCTGGAAGCGCGACGAAGGCGGATCGACCAGGCCCTTCACGGCTGACGAGTCGATGTCTGGACTGCTCGTCTTCGCAGAGGAGCAGGAACGGTTCGGGGTCTTCCAATTCACCACGGCGCACCTGATCTCGCTCGGATGCGTCAGCTCCGAGCTGCATCCTGGCAAGCGCGGTTTCCGCGTCTATCCCGCATGGTGCACCGACCTGAATCCTCAAGCGTCACGCACTCAGCGCGCGCAGGGGGCTGCGTTCTCCGAGCTTTCTCCGAGTAACGCGTCGCGGACCGTAACTGAAAACGATCGTGCCCTTCAACGGCGCCCGTAAGCCGGTGGTTCAGCGGACGCCCTGGTGACCGCAGGGATTCTTCACCGGGCAGGGGTCCGGCTCAGTAGAGTGGAACGCATGAGTCTTGAATGGGAACAAGTAATTGTCGATTCGGCACGACCGGCCGAGCTTGGACTTTGGTGGGCCAAAGCTTTGGGTTGGGTCGTGACTTTGGAAGCTGACGATGAGTTCGAAATTCGTTCTGCACCGGACCGGTTGCCAGGGTTGGTCTTCGTGCCGGTGGCAGATTCGAAGGTAACAAAGAATCGTCTTCACCTCGATTTTCGGCCGGACGATCCAGCGGCCGAGGTCGAGCGGATGGTCGCTCTGGGTGCCCGCAGGGTCGATGTTGGTCAAGGCGAGCGGCCGTGGACTGTACTTGAGGATCCAGAAGGCAACGAGTTCTGCGTTCTGGGAGCCCGAAAGAAGGCCAGTACCGACAGTTGAAAGTTCGGACAGACCACGGCGGCGCCCGTCAGCGGATCCCTTGGCGGGCACTTGGTCGTGGACAGCCAGCGGATGCCCCGAAGTACGAACATCGACCGTGCGTAGGCGCCTAACGGCATCTCGTGGAGTATAGGCTACATGCCATGATGACCAACGAGCGCCTCAAGCCCCTGCTCGAGCAGTACGACTGGGCGACGGAACGACTTCTCACTCGCCTCGCCGGGCCCACCAGCAACTCGGGTGATGACAGCGACGTCGACGTACCGGTACTGACGGACGCCGAGTACCTCTGGGAACCGGTCGACGCGTGTTGGTCTGTACGGAGGCGCGCCGATGGGCCCGGACCGGGCGCCATCAAGCTCATCGGCGCGGGTGAGTGGGGGCGAGACGGCGCCCCCGAAAGTCCGTGGCCTCCGCCCCTCACGACGATCGCCTGGCGGCTTGACCACATCTCCGAAACGATGTTGGGCCGATCCAACCACCTCGGGGGCGACCGAACGTTCGATCGAGCGACGTACGAATCACGACCAGATGCAGCCGGCGCTATCGAGAGGTTCCGTCAGGCCGCAGCCGACTGGCGCCGGGTACTACTCAGTGTCGATGAGTCCGACTATGACCGGACCGGGCTAAGCAGCTACCCATACGGCAGCGATGCCGAGGAGACCTTTCCGACGATCGTGTGGTGGGAGAACCAGGAGATCCTGCACCACGGAGCCGAGATCGCGCTGCTCCGCGACCTCTACGTTCACCACGCTCAGTAGCGACGAGCGCGCACCGCGGACAGCTCAGCCGACGGAGTCTCTACGAAGTCGGCAATTCCATGAATGTGTCCCGCGTCATAGAGAATTTAACGTCATCTCGTGCACGAGATGATAAAGAGGATTACGTCCGCATCGGTGCATAGTGCCCGCAAGCCGGTCGATCACCGTGCCCAGGAAACGTGCCGCATGTCGTTTTTCGAAGTCGTCTGCACTGGCATCCGCGGTATCCCGGGGGTTGTGCAGGCGGGTTTGAACACGCGTCTGTTCAAACCCGCCTGCACAAAAGGCATCCTGTCTCAAAGCCGTCTGGACTACCTTTAACTATGGCTTTGAGGCGCCCGCACCGTCGTTGCCGGCATGACTGACGAGGAACCGCGGATCGTTGAGCGTGGCCTGGTGGCCATGTCCGATTCGGAGTGGGATGAGGCAGTGCGACAGGCTGGGGTGATTGCTCCCTTGGCTGCGTTGGATGTTGTCGGGCGGGGGGGGCAGTCAATGATGCTGCCGCGCTGCTGGGTGTGTCGCGGCGGCAGGTTTACGTGCTGATCGACCGGTACAGGCGTGGCACCGGCAGAGTCACAGATCTGGTTCCTGGCCGATCGGGCGGCGGCCGCGGAGGCGGCCGGCTGACCCCACCGGTGGAAGCGGTGATCGACGGGCTGATCCGCAAACGCTATCTGAAGCGGCAGAAGCTTTCCCTGGCGGTGGTTCACCGCGACATCGTCCGCGCGTGCACGGAGGAGGGATTGCCTGCCCCGTCGCGCAGCACTGTTGCCCGCCGCGTCGCTGAATTGCATCCAGCGACCGTCGCCCGCCGCCGGGAAGGCGCGGACGCCGCCCGTCCGCTGCAGGCGGCCGGAGGTATCGTTCCGGAAATCTCCGCCCCGTTGGAACAGGTCCAGATCGATCACACCATGATTGATCTGATCATCGTGGACGAGCGCGATCGACAACCAGTCGGCCGCCCGTATCTGACCGCGGCCATCGACGTTTACAGCCGCTGGCTGGTCGGCATGGTGGTCACTCTTGAGCCCCCATCGGCAGTTTCCGTCGGGCTCTGCCTTGCCCACGTGTGCAGCGACAAGCGTCCGTGGCTGGAGGGCTTGGGGATAGGAGGGGACTGGCCGATGAGCGGCAAACCGCGGCGACTGTACCTGGACAACGCGGCCGAATTCAAGAGTGAGGCCCTGCGCCGCGGCTGCGAACAGCACGGTATACGACTGGACTACCGACCCCTGGGGCGGCCGCACTACGGCGGCATTGTGGAGCGGGTGATCGGCACGGTGATGGCGCAGATCCATGAACTCCCGGGGACGACGTTCTCCAATCCCGTGGAACGTCGAACCTATGATTCGGAGATGACTGCCGCATTGACGTTGAATGAGCTGGAGCGTTGGCTGACCCTGGCTGTGGTTTCCTATCACGGCAGCATCCATGGCGGACTGGCCCAGACACCTGCGGCGCGCTGGGATCAGGGCATCACCGAATCCGGGAAACCGCCGGTGGTCACCAGCCCCACGGCGTTTCTGGTGGACTTCCTGCCGGTGCTCCGCCGCAAGCTCGGACGCACCGGTTTCGTCATCGATCACGTGCACTACTTCGCCAACGTGCTCAAGCCCTGGATCGCCAGGCGGGACCGGTTGGAACGGTTTGTTCTCCGTCGGGATCCTCGTGACATCAGCAGGATCTGGGTGCTGGACCCGGAGGGCAACAACTACGTTGAAGTCCCGTACCGGACCCTGTCGAATCCTGCCGTGACGCTGTGGGAACACCGCCAGGCTGTAGCGCGGCTGCTCGAGCAGGGGCGTGCGCAGGTCAACGAGCAGGAGCTGTTCCGCATGATCGGACAGATGCGCGAGATCGCCAGCACCGCGCAGCGCGATACCCGGCGGTCGCGCAGGGATCGGGAGCGCCGGAGCCAGCTGAAATCCGGGCACACTCTCAATGTTTTGAAACCGCCGCCGGACGGAACGGCCGGCGATTCTCCGCCGGCCGCGCCGTTTGATGACATCGAGGAGTGGTAGCTGTGGATGAATATCCTTTGGAGGACCTGTCCCATCTCCAGGACTCCGCACGGGAAATAGCGCGGTTGCCGGGGCCGGAACGGACCCAGCGGATCCGGGCAGACCGGTGGATCGGCTACCCCCGCGCCCAGGAAGCCCTCGCCCGGCTCCAGACCCTGTACGAGTGGCCGGTCAGGCAGCGCATGCCCAACCTGCTGCTGGTCGGGCCGACTAACAACGGCAAGACGATGATCATCGAAAAATTCCGGCGCCGGCATCCATTAGTTCCCGGACCCGACCGGGAGCAGATCCCGGTGCTCAGCGTGCAGATGCCCTCCGATCCCTCCGTCGCGCGCTTCTACGCCGCGTTATTGGCGGCAACGGGGGCTCCCGTCCGACCGCGCCAGCGGCTGGCCGAACTCGAACGGTTAGCCGTGTTCCTGCTGCGCGAGGTCGGGGTGCGGATTCTGGTGATTGACGAACTGCATAACGTGTTGGCAGGGCGGGAGAGCGGCCGCAGGGAGTTCCTGAACCTGCTGCGCTTCCTGGGAAACGAACTGCGGATCCCCCTGGTAGGGGTCGGAACCCGGGAGGCGTACCTGGCCATCCGCTCCGATGACCAGCTCGAAAACAGGTTTGAGCCCATGACCCTGCCCTTATGGGAGGTCAACACCGACCTGTTGTCCCTGCTCGCCAGCTTCGCGTCATCCTTCCCGCTACGCCAGCGCTCGGATCTGGCCACCGAGGATATGGCCCGTTACCTGCTCACCCGCAGCGAAGGGACCATCGGTGAACTGACCATGCTGCTGACCGAGGCAGCCGTGGCGGCCGTAGACAGCGGCGAGGAATCCATCAACCACCGGACGCTGACCCTGGCAAGCTACGACGGTCCCGCTGCCCGGCGCCGTAAGTTCGAACGCGAACTGATGTGATGCCCCCGCCGCGCTGGCCCCTGCACCCGGCCCCCGCAGAGGCCGAGGCGCTGTCCTCCTGGCTGAACCGGCTGGCCGGCACCTACCGGATGGACACCTCCGCGCTCCTGGAACACGGGCTGGGCCACGGAAGAATCCAGGACCGGCAACTCGACGAGAACCCACCGGACCTCTGACCCGCCCTCGACCCGGGGCGCAGTCACACTCATGGACCGGCGTACCTGGCAGGCACTAACGACAGGATCAGTAGAGCTGCCCCGCCGCCGCGTTCACGCAGGCATCTGGTTCCGGCTCCTGCGCACAATACTGGACGAGCTCTCAACCGCCCAAGGACGATACGGGCGGCAGTTGGCAGAGGTCCGCCATGTCTGGGAGTACTGCGATCACCCGTTTCGGGCAGGCATGCATGCTTGGCGCCCGTTCGAGAACCTGCACTGGGAGAAGCAAAAGCAACTGCTCGAAGCCGCCGCCGCCACCATGGAACTCATCGAAGCCGGCACACTCAGCGCATTCGGCACCTCGGCAGACCTCCTGCTGCCCGAGCCCGCCAGCAGGATCGACGACGGAACCCCACCCAACCGACCGACCGCAACGGCCGCCAAACGGACAGCAACTGCCAGCCACCGGACGGAACCAGCGCCGGGCGATGTGTGGGAGCAGGCGTTCGCTGCGCTGGAGGAAATCGTTGCCGCAGCCAAAGAGGACCCCGCAGCCGCCCAACAGTTTTACAGCTTCGCACTGTATGGATGCCGGAATGAAGACTCCGTCCGACGCCTTCGGCAGACGTTCGCCGAACTTCAGATACCCCTCGACTTTCTGTCACAAACAGAAGATCAGCCACCCTTTGCATGACTTAGAATAAAACACGAGTTAAGTGACACCTTCTGATTCCAGCCGGATCCGGAATCACACTGTCACTTAAACGAACGTATAAATGACGAAGGAGAACTTCCGTGCTGGTCGGATATATGCGTGTCTCCAAGGCGGACGGCTCCCAAACCACGGACCTGCAGCGCGACGCGCTCCTGGCCGCCGGCATCGGCGCGGAATCCCTCTATGAAGACCGTGCCTCCGGGAAAAAGGACGACCGGCCCCAGCTGGCTGCCTGCCTCAAAGCTCTACGCCACGGCGACACCCTCATGGTCTGGAAGCTCGACCGGCTCGGCCGGGACCTGCGGCACCTGGTCAACATCGTCCACGACCTCACCGAACGCGGAATCGGGCTGAAAGTCCTCACCGGGCAGGGCGCCGCCATCGACACCACCACCGCCTCCGGAAAGCTTGTTTTCGGAATCTTCGCTGCCCTCGCCGAGTTCGAGCGCGAACTCATCTCCGAACGCACGACAGCGGGGCTCGCCGCCGCCCGCGCCCGCGGCCGCAACGGCGGACGCCCCTACAAGATGACCCCGGCGAAAATCCGGCTCGCCATGGCGTCCATGGGCAAGCCCGGAACCAAAGTCAGCGACCTCTGCACCGAACTCGGGATTACCCGACAGACGCTCTACCGGCACGTCTCACCCACAGGGGAGCTGCGGCCCGACGGTGAGAAACTACTCTCGCGATAGCAGTAGACCCGCCCGTACCAGCAGCGGCCGGCACCACCGCCCTGGCCAGCGCATCCGGCCTCGCCGGCGTTCCCTTTCACGCCCCGTCACCGTTCGCTTCACCGGACGGGGGTTGCGGGGCGCCGATGGACTCCAGCTCGCAATCATGCAGTTCAGGGGTGTGTGCGACCGGTGGGGGACCGGCATACGGGCGCGAATGTGGTCGTTACCCCCGAGTCGTGAACTGGACCTGAATGCGCTTGAGCTCGGCGCGTGGAAGCACGGCGGTCACGACGCCACCGTCTGCTAGTTCCGCGCCGATGCCGTATACAAACGGGTCCGTGTCGACCTCAGCGCCGGGTACCTCGACTCCATTGACGAAGACACTGACCTGACCGTTGACCATCCGGTCCGTCACTGCGGGTTCGGGTTGGTCCCAGGGGTTGTCGCTTAGTCCGAGCTCCTGGCGGTACTGGTTCATGAGGATGTAGTTGACGTGGTCGACCAGCACGCTGCGGACCGAAGTACGCTGGGATTGGTCACGGTGCCAGGTAGTTCGCACGGCCTCCCACAGCTGCGGGTATCGCATTCGCTTCACCTGCTCGACCAGCCACGCGGGTCGCGGCCATGGCGGAACATCCTCGATCGCCCTGCGCGCCTGCTGGTTGAGGTCGGCGAGATTTACTGGGTCTGAGCGGTCAATCGGGTTTCGCCAGAGTGTATAGGTGACACTCGCTGTCATTTCACTGTATCCACGAGCGTCCTGGCTGTATCCCAGACCGACGGTATCCGTGTCCTCCAGCGAGGGCTGGGACACCAGTCCCATCACCGGGATGGGCATGAGTTTCAGGCGCTCAGCCTGCTCGACACGGGGGTCGGGCGCGTCTTCGGGGAGAATTCCAGTCACTCTCATGCCACGAGTATGAACCAGCACGTGATCGGGAGCATATATCTGTAGAAGAGAACAGCGACCGTTGGAGGATCCTTCACTGGACGTCACGACCGATCACCCCGAGGTCGATGAAGGAGGCTGGTGCAAGTGTCCTTCACGTTCCGCGCGGTCGATCCTTAGGTTGTTGATGGCCGTCAGGAGGATTGCTACCAGCAAGATTGCGGGTGGCCAGTAGCCAAATCGGCTGTGATCTGCAGCAATAAAAACGCCGACATCCACGATCCCGAACAGGATGAACGTAACAGTCGGCGTTTTCTTGTCCCAAAACCTAGCCACTGGTCCCCAACTTGCTCGGCCATCAGAAGAGCGTCGATTCCGCGATCCCCGCTCGTGGCCAAGTCTCCACGGCCCGAGCGTAGAAGTCGATGGGGACATTAGTCGACTGGGCAAGGTCCGGCCGATTGATAGCGTCCGGTAAAGGATCCCCTAGCGGACCGTGCCGCCGAGGCTCCTGCTAGGAACGCTCCACACGGTCGGCAACGATGGAGAATTCATCCTGCTGTGCCTCGTGCCAGGTGAGCCTTACGGCTTCGCCTGGGACAAGCTCAAGAAACTCATTCGTCCTCTGGATGATGCAAGAAAAATGGGCGAAGCATTCAGCAGCCACGCCTTCAACTTCGATGGATCCCCACCCTTCTTCACGGTGCCAGGTCTTCACGGTTCCCTTGCTCCAAGGTTCATACATGTCACCGATGATAGCCACCTCATGCCATTGGCTACTTTGCGCCCATTAGGAGGGACGGTCAGCCATTTTCCGCCCCCGTCAGGGTTTCCTAAACGGACACGATCAACGGCCTTCGGACTGCCTACTCGTGCCCCGACTCGACAGGAGTGGAATGGGAGCTATCGCTCAACCTACGTTCGCTTCTGCGGGACGATACGGCTACTGCCATCACGAAGACGACGGCACACGCGGCCGGGATAGCCAAGGCATCTGGAGCTATCGGGCTGAAGTTTCTAACTATCCATGTGACGCCCAATCCGACTGGGATGGCTGCAGCAGCCACCCACAGCCAAAACGTCCAGTTCGGCACCGCCGGATCGCTGTTGTGTCCCATTGCCGAAGCATAATCCCGCTGCAATGGACTGCACTAGATTCAGAAAAGCCGACCTCCCGAGTACGACGAAATGACCGGTCAGGGTTCCCCATACGGACGTGTAGTGAGTCGTGCAGACGAGTGTGGACATTCCGTGCAGACGACTTCGAAAACTGACAAAAATCCCCGCCGCGAGACGGACGCTGCCCGTCTCGAAATGCCGTCCAAGAACAGGTAGTCTCATAACTGAGAATTGGTCGGGATAAAGAGAATCTGGAGGCGGCGATGGCCGTGATCGGCTACGCGAGGGTTTCCACCACGGAACAGAACCTCGATCTGCAGCTCACAGCACTCAAGGCCGCCGGCGCAGCCAGGATATTTGCCGACGATGGAGTCAGCGGGTCCACGACGGAACGCCCTCGGCTGTCCAGGGCTCTGGACCGGCTGGAGGCCGGCGACGTACTCACCGTGTGGAAGCTTGACCGCTTGGGCCGCAACACCCGGCACGTTCTTGATCTTGTTGAGGACATCAGGGAGCGGGGAGCAGGTTTCCGGTCCCTGACCGAAGGGCTGGACACAACCGGACCCATGGGCACCGCCATGCTGACGATCATGGCCGCGTTTGCTCAGCTGGAGCGCGACACGATGATCGAACGCACCAAGGCTGGCCTCGCTGCGGCCGCGGCCAACAACCGCCACGGCGGAAGGCCCCGCAAGGTGGACGACGCTGCTGCTGCCCGAGCTAAAGAACTCAAAGGCAAAGGAATCAGTGCCTCCGACATCGGCAGGATGCTCGGAGTCTCCCGCGCCACGGTGTACCGATACCTTATATAGGCAACACGGAGAGCGGTCCCGACAACCCGGCGGTGACATCCACGCGGTCCGCCGCCGTACCGGAAGTTGCACGTGTGACGGATCATTATGGCGGTACTTTTGGGCTAACTTAACGGACGACCAGACTACGCGGCATTCTGTGGATTCGGGTTTCGGGGTCAAGGATGCCCGCACTTTTGACGGCGACGGTGTTGATAAGACTGGCTGTGGCCTCGGTCAGTCTTTCGTCGAGTCGCGCAGCTTCATTCAATCTTATGTGTACCGAACCCGGGGTAGATTTTGGTGCCTGGGTTCCTTCCGGGGGCCTCGCTCGTCTGGTCTGCCAGATCGGCAGCTTGTTCGATCGGCACTACGTGGATGCCCTCGGTATGCCCGAAAACCTGCCGGGTCTGCAAGCTGTCATCACGTAGAATCCACACTGCGCTGGAATTACTGGTCTTCGTTTCAATGACGGCTGCGAAGGTCGCACCGTCGTTGGGCCGGACCCACACGTGTTGTCCTGGCAGGAGGCCCGTCCAGTCTTGAGGCGCGAAGCCGTCGCTCGGGTAGCGGGATTTCTTCTTCTCCACGGGTTTCACTTTCTACATTTCTCGCTGGGGCTTCCTGCCGCGGGTGCTGCTGGTGTGGTCAGGGGGCGGGGGCCGCCCCCCTTGGGCCCTTGGCTCGCGATATCCATCCACAAAGCTCGACCCAGGGCCCCTTCCTTAAGAAGCGTTGGGGTCGCGATTCTTGACAGTCTGAATCCTTCCAGGGACTGGTTTCGGGTTCCGGTATGTACGTCATCGGCGACGACTTCGTGCGTCCGGGGCGTCATCGTTCCCGGTCATTGTTTCGGTGGCTGGGGTGCCGTCGTCTTCGTAGTGTGTGGCTCCTGCGAGGTCGCGTCCGGCGATGTATCCGAAGGTCAGGGCGGGGCCGAGGTTGATGCCCCCGGCGGGGTATTGTCCGCCCATGACTGAGGCCTGGTCATTACCGGCGACGTATAGGCCCTTGATGGGGTGCCCGTTCGTGTCCAGGACCCGTGCGCGCGCATCGGCTGCGAGGCCTGCGAAGGTGCCGAAGGAGCCAGGGACGATTTTGACGGCGTAGAACGGCCCCTTTTCCAATGGGCGCAAGGACGGGTTCGGGGTGTTCTTCGGGTCTCCGCCGTAGCGGTTGAATTCGCTGGCGCCGCGGTCAAAGTCCGGATCCACCCCCCTGCGGGCGTTCTCGTTGAACTCGGCCACGGTCTTGACCAGAGCATCGGGGTCGATGCCGCAGGCTGCGGCGAGTTCTTCGATGGTGTTGCCTTTTTTGAGGTAGCCGGAGCGGAGGTAGGGGAAGAGCGGGACGGGCAGCGGTTTGGCCATCCCCAGCGGGAACTTGCGCACGTACTCGGCGTCGGCAATCTGCCAAGCCTCGACCGATTCACCCTCGGGGGTCGCCTTCAGCATTCCTTCCACATAGTCGTAGTAGCCGTTGGCCTCGTTAACGAAGCGCTTGCCGTCCCGGCGCACCCCGATGCTGCCGGGTTTGGCGCGATCCATGATGTGCGGGAACGTACCGGTGCGTCCGTTCCGGTATGGGACCAGGGAGACCGGGCACCAGGCTGCCGGAGACGCCGCATCGGTGTCGAAGCGGGCACCCACGGCCTGGGCAATGGTAATGCCGTCCCCGGTGGTTTCCTTGGGTGCGAGTGTCCAGTGCTCGCGGCCCGTGGGGGTCTTGGGGAAAAGCGCCTTGCGGCGGGCAACGTCGTTGGGGAACCCGCCGGTGGCCAGAACGACGCCGCGGGAAGCGTTGATAGTGTAGCTGCCGGAGGGTGAATCCACGACGGCGCCGGTCACCGTGCCGGTCCCGTCGGTGAGCAAGCGCTTGGCGGGGGTGGAGACGCGGATGTCGACGCCGAGGTCGTCGGCTGATTTCATGAGCCGGCCGGTGAGGGCGGTGCCGTTGACCAGCTGCATGTTCCGGCGGTGAATGATCAGGTCCAACAGGTGGAAGCCCACCCGCCAGGCTGCGTGGAACAGGCCCTGGAGGTTTCCTTGGGAGGCGGAGAGGAACTTGGTAAGGTCCGGCCCGGCCATGATGCCCATGCCCAGGAATGATGTTTCGTAGAGCTGGTGGCGCATTATGGCGCGCAGTTCTGGTTTGATTTTGCGGGCGTTGAAGGGTTTGGGGCCGACGGAGCGGTGCCCGGTGCCGGCGCCCGGTGTGCTGCCGTAGATGTCCTTGATCTTGGCTCCGGGAACGAACTGCAGGCTGGTCTTGTCCTGGAAGAAACCGACCATGTGCGGGACGGCCTCAAGGAACGCCTCGACCTTGTCCTCACGGTAGTTCGCGCCGAGTCGGTGGCGCAGGTAGGTGCGGAAGAGTTCGGGGTCCTCGTTGACGCCGGCGGCTTTGGCCAGCGGGTTACCCGGGGTCCAGGCCCAGCCTCCGGACCAGGACGTGGCGCCGCCGCAGACCTCGGCTTTTTCCACGACGATGACTTTCAGGCCGTGGTAGGCGGCTGTTACGGCAGCGGAAAGCCCGCCCGCGCCGGAGCCGATGACGAGGACGTCGCAGTCCAGGGCTTTGGCGGGGGATGTGGTCAGGTCATCAGATTTGGTGGTCTTCACTCGGCGCTGGCCTTAATTGTTGGCTGTATCTGTGGTCTGTGTTTTGTGTGCAGGGGGTGAATGCGCGGCAACTGGCGTCTCGGTTGCCGGTTGCCGCGCACTCGTCTTCGCGTCACCGTTGGTTTGGTTGCGTCCTGCTTCTTGTCTTTAGCGGTGTTCCTTGTTGGCCCACTTGTAGGACCAAAGGCTGGAGACCAGGGCTATCAGGCAAAGCCCGGCGAGGAGCGCCGCGGCGGGGGCCCAGCTGCCGCTGCTGGCCATGAGGGCGGTGGCGATCAGGGGGATGAAGCCGCCCACGGCTCCGGCGAGTGCGTAGGCGAATCCTGCGCCGCTGTAGCGGATCCGGACGTCGAACATGTCGGTGAACCAGGTCTGCTGGACGCAGGTGGAGATGTTGTGTCCGAGGTTGATCAGGGCGCAGAAGCCCAGGATCATCGGGATCAGTTCGCCGCTTTCCAGCGCTGCGAAGAATGGTGCTGCTGCAAGGGCCGCGGCGAGGGGGCCGATGATGTAGAACCATTTCCGGCCGTACTTGTCCGCGAGGCGTCCCCAGAGTGCCAGGAAGGGGATGGCGAGGACCATGGCGACCATCGAGGCGGTCAGGACGGTGGAGGTAGGGGTGTCGGTGAAGTTTTTGACGTAGGCCAGGGAGAAGGTGAAGCCCATGTAGAAGGTGCTCTGGTCCACCATCCGCATGCCGATCACGGCCAGGATCTGCTTGGGGCTGGTCCGCAGCGCTTCAGCCAACGGTGCACGGGCGTCCTTGTGTTCTTCCTTGACGGCGGTGAACTCTGCTGACTCGGGCACGCCGGCCCGGATCCAGAGTCCGACAAGGGCGAAGAGGATGCTGATCAGGAACGGCAGGCGCCAGCCCCAGGCGAGGAACTGTTCGGCCGTGGTCAGTGCGGTGACCAGGGCGAACGCTGCGGTGCCGAGGAGCAGTCCGACGAATGATCCGATCTGCACGCCGGTGGCGAGGAAGTTGCGCCGGCCTGCCGGCGCGTTTTCCACTGCCATCAGGGCCGCGCCGCCCCATTCCCCGCCGACGGCGATGCCTTGGATGGCCCGCAGGGTCACGAGCAGGATCGGTGCGGCGACGCCGATCGCGGCGTAGCTGGGGAGTAACCCGATGGCCGTGCTGGCCAGTCCCATCATGATGACGGTGATGAAGAGCATGGTGCGGCGGCCGTACTTATCGCCGAAGTGGCCGAAGATGGCCCCGCCGAGCGGGCGGAACAGGAAGCCGACGGCGAACGAACCCATGGAGGCCAGCAGCCCGGCGACCTGGTTGTCCGATGGGAAGAACAACGGCCCGAACACAACGGCGGCAGCAGTGCCGTAGAGGAAGAAGTCGTACCAGTCCACGACGGCGCCAACAGTGCTGGCCAGCGCTGCCCGCCGTCCAGACGTGGCACTGATGACGACGGGAGGATGGTTCAGGGCGCCCATGGCGGTACCCCCGGTGCTCGAAGTGTGGGAACTAGGCATTGCGGTTCACCGCAACCTTTCTTGTTTGCTCGGCTGCACCTTTGCGGGCGAGCGGATTGAGTGCTTTAATGACTACGTAGTCATTTAGTGATTTAGATCATACGCGCATCGCTTAATAACAGTCAAACACCCAGAGCAGGATGGAAGTTATGAACAGAACGATCGGGCTGGCGCACTTGTCAGCGCTGCATTTTAGTCCGCCGGAGCTGGTGGACGCAGCGGCAGCTGCGGGCTTTACCTCTGTCGGGATCCGGGTTCACCCGGCAACCCGGAGTGAAACCCAGTACCCCATGGCTGCCGGTTCGTTCATGTCGGTGCAGACCATTGAACGACTGGCGGCCACGGGCCTCTCAGTCCGCGACATTGAAGTATTTACCCTGGACGGACACCGCGGACGCAAGGAATGGGAACCGGTACTGGAGGCCGGCGCAGCCCTCGGCGCTTCTGTGCTCAACGTCATCGGCGGCGATCCGGACCGCGCCCGGTTGACGGACAGCCTTGCGGCGCTGGTTGAGGATGCCACGAAGTACGGCATCCGCCCGTCCATTGAACCGATCTCGTATCAGCCCCTTGACTCCATCCCGGCCGCCGGCCTGCTGGTCGGGCAGACAGGCTGCGGAATCATGCTGGACGCGCTCCATTTCGTGCGCGCAGGCGGCCTCATCGCAGAGCTGATAGCCCTGCCGGCAGGGGCGGTGACCGTCATCCAGCTCTGTGACGGCCCGGCCGAAACCCCGGCACTGCCCGTCCCGCACCGCATGCCGCTGGGACAGGATGTGAACGGATCCGCGCGGCAGATCGAGTCGCGTGCGAAAAGGCTGGCCCCCGGGGAGGGGGTCTTCCCGCTTCGGGAAATCCTGGCGGCCCTTCCCGACGCGCCGGTCAGCGTCGAAGTCCCTGACGTCTGGGCCGTCGAGGCCCTCGGCACAGCCGCACACCTCAATCACATCCACACCGCAGCCGAGAATCTGATCGGCTCACTCCTGAAAACTGAAATGGAGACAACACCATGAGCGAAGTCACCGAAATCACAACACCGGGGGCAGCCGCAGGCAGCCCCCCGCGGCCCCGAACCGCCAGCGCCGAGATCTATTGGCCCGGCCGTTTCCGGGATCAGGTCATCCTGGTCACCGGCGCCGCCGGCGGGCTCGGATCCGACACCGCGGACCGGCTCGCACGCGAAGGCGCCACTGTCGTCTGCACCGATGTCGCCGATGGCGGGCTGGGCGACGGAAGCAGCCCCACAAACTGCATGGCCCTGAACGTCACCAGAAGGGCTGATTGGGACCGCACCGTCCAGACAGTACTGCAGCGGTACGGTCGGATCGACGGGGCGCTGTTCGCCCACGGAATCCAGGGTCCCGAAGCTCCCGTGACCGAAATGCCCGCCGACGGATGGGCCAAAACCCTGAGCGTGAACCTGGACGGCTGCCTGCACGGCCTGGCGAGCATCCTCCCGGTCCTCACACAGCAGGGATACGGCCGGGTGGCCATCCTGTCATCCATTTCCGCCCGCGAAGGGAACCCGCACCAGGCCGCCTACTCGGCCTCCAAGGCCGGGCTCGTGGCCCTGGTCAAAACGGCAGCGAAAGAAGTCGCGCCCTATGGCGTCACGGTCAACTCCATCGCACCGTCCATGATGAAGACCCGGCTCCTTGAGGACCTCAGCCCTGAAAGGAACGCCCAGCTGCTCGCCAAGGTACCCATGGGCAGGGTCGGACTCCCGGAGGAATTCTCCGCCCTGGCCACGTGGTTGCTCTCCGCGGAAGCGAGCTATATGACCGGTCAGACGCTTGACCTGAGCGGCGGCCGCAATACCGCCTGAGGAGGCGGCGCCGTCGTCCCCCGTATTTCCAGCCTGACCGGAAATACGGGCTTCCGTGCCTGGCTGGGAGGCTCGCCCTCGATTCTCCCGGCCAGGCGGTCGACCGCCTCGTACGACATCTCCGCAATGGGCTGGTGCACGGTGGTCAGGTTCACAAAAGCCCAGCGGGATGGCCCGGAATCATCAAATCCCACAATCGACAGCTCATTTGGGACACTTATCCCCAGTTGGGCTGCGGCGTCCATGGCAGCAAACGCAAAAGCATCCGTCACGCAAAACAACGCCGTCGGCCTGTCCTGGCGATCAAGCATCTCCAGGGCCGCCCGCACCCCGTCCTCGTGCGTCAAGCGGAGGTGCTGAATCCAGTCCTCGCGTACCGGGATCCCGCGGCGCTCCATCGCAGCGCGGACACCGTCCTCGCGGTCACGGCCATTGGACCGGTCCCGCAAAGTCGACAGCACGCCGATTCTCGTGTGCCCCAGGCCCTGCAGATGGGAAATCACCAGCTCACCGGCGCCCCTGTCGTCTGCGAGTACGGCTTCGACATCGACGCTGACATCATCACGGCTCAACAGCACCACCGGAGTGCCACGGTCAAGGACCCGCCGGACCGCGGCGGACCCCTCCCTCGCCGACACGAAGATCATCCCGTCAACCGTCGCACGATCGAGCACATCAACGGCCTCAGGATCCGGCGAAATATCCGGATCCCTAATCAGGACCATCCGGTAACCACGCTCCAGCAGCCGATTCTGCAACGACTCCACAATGACCGGGTAGATCGGGCTCGTCAGATCCGCGACCACAATGCCCACCGCATGCGTCCGCCGGGTAACCATCATGCGAGCCGCTGCATCCGGTACATAGCCAAGTTCCCGCGCCCCGGACAAAACCCGCTCCTTGGTAGAAGGCGCGACAGCCGGATCCCCCCGCAAAGCACGTGAAACCGTCGACTGCGACAATCCAAGATGCCGGGCCACATCAACACTGGTAACCATGGCCCAATCGTATTTCACCCACAGCGCGCCCGCCGGCAGAACCTGTCCCAACAGGTCAAAGTCCGCAGCGGCCGCGGCGTCGACAAAGCTTCGGTGCAACGGAGGCCCCCGTCGGTTCAGGGTCAGACCGTCGCACGAAATCCTGAACAGTAGGCCAAAAAACCGGCCCCCCACATCAACACGCTGAACTTGACAGGGAAGATCAAAGGCAACGACCAGCCCTACACCCCAGGTGCCCGTTCCTGGCTGAAACTCAAGCACCGCGAAACCGTGGAAATCATCTGCGAGGCAGTCATCGGGCCGATCACCGAACCCCGGGAGGTCGTGGCCGGGCTGGTCCTGGACGGGGAGCTGCGGATCGTGGGCAGGTCCACACCTTTGAAGACGGCAGCCGCGCGGGAACTGGAGCGGTGGCTGCAACCTCCCCGCGGCGCCCACCCCTGGCCCACGACCGTGCAAGGCACCACCCGGGACCGGTTCAACCGCGACAAGGAACCGGTAACGCTGACACTGGTCGAACCTGTCGCAGTGGAAGTCTCCGCCGATACGGCCTGGTCAGGCAGGTCCTTCCGCCACCCACTGCACCTCGTCCGGGCCAGACCCGAGCTGTCTCCTGCGGTCCCGGATCATGACGGGATCGGCGCGGGACAGATCCAGGATGGACTGGATGCCCAGGGCGTTGAGCCGTTTGGTCAGCCGCGTGGCGACACCCCAGATCTCAATCACGGACAGGCGGCGCATCAGTGATTCCCTGTCTGCGGCGGCCACGG
>NZ_JBEGIG010000018.1:0-37206 GCF_040676555.1 Arthrobacter sp. LAR12-1-1.1 | reverse complement strand
ACGGGCACCACCGGATGACCCCGATCCAGGCCGCGAAGCTGGGCAAGGCGCTGGAACCCTACGACCTGTTCTGGCTCGAGGACTGCACCCCGGCCGAGAACCAGGAGGCGCTGCGCCTGGTCCGGGCACACACCACCACCCCGCTGGCGATCGGTGAAATCTTCAACACCGTCTACGACTACCAGAGTCTGATCAAGGAACAGCTGATCGACTACGTGAGGGCCGCGTCCACCCACTTCGGCGGGATCAGCCCGCTGAAGAAGGTGATGGACTTCGCCGCGCAGTACCAGATCAAGTCCGGCTTCCACGGCCCCACCGACATCTCCCCGGTCGGGTTCGCCGCGCAGCTGCACGTCGGCCTGGCGATCCACAACTACGGCATCCAGGAATACATGCAGCACTCGGATGCGACCAACGAGGTCTTCGAACAGTCCATGACCTTCGTGGACGGCTACCTGCACCCGGGAGACAAGCCCGGCATCGGCGTCGACTTCAACGCCGAAGCCGCCGCCGCCTACCCCTACCAGCAGGCCTACCTGCCCTACAACCGCCTCGTCGACGGCACCGTCCATGACTGGTGAACCGGCCATGACTGGTGACCGGCGCTGATGGTAACCGGCCCCTGAAACGCCAAAAAGGTCCCGGGCGGCGAGTCGATGCTCTGCCGCCCGGGACCTGGCTCTTTGAAGTCCGGCTCTCGGCGTCCGGTCTACCGGTGGCTCAGTGAACGAGCTCGCGGGTCATGCCGTAGGGGACCTTGTCGGAGAGGGCCGCGGTGTAGTGGCCCGGCTTGTGCCGCGTGAGCAGAATGCCGTGCTTCCCCGTGGTCATGGCGAGCTGCTGCAGCCCGCGGACGGCGTCGTTGAGTCGTTCGTCGAGGACGTGGCGGTTGTCGACTTGGATCTCAATGGACTCGGTAATCGTGGTCATCGCTCTGTCTTTCTTGGAGTACTTCTAGTCGGCCCCAATGGATTCAGGAACAATAACGTCATATTTATTGACCCGTCAAATCACCACGCCGTGTCTGAGCGCAGGCCGTGCGGACGCCAAATGCCCGCACGTAGCGGCCCTGGCGGTTGACCTGCAGATCCATCCCGGCCCCGGCTGTCCCAGTGAGTCTGGTCACCCGGATCACTGGGGGCAGGCCGAGAGGTGCTCGTGGACGCAAACGATGCTGCCGTCCGGGGCCCGGGAGAAGATGATGGTCTCCCGTTCATCGCTCGTATCGCGGCCACCTTCCCGGTCAATCTGGACTGTCGTGGCCACGCGGTGGGAAAACACCGCGGTAGCCCCCAGAAGCTGGATGTCCTGCTCGCTGCTCCGGCATTCGAGCACGCGCCAGCCGCCGGCGAGCCAGTTGTCCCAGAGAGCGCGGTAGGCGGACCGGGAACCAAGGCTCTGGGCTTCCGGATGGAAGATGAATGTCGCCTGGGGGCTGAAGGCGGCAAAGTAGGCTTCGGTGTCCGTGGCCGCGAAGGCGGCAACCAGGCGGTCCGCTGCGTCCTGCACCTCTTGGCGGCTGAGGGCGCGGATCACTGTCGGCTGCAGCGCCGTCGGGTACAGCACCGCCGGCTGCAGTTCCGGAGCCGGCAGCCGCCGTGCCACGGCCCGGATCGGGGCACCGTCGGCCCCGGGGATATTGAGTGGAAAGAGGAAGACCTCGACGTCGGATCCTGCTTCTCTGGCCCGCTGGACCTGCTCCAGCCCGGTGAGGTTTTCTACGATAATGCAGCCGTTTCCGGCCAGGATGGCGTGAGCTGGGAAGCTGCCGTCCGCCGGCTTGCCGTCCGAAGCGCCGGGGGAGCTGGGATCCACGCTGAGGGCGTCCAGGCCTACGGCGCGGTAGCCGCGGTCCACGATCAGCTGCGCCGCCGCGGCGTCGAGCCACGGGTGTTTGAGGTACTCGTCGGTTCCCCAGGCCGCGGCGCAGCCGGTGTGCAGCAGGAGGATCCTCGCTGGATTCCCAGGTTCCCCGGGATTCCCAGTCATGCCCGCCGGGGCGATCCCTGCCAACTGCGCGGCGGTGATGGCGCCGCCGCGGGCCACGCCCCGGATGTCCACGATTTCGGCGACGCCGCCGAAGAGGGAGAGCGGCAGCTCGTCCAGGGCTGCCCAGCCGTCGCCCACATGCAGGGGTGCGTCTGCGTGGGTGCCCGAATGGGAGCCCATGGCGAGGGAGAGCACGTTGGCGCCGTCGGCCTCCACGGTCAGTGCCGATGCGATCCGGACCTCTGGGTCGCCGGGGTAAACAGGCATTCCGGTGCGCAGCGGAACGCTGAGATCGAACCACGTCACGGCTGGCTCACCAGCTCCGGGTCCCGGTCGCCGGACGAGCCCGGCGCGGCTGCCTCCTGGGGTGCGGCAGGGACGGTGTTGCCGGCCGCATCCATGACCGGCGGCACCGGTGTGTCCTTCGAGGGGATCCAGCGCGGCCCGGCGGCCGGGAACACTCCGCGCGGCTCCGGGAAAATCCACAGCAGCCCGAGGTACAGAACGGCCGCCAGCGCCAGCGATGCCGGCAGGCTGATGTCCACACCGCCCGCCAGATTGCCCAGGGGCCCCTGGAACTGGCCGGGCATGTTCACCAAACTCAGCCCTGCCCCGGCGCTGACCAGCCAGGCAGTCATGCCGCGCAGGTTCCAGCCGTGGTTGAACCAGTACCGTCCGCCACTCTGGCGCCGGTTGAACACCTGGAGGGCATCGGCGTCGTACCAGCCGCGGCGGGTGATGAAGCCGATGAGCATGACCACCATCCACGGCGCGGTGCAGGTCACGATCAGGGTGGCGAATGTGGAAATGCTCTGGACAAGGTTGAAGGCGAAGCGGCCGGCGAAGATGAACACGATCGCCAGGGTCCCGATGAACAGGGTGGCCTGGACCCGGTTGAACCTCGGGAACACGCTGCTGAAATCAAGGCCGGTGCCGTACAGCGAGGACGCCCCGGTGGACATGCCGCCGATCAGGGCGATGGCGCAGAGCGGCACGAAATACCAGGCCGGGGAAATCGCCAGCAGTCCGCCGACGTAGTTCGGCGCCGCCGGATCCATGAATTCCGGTGCCTTGGTGGCGATGATGGACGCCGTGGCCAGGCCAAAGACGAACGGGATAAGGGTGGCCAGCTGGGCGAGCAGCGCCGCACCCATGACCCGGCGCTTCGGTGTGGCGGTGGGGATGTATCGCGCCCAGTCGCCCAGGAACGCGCCGAACGAGATGGGGTTGGACATGACGATCAGGGCCGCGCCGATGAAGGCCGGGATGAATCCCGCGATGCCGACGCCGTCGAATCCGGTCCCGAAGGAGCCCTCGAAGTTCAGGTTGAGGTCGCCCGCGAAGGCGATGAAGCCGACAACGAACAGCAGGGTGGCCGCCGTGACGGCAATCTTGTTCACCAGCAGCATGAACTTGAACCCGTAGACACAGACAACCAGGACGAGTCCACCAAAGAGGCCGTAGGCGACGGCGAACGAGCCCATGTCCTGCGGCAGGCCAACCAGCCGGTTCAGGCCGCCGACCAGGGCATCGCCGGAACTCCAGACCGAGATGGAGAAAAATGCCAAGGCAGTTAGCAATGACAGGAATGATCCGACCACCCGGCCGTGCACGCCCAGGTGGGCTGAGGATGACACTGCGTTGTTGGTCCCGTTCGTGGGGCCGAAGACGGCCATGGGTGCCAGCAGGAGGGCGCCGACAACCAGGCCCGTCACCGTCGCGGCGAGTCCCTGCCAGAATGACAGGCCGAAAAGGATCGGAAATGCGCCCAGGAAGGCCGTGGCGAAGGTGTTGGCCCCGCCGAACGAAACCCTGAACAGGTCAAGGGCGCTCGCATTGCGGTCCTTCTCGGGTATCCGCTCGATGCCGTAGGTCTCCACCTCGGTGACCTTTCCGGGGTTCCGCCCCGCGCGGGCATCAGCAGGCTGTTCCTCGACCATTGTTGTTCTCCATCCAGCTCATCATTGATTCCGCAAGAGTTGCTTAGTAAGCATCACAAGTTGTCTTGGAGGCTACCTTGTTAATTTGGGAGGCTACACTGTGAAGCGGCTCACAGCAACGTCCTGCCCCGTCCGGGCCGGCAGGTTACGGAATCCGGCGGCCGGGCCACACCTCTACGGGGGAGATCCCGTCGGGCCATTTGCCTACCACCGCGCAAATAACAGGGGATAATCTTCAGCGGGGACTATCCACAACACGGCGCAAAGGCGGCACGGCGACATGGCAGAGGCTCAAACAGGTAAACCGCAGGGCCGGTGGCGGACCTTCCACGAAAAGTTCGTCGTGGAAGAGCGGTACATGAGCGCCACGGCGCGCCGGAATCTGTATCTCACGGCCGTCGCCCTGATGATCACGGGCGTCGTGCTGTTCGTGGTAATCCTCGCAAGTGTCCTCCAGCACGGCGGCCTGTCGGCGGCGGACGAGCCTACCCGGTCCTGGCTCCTGACCCTGCGTGGGGAACCTGCCACCACCATCATGATCATTCTGGCGATCGTCTTCGGCCCCATCGGCCTGCCGATCATTGTCCTCGTCGTGACTGTGGCCTGGGGCTTGCTGGCCAAGCACGCCTGGCGGCCGATGCTCCTGGCCGGCGCCATGCTGACCGGGGTGATCCTTGCGCAGGTGATTGGCCGCATCGTGGAACGCCAGCGTCCACCCGTGGAGCTCATGCTCTTCGGTGCCGACACCACGTTCTCCTTCCCTTCCGGTCACGTCCTGGGCGCGTGCGATTTCCTGCTGGTCACCACGTTCCTGGTCTTCTCGCGCCGGAAGAGTCCCTGGGCCGCCGTCGTCGCCTTCATTGTGGCGGGGATCGGCATGTTCTTCGCAGCAATCAGCCGCCTCTACCTCGGCTATCACTGGCTGACCGATGCCCTGGGCGCCTTCTCCATCTCGCTGGTGGTCCTGGGCGGGGTCATTGCGCTGGACACCTGGCGGACGGCCCGGATCCGGGGCGAACAGATCACGGGAACGCTCTCCACCGCCGACGCCGGCCAGGACTGAGCACCGTCAGCGGCCGCGCGCCCGCTTGAGCTCGGCCCGCAGCCGGGCATTGGCTTCCTCCAGTTCCATCACCTTGGCCACGCCGGCCAGGTTAAGGCCCTCCGCCAGGAGTTCGCCGATCCGCCGCAGCACCACAAGGTCGGCGTCGCTGTACTGCCGGGTGCCCCCGGCGGTGCGGTCCGGTGCGAGGAGTCCCCGGCGCTCGTAGAGCCGGATGTTCTGCTGCCCGGTGCCCACCAGCTGCGCCACTACGGAGATGGCGTACAGGCCTGAATCCGCGCCGCGGTCCGCCATGGTCCTCCTCCTGTCCGCAATTTTCCCTTGCAACAGTGTGCCACCGGTGCTATAAAAAATCTATACCCACCACTACAGAAAAATCGTGGTGGGTGTGGAAGGAATACAGACCAACTCGCACTGAAGGAGTGGGAAATGATGTTGATTCGGACGGACCCGTTCCGTGACTTTGACCGGCTCGCCCAGCAGGTGTTCGGGACGGTGGCACGCCCCGCGGCCATGCCCATGGACGCGTGGCAGGAGAACGGCGAATTCGTCGTTGCATTCGACCTCCCGGGGGTTAACGTCGACTCGATCGGGCTCGACATTGAGCGCAATGTCCTGACCGTCCGGGCGGAGCGGCGGGACCCGACGCAGCCCAACGTGGAGCTGACGGTTTCGGAGCGCCCCCGCGGCGTTTTCAGCCGCCAGTTGATCCTCGGGGACACCCTGGACACGGAAAACGTCAAGGCGCATTACGCTGACGGTGTCCTAACCCTCCGCATTCCCGTGGCGGAGCAGGCCAAGCCGCGGAAGATTGAAATAACCCGTTCGCAGGACAAACGGCAGGAGATCGGGAAGTAGCCCCCGGAGCCGGCGCCGAGCACGCACCACGGCGCCGGCCCCGGCCGTCAGCCCCGGAGAAATGACCATGCCCGGCAGCAACCCTGATCCCCGCGGCTACTACGCGCTGTTGCACATCTCGCCGGAGGCGAGCCGGCAGGAGATTGGCCGCGCCTTCCGGGCGCTGATGCGCCGGCACCATCCGGATATCGGTTATCCGGACATCGGCCCTCCCGACGGCAGTGACGCGGGCGGGATTCTGCAGGCCTTCGCCGTGCTGCGGGACGCCAGGACCCGGGCGGAGTATGACGCCGGCGGCGGGCGGCCTGACGTCCAGGACGGCACCTTGAATCACCAGAACGGCCGGAGCCACCATCCCGGCCCGGGCGGCCGCGACATCCCGGTGCGCATCGTCCGGCGTCGGGATCCCCTTGTGCGCGTGCTCCCCGTTCGCTGGGAACCCGGGCCGTGACGGGGACACTGTTGCCCGGGCCGCTGACCGGAGCGGAAGAAGCGGGACAGGAAGGACGTCGGGGTTCAATTGCTGGCAGGGTTCAGTTGCTGGCGGCGGCGTAGGCGTTCAGGGTAAGTGAGAACACAATCCACGAGACGTACGGCAGCATGAGCAGGCCGGCTGCCCGGCTGATGAGGCCGAACCGGACCACGGTGGCGGCCGCGGCCACGGCATGGGCGGCGATGACCAGGAGAGCCAGCCAGAGGGCGGCCGAGCCGACCATGGGGTACATGCCGAAGAACAGGGGCGCCCAGGCGAGGTTCACGAGCAGCAGGATGCCGTAGACGGTCATGGCGCCTCGGCTGCGCCCGGAGGAGGCAAGCCCTGTTCCCCGGCGCCAGACCAGCCACGCCGCCACCGCCATGGTTGTATATAGCACCGTCCAGACCGCTCCGAAGGCCCAGGCCGGGGGAGTCCACGGAGCCTTGTCCGCCGCCGCGTACCATCCGCCGGCGTTCCCGATGATGACCAGCGACGCCACAAAGGACACCCCATGGGAGACCGCGAGGAAGCAGAGGAGAGCTGCTGCCTGCCGGCCGGGGCCGGGCGTCGCCGGGGCCGGCCGGCGGTTGACGCCTTGTTCAATTGTCAGGTGCACTGATCAACAGTGGCCGTCGGCATCGCGTCCGTCAAACGGCCCGGGTCGTGGCGCCCGCCCCCGGGGAAGCCTAAGATCAGTCAACCAACTCCTGAAACTACATAGAGGTCCCGTCGATGAACGCTTCCGCCAAGGATCTGGCTTCCCTTCTTCCGCCCGGCTTCACCCTGGGCGTGGCTACATCCGCCTTCCAGATCGAGGGCGCACTCGATGAAGACGGCCGCGGCCCCACCGGATGGGACGTCTTCGCCGCGAAACCGGGCTCGATCGTGGAGGACCACAGCCCGGCCGTCTCCTGCGACCACTACCACCGGATGCCAGAGGACGTGGCACTGATGAAGGACCTGGGGATCGATTCGTACCGGTTTTCGTTGTCCTGGTCCAGGATCCAGCCCGGCGGCAGCGGGCCCGTGAACCCCGCCGGACTGGACTTCTATGACCGGCTGATCGACCTGTTGCTCGCCAACGGTATTTCCCCCATGGCGACGCTCTATCACTGGGACACCCCGCTGCCCCTGGATAAGGCCGGCGGGTGGATGAACCGGGATACGGCCTACCGGCTGGGGGACTTCGCCGGCATCGCCGCGGCCGCCTTCGGGGACCGCGTTAGCCGCTGGGTGACTGTCAACGAGCCCGCCACGGTCACCACCAACGGCTACGCCCTGGGCATGCATGCGCCCGGCGAGGCACTCATGCTCAAGGCCCTCCCCAGCGTGCACCACCAGTTGCTGGGCCACGGCCTGGCACTCCAAGCGTTGCGTGCGGCCAAGGTACAGGGCGAAATCGGCATTACCAACGTGTACTCACCGATGGTCCCGGCCACCGCCAACCCGCTGGACGCGGTCAGCGCCGGACTCATGGATGTGGCGCAGAACCGGCTCTACGCTGACCCTGTACTGCTCGGCAAGTACCCGGACATCATTCGGGCCGCTACGTTCTTTTCATCGTCGTTCAGCCCCTCCAGCGAAGATATGGACCTGATCTCCCAGCCCCTGGATTTCTATGGCCTGAACTATTACATGCCCACCCGCGTCGGGGCGGGTCCGGGTGAGGGGACCGTGCCGCCCGGCATGGCCGAGGCCATGGGGGATGACCTCAGTGGGACACCCGGTGCGCCCTTCCACATCGCGCCGTTCCCGGACACCGAGACCACGGCCTACGGCTGGCCGGTCAAGCCCGAATACATGTCGGTTGCCCTGGCTGAGATGGCCGAGCGCTACCCGGATCTGCCTCCGGTCTACATCACCGAGGGCGGGGCCAGTTTCGAGGACGTGGTGGTCCAGTGTGTCGGGGCGGACCGCCGGATGGTTCCGGATGAACGGCGCCTGCGTTACCTCGCGGAGCACATCGGCACGGCCCTGGAAGCGACACGTCCCGGCGGTGCGGCCGAGGCCGTGGACCTTCGCGGCTACTATGTGTGGTCCTTCATGGATAACTTCGAGTGGTCCGCCGGCTACAAGCAGCCGTTCGGTCTGGTGCACGTCGATTTCGACACCCAGGTCCGCACACCGAAGGCCTCCTACTACTGGCTCCAGGAAGTTCTGGCGGCCCGGAACGCGGCGCCCGCCGCGCAGCCCGACGTCGGAAAGCAGGCCGACGTCGGGCAGCCCCGCCCCGGGGCCGACGCCCCTAAGGCAGCGACAACTTAGAGCAGATCCAGGTCCTGCAGGCCCTTGGCGAGTCCGGCGCCGTCGGGCGAGTAGAGCCACGGGACGGATGATTCCGAGTGGTCTCCTGTGTCGGAGTGGCCGCCGGCGAAGACGGCCTCGCTGGCCGAGAGCTGACGGATGCCGATCGCGGCGACCTGGTCCGGGTGTTCCTGCGCGAAGCCGGAGTAGATCTCTTCATCGTGCTGGCCGTTGTCGCCGAACAGCAGCCAGCGCATGTTCGGGAACTCCTGGGCCAGCAGCTCAAGGTTCCGCCGTTTGTGTTCCTGTCCGCTGCGGAACCAGCGGTCGTGGGTCAGTCCCCAGTCCGTGAGCAGCAGTGCGCCCGAGGGATAGAGGTTCCGGGCGATGAAGCGGGCCAGAGTGGGCGCTGCGTTCCACGGCCCGGTGGACAGGTAGATCACCGGCGCTTCCGGGTGTTCCACCTTGAGCCGATCCATCAGGACGGCCATGCCAGGTGTCGCCATCCGGGCGCGTTCGTTCAGGACGAAGGTGTTCCACAGCGCCAGGAAAGGCCGGGGGAGGGCCGTGACCATGATGGTGTCGTCAATGTCCGAGACAATGCCCAGCTTGGTGTCCGGGGAGATCACGAAAATCCTGGCCTCAACCGGTTCCGTTCCTTCGGCCCGCAGCACCGCCGTATGCCAGCCCGGGGCCAACGCCACGTGGACCAGGGTGTCTACCAGGCCGCCGCGGTCCGTATGCACGCGCGTGGTGACGCCGCCGATCTGGATCTCCACCTCGGTGAACTGAACCGGGACACTCGTGAAGGCGCGCCAGCCGCGGATGTTCTGGTTTCCGTTCAGGGCCAGGCGCTCCGCCTTGCTGCCGGGCACGGGCCTGCTGGTGAGGACCACGCGGCCCAGCAGCCTGACCCACTCTGTCGAACCGTAGCCCTGATAGGCGACGGTCTGCGGGATGAACTTCCAGCGGCGGGCCGTCTTGAGGCGAACCCCATTGACGGTGTCCGACACCCAATGGGCGAGCCGGAAGGCCCTGTTGCCGGACACGGGCAGCTGCTGCGCTGGTTGCGACGCCAATTCCATGCCTCCACTCTCCCACAGTGCCGGGCCGCGGCAGTGCCGGCGGGGTTCCGGGAGGCGGCGCCCGTGACTCCGGATTACCCAGGCGGCGGCTCATCCAGCAGCCGGCGCAGTGCGGTGGCGTTGCGGACGGCGTTGCCGCCGCCGTCGTTGTTGAAATAGGCGAAGACGTCCTTGCCGGCCGCCCGCCATTCGCGGATCCGCGCGGCCCACCAGTGCAGGTCCTCGTCCGGATACGATCCGCCGTAGAGGACGTCGCGGTCCGGGCCGTGAAGCCGGACGTAGACGAACGGTGCGGTCGCGCGCAGGACGCACGGGAGCCCGGCGCCGCTCATGATGCAGTAGGCCGCGCCGTAACGTTCCAGCACGGCGTAAACGCCGGCGTCGTCCCAGCTCGGGTGCCGGAACTCCACGCTGACACGGATCCACCCGGGCAGTGCCGCGAGGAAGTAGTCCAGCCGGGCATCGTCCCGCGCGAAGTCCGGGGGCAGCTGGACGAGCAGCACGGCCCGCTTGTCGCCGAGTTCGTGCCAGCACCGGGTGATCCGGTCCACCCAGGCCTCCGGGGCATAGAGCTTCTTTCCGTGGGTCAGGCCCCGGGGCGCCTTGACGGACAGGGCGAAACCTTCGGGCAGGCGGCGGCGCCACCCGGCAAACGAAGCCTCCCTGGGCCAGCGGTAGAAGCTGGCGTTCAGTTCCACGGTGTCGAAGCGGGCCGCATAGTGTGCCAGCCTGTCCCGGGCGGGCAGGCCTGGCGGATAGAGGACCCCTTCCCAGTGGTCATAGCTCCAGCCGGACGTTCCGATCCGCACAGTTCCTATGCGGCCGGTCCCTGTGTCGCCGGTACCTGTGTGACCGGCGCCGTCGTGCCAAGCGGCTTCGTGCCCTGCCATGCCCGGTCCCTTTCCCCCGCAGATAGTTCTCCCACGGATGGATCCTAGTCCTGCGGGCACTCCGGTGAGCCGGCTCCCGTTGCCCTCCCGTGCCGGGCGGGACTGTGGTGTGGCACTGTAAGTGTCATGGCCCGCATCGAGGATTACGCAATGGTCGGGGATCTGCACACCGCGGCCCTGATCAGCACCGAAGGCTCCATTGACTGGCTCTGCCTGCCCCGCTTCGACTCACCGGCCTGTTTCGGCGCGCTCCTCGATACCCCCGCGGCCGGCCGGTGGCTGCTGGCGCCGGCCGGCGGCGGCGAATGCACCCGGCGCCGCTACCGCAAGGGCACGTTGATCCTGGAAACCGAGTGGGACTTGCCCGAGGGCAAGGTCCGGATCATTGACTTCATGCCGCCGCGCGACGAAGTGGCGGATATCGTGCGGATCGTCGTCGGTGTCCGCGGCACGGTGCGGATGCGCGGCGAACTGGCGCTCCGGTTCGACTATGGCCATGTTGTGCCGTGGGTCCGCCACGACGAGCGCGGGATCCACGCCGTCGCCGGGCCCGACTCCGCCTATCTGGTGACCGAGGCGCCCCTGCGGGGCGAGCGGATGCACACCGTCAGCGACTTCACGGTCACGGCCGGGGACCGGGTGCCCTTCGTACTGACATGGAGCCCCAGCCACCGTCGCCGGCCGCGCTCAGTGAACCCGGAAGCGGTCCTGGCCTCCACCGAGGAGTTCTGGCTTGGCTGGTCGGCGAAGTGCAAGGTCACCGGGCCGCACCGTGACGCCGTCCAGCGCTCGCTGATCACGCTCAAAGCCTTGACCTTCGCCCCCACCGGGGGCATTGTTGCCGCCGTCACGACGTCCCTGCCGGAGGAGATCGGCGGCACCCGGAACTGGGACTACCGCTTCTGCTGGCTGCGCGACGCCACCCTCACCCTGCAGGCGCTGCTGGCCGCGGGCTACACGGAGGAGGCCGGCGCGTGGCGCGACTGGCTGCTCCGGGCCGTCGCCGGGGACCCGGCGGATTTGCAGATCATGTACGGCCTCCACGGTGAACGCCGGCTGCCGGAGCTCGAACTGCCGTGGCTGAAGGGCTATGAAAACTCCGCCCCGGTGCGTACCGGGAACGGCGCGGCCGGCCAGCTGCAGCTCGACGTCTGGGGCGAGGTGCTCGATTGCCTGTCCCTGACCCGGAACTCCCTCCTCAAACACACCGACGACGCCTGGGACGTCCAGGTGGCCCTCATGGAACATCTCGAGACAGCCTGGAGCCGGCCGGATAACGGGCTGTGGGAAATGCGCGGCCCGCAGCGCCACTTCACGCACTCCAAGGTGATGGCATGGGTGGCGGCGGACCGCATGGTCAAGGGGGTCCGGGACTTCGGCCTGACCGGCCCGGCGGACCGCTGGGAGGAGTTGCGTGACAGAATCCACGCCGAGGTCATGGCCAACGGGTTCGACGCCGAACGCAACACATTCGTGCAGTCCTACGGGCGGCCCGAGCTGGACGCCAGTCTCCTGCTGCTGCCCCGGGTGGGGTTCCTCCCGCCGGATGATCCGCGCATCATCGGAACCATCGACGCCGTCCAGCGCGAGCTGACGCACGACGGCTTCCTGCGCCGCTACCTGCCGGCGCAGAGCGACGACGGGCTTCCCGGCGAGGAAGGGGTGTTCCTGGCGTGCTCCTTCTGGCTGGTGGAGGCGCTGATCGGGGCGGGCCGGCGCCACGAGGCCGGGGAACTGTTCGAGCGCCTGCTGGCGCTGCGCAACGACGTCGGACTCCTCAGCGAGGAGTGGGGCGTCGAGGCCGGCCGTCAGCTGGGCAACACGCCGCAGGCCTTCAGCCACTTCGCCCTCGTGATGAGCGCGCTGGAACTGCAAGACGATGGCGTCCGCCGCAGCGACACCCCGCTGCGTGCGGGCGCGGGCGGGGCGCCTCCCCGGACCCGCAGATCGCCCCGCCCCGGACCCGCCCCGCGTCCCTGAGGCGCGCCCGCCCCCCGTGACGTGTGCCCGTGCCCGCAAACCCTGCCAGTGACCTGTCCCCGTGACCTCGGCCCGGCCGCCGGTGGGCTCCAGCGGGGGAACGGCAGGACCTTCAGCACTTTCCCTCCACCGTTAAGTAAGTACACTTACTAACATCCCGGCGGGGGATACGAGGGAACGAGGAGTGTGCAATGGCGGGGTATTTTGAGCTCGTGGACGCGCCCGACGGCGGCTACCGCATTCGGATGATGGACGGGGCAGGACAACTGATGGCGGTCTCAGTGACGTTTCCCACCAAGAAAGCGGCCGTTGCCGGCGTCGCCCAGGCGAGGGAGATCGCCGGAACCGGCCTGATCAGGGACCGCAGCGCCGATGGACGGGCCGCGGTGCCCGGCTCGTCCGCCCGGGTGATCAGGGGGCGGCGCGGCGGTGCCGGGCGATCAAACTCCGCAATTGGGGGCTCGTTGGCGGCGGGAAAGAGGGCGCAGGCCCGCCACTGACCTCCGGGCGGCCGTTGGCCCTGCCGGGATTCCTGCGCCGAGCGGTTACAGTATGGCCATGGATCCGCGGGGGAATCGGATTTCCGGCCGTGCCCGGAAGAATCTGCTCGGCCGTGTGGCCGTGCCGCTCGCTGCCGCGGCCATGCTGCTCGCCGGGCTGGTCTTCCTCGCCCAGCCGGTGCCGCAGGAGGACTTTGGCTGGTTCGCGTATGCTCCGCTGGCCACCGGACCCGTCGTGCCGCAGGGGCTTATGTTCATGGGCGCCAGCGCCTGGACCGGGTCCGCGCTGATCGGCGTCGGGCTGCTGGTACTCGCGTTCTGGTCCGGCTACCGGACGGGCCGGCAGACCCGGGACCGCGGCGAGGACTCCCGCTAGGGCGGCCCGCCCCGAAATGTCCGCCCACAGCCTCCCGAGATGACCCACCGAGATGACAGTTCGCGGCGGTCCGGGCGCGAAACACTGCCGTGAAGTGCCATCTCGGCGGTACGCTGGCCGGGCAGCCGCGTAACCGTCGAGGAGGACCCCATGAGCCAGCACCACACCCCCGGAAGGGTCGCCGTCGTCACCGGAGCCGGTTCCGGCATCGGCCGTGCGGTGGCCCGCCTCATGCTGGCCGAGGGCTACCGGGTGGTCCTGGCGGGGCGGCGGGAGGAGCCGCTCCGCGAGACCGCGGCCGGCCACCGCCAGGCGCTCGCGGTCCCGTGCGATGTCACCGTCCCCGACGACGTCGAGCGGCTCTTCGCCGCGGCGCTGGGGCAGTGGGAACGGGTGGACGTGCTCTTCAACAACGCCGGCGTGTTCGGCCCCGCCGCCTCAGTGGACGAGATCACCATGGAGGACTGGGACGCGACCGTGGCCGTGAACCTCACAGGATCCCTCCTCTGCGCCGCGGCCGCCGTCCGGGCCATGAAGGCCCAGTCGCCCCAGGGCGGACGGATCATCAACAACGGTTCGATCGCGGCGCATTCACCCCGGCCCCGGACGGTGGCCTACACGGTGACCAAGCATGCGATCACGGGGCTGACCAAAAGCATTGACCTGGACGGGCGGGAGTTCGGCATCACCTGCGGACAAATCGACATCGGCAATGCCGCAACGGATCTCATGGAGGAGATCGGCGTCGGCTCCGGGGCGGTCCAGGCAGACGGCAGCCTGCGGGCCGAGCCGACATTTGCGGTGCAGGACGCCGCCCGGGCCGTGCTGCTGATGGCCGGGATGCCGGCGTCGGCCAACGTGGGATCCCTCGTGGTCACGGCTGCGGGCATGCCGTTCATCGGCCGCGGCTGAGGTCCTGGCCGCTTGAGGACCGGCTTGTGGGAGGTTAGGAGGCCGGGTTAGAGCGGCAGCAGGGCGGACAGGTCCGCTCGCAGTCCCGAGGCCGCAACATGGCCGGCCGCGACGGCGTCTGCCCAGCTCAATCGCCCGCTGACCATCGCCAGCCAGGTGGCGGCGTCGCACTCGATGACGTTCGGCGGGGTGCCGCGCGTGTGCCGCGGGCCCTCCACGCACTGCGTGACGCCGAACGGAGGGACCCGCACCTCCACGGAGTTGCCGGGCGCCCGCGCGCTGACTTCCTCCAGCGAGTAGCGCACCGCCGTCGCGATGGTGCTGCGCGGGACGGCGCTGGTTCCTTCGGGGCCGGGTGCCGCGGGATTGGCGTCCTGCCATGCGGCAAGTGCCGCGCGGCCCTCGTCCACGGCGATTCGACGGCGCGATACAGCCACTTTCCTGCCTCCAGCCCTAGTCCAGCAGAGCCGCGACGGCCCGCCCGAGCCGGATTTTGCCTACCGGGCGTCCCCCGCCCAGGACGGGGTCCACCACCTTGTCCAGGACGCTGGACACTTCAGGGATTTCGACGGCACCGGAGGCCGCGAGGAGCGTCAGCCCCACCAGGGTGGTGGCACGGATGTTGCCGTCGAGCATCTTGATGGCAACCGAGACGCCCTGGCGGGTGGCCATGACCAGCACCCCCTCGGCGCCGATCTTGGCGAGGATGCCGAGTTCGTCCATCACGATCGTGTTGGCCTGCCCGCGCCCCTGGACGGCCCACGGGTAGTCCAGCATGGACGTGGCAATCGTGGCGGCCCGTGCGTTCGAGTTCTTGTCGCCCGGAGCCTTGGCCAGCTTCGAGTAGGCCCGGGCCAGGCCGATCAGGGAGACGGCGGCAACCGGTGCGCCGCAGCCGTCGATGCCCAGGTGGGTGATGTGTTCGCCGCAGTACTCCTCGATCACGGAGCGGATGCGCTGCTGCAGCGGGTGGTTGGGTTCGAGGTAGCTGTTCTTGTCCCAGCCGTTCTCCGTGCACGCCCAAAGGAACGCAGCGTGCTTGCCCGAGCAGTTGAACGCAAGCCTGGACTTGCCGCGCTCGGTCTGGACGAGCCAGTTCCGGGCGGTCTCATCCTGGGGCCAGTCGGCCGGGCACTGCAGTTGGTCTTCCTTGGCCCCGGCCGCCTTGAGCATGCCCTCGACCACATCCATGTGGTCCAGGGACCCGACGTGGCTGCCGCACGCGATGGCCACCTGGGCACCCCGCAGGGGCACTCCGGACTGCATCGATGCGAGGGCCTGCAACGGTTTGAGCGTGGACCGGGCAAAAATGGGCGCGTTAATATCGCCGAGCTCGATCACTACAGTTCCATCCGCGGCAAGCACAACAGCCGAGCCGATGTGGCGGGACTCCACGAAGCCGCTGCGTTCGATGACTGCCAGTTCGACGGCGGAGTCGACTGTGAAGGTTGCATGCGGGTTCAAAGCCATGCAGCAAGTCTATGGTGCCCTGTGCTGATACCCCGGTTATTCCACGGTCACCATGACTGACTGCCAGCCGGAGGCGCCGTCCGGGACCGGATCCGCCCGCTTGTCCGTCTGGACCTCGCCGGTGCCGTCCGTGGCGCGGACCTTGATGTAGTGCGGGCCCGGCGTGGCGTCCCATTCGAAGGACCACTGCCGCCAGGTGATGAGGGAGGCCTCGTCGGAGAGCACTGCCTCGGTCCAGGGGCCGCTGTCGATCTGCACCTCGACCTTCGTGATCCCGCGGGTCTGGGCCCACGCGGTACCGCCGAGTGCGACCTTTCCGGCGGGGACCTTGGCGAAGGACTTGGGCACCTCGACGCGCGCCATGGTCTTGATCGGGCCGCGTTCGGACCAGCCGCGCTGGGTCCAGTACGCCTTGCTGTCGGCGAACCGGGTCACCTCGAGGTCCACCACCCACTTCGTGGCGGAGACGAAGCCGTACAGCCCGGGAACCACCATCCGTACCGGGTAGCCGTGTTCGAGCGGGAGGGCCTCGCCGTTCATGCCGATCGCCAGCATGGCGTCGCGGTCGTCCTGGAGGACTTCCAGGGGCGTGGAGGCGCTGAAACCGTCAATCGAGGTGGAGAGCACCATGTCCGCGCCCTGCTTGGGGCGGGCCAGCTTCAGGGCGTCTCGGATGGGCATGCCCAGCCATTTGGCGTTGCCGGCCAGGTTGCCGCCGACCGGGTTGGACACGCAGGTCAGCGACACATGGGATTCGATCAGCTGGGCGTCGAGCAGATCCTGGAACGTGAGCCGGACCTCCTGTTCCACAAGGCCGTGGATGCGCAGTTCCCAGTCCTGGGCGTTGATCTCCGGCACACTGAGGGCCGTGTCGATCCGGTAGAAGTCCTTGTTCGGGGTCAGCCACGGCGTGACGCCAGCCACCTTGGACTGGACACCGGCCGGGACGGCGGCGGCGGCCTTGGCCGGTGCGGGCAGCTTCAGCGATTCGCGGGCCGCGGCCACGTTGCTGCGGGCCGCGCTCAGCAGGCGCCCGCCGGTGGCAGCAACGGCCGAGGCGGCCGCGGTGATGCCGGCGGCGGCGAAGAATGCGCGCCGCGTGGTCGCCGGGCGCTCGGGTTCCTTCGCGGCGACGTCGGCCGCACGGTCCGGCCATGCCTGCATCCGCCACAGCCTGGTGATCAGGAGACGAAGCACCACCAGACCCGCCACGGTGCCGATCAGGGAGGGAATCGCGTCGACCGGTTTGACGCTTGCCCGGGTCACCACACTGCCGACGATCACGGCGCCCATCAGCACCACACCGGCCACACCCAGGGCCCACTTCCGGTACGCCACGATGCCGAGTACGCACGCGAGGAGCAGGATCGTGACCGCCATCCCGACGAACAGCGCGGCCTTGTCGTTGGTGCCGAACGTGGCAATGGCAAAGTCCTTCATCCACGGCGGCGTGAAGTCGATGAACGTGGAGCCCAGCGCAATGAGGGGCGTGGCCCGCGCGGTGAAGAACGCGCCGATCAGTTCCGCGACGGACAGGACGACGGCGGCGGCGGCCACACCGGCCACCGCGGCTAGGGCTGTGGCGCCGCGGGACCGCTTGTTGGGCTTCATGCTGGGCTTGTTCATACAGGCCATTCGTAGCCGCGCGGCGGGCGGATTGTCTGGCGAGTGGACATACTCCTGGGCCCCAGGGGGACATGCCCAGTGCTGGTTTCCAGGCCTGGACATGGTGGCATTGTGTCCATTGGCCGAGGCCTGGACTGGGCATGTCCCGCGGATTGTCCGGCGCCCCGGGCTTGCCCCGCTGCGGACTCAGAGCCACTCTCATGCCTGGTGCTTGGGTATGTTCCGCGGCCCAGGGGGCATGTCCAGTGCTGGTTCCAGGCATGGACATGGTGGCATTGTGTCCATTGGCCGGGGCCTGGACTGGGCATGTCCCGCGGATTGGCCGGCGCCCGGGCGTGCCGCGCCGCGAAGATTGAGCATGTCCAGCGGCCGACACAGCTTAGGAGCCTGCGGGGTGCACCACGTACCCTTGGAGACTGTGAAGGTACTTGTCATCGGCCCCGGCGGCCGCGAACACGCCATTGTCCGATCCTTGCTTGCCGACCCCAACGTTTCCGAGGTCCACGCGGCCCCGGGCAACGCCGGCATCAGCGCGCTGGTCCCCACATATGCGATCGACGCGAACAATCCCGACGCCGTCGCCGCGCTGGCCGTCAGGCTCACCGTGGATTTGGTGGTGGTCGGCCCGGAGGCGCCCCTCGCCGCCGGTGTGTCCGACGCCGTCCGCGCCGCCGGCATCCCCGTCTTCGGCCCCAGCAAGGCCGCGGCCCAGCTCGAGGCGTCCAAGGCCTTCGCCAAGGAAGTCATGGCCGAGGCCGGCGTGCCCACGGCCATGGCCCGGGTGGCCGGCACCGCCGAGGAAGCCGCCGACGCGCTCGACACGTTCGGCGCCCCCTACGTCGTCAAGGACGACGGGCTCGCCGCCGGCAAGGGCGTCGTCGTCACCAACAACCGCGTCGAGGCTCTCGCGCACGCCCAGAGCTGCTTCGACGCCGGCGGCACCGTGGTGATCGAGGAGTTCCTCGACGGGCCCGAGGTCTCCGTCTTCGTCCTCTGCGACGGCACCAACACCGTGGCCCTGTCTCCGGCGCAGGACTTCAAGCGCATCTTCGATAACGACGAAGGCCCCAACACCGGCGGCATGGGCGCCTACACGCCCCTGGAATGGGCCCCCGAAGGCCTCGTCCAGGAAGTGATCGACCGCGTCGCCCAGCCCACGATCAACCAGATGGCCCACCGTGGCACGCCGTTCGTCGGCGTCCTCTTCGTCGGCCTCGCCCTGACCTCGCGCGGCACGCGGGTCATCGAATTCAACGTCCGGTTCGGCGACCCCGAAACCCAGGCCGTCCTCGCCCGGCTCAAGACGCCCCTCGGCGGGCTGCTGATGGCCGCTGCCAAGGGCGAACTGGACAAGGTCCAGCCGCTGCGCTGGTCCAAGGACACGGCGGTCGCCGTCGTCGTGGCCGCCGAAAACTACCCGGACACCCCGCGGACGGGCGACCGCATCAGGGGCCTGAAAAAGGTCGACGCCCTGGACGGCGTCCACGTGATCCATGCCGGTACCAAGCTCGACGGCGAAGGCAAGGTCGTGTCCGCCGGCGGCCGCGTCCTGGCCGTCGTGGCGCTGGGTACGGACCTCGTGGAGGCCCGGGAACGGGCGTACGACGGCGTCGAACTCGTCCAGCTGGACGGCAGCCAGTTCCGCACCGACATCGGCGGCAAGGCCGCCCGCGGTCAAATCCGCGTCGCGGCACCGGGAACTCCGGCGGCGTCGAAAGCGAAGGCGTGAACGTGACAGAACCCGCAACCCCGACGCCCGGCACCCAGCCCGAGACCCAGCCCAAGGGCGGACTGGACACCGCCACGCTGGACCTGCCCGGCTGGCAGCACGTCTACTCCGGGAAAGTCCGCGACCTCTACGCCCCCGCGGACCCGGCCTTCACCGAACGTTTCGGCCAGGACTGCGTCCTGGTGGTGGCCAGCGACCGCATCAGCGCCTATGACCACGTCCTGGCCAGCGAGATCCCGGACAAGGGCCGCATCCTGACCCAGCTGAGCCTGTGGTGGTTCGAACAGCTCGGCGTCGCCCACCACGTCCTCGCGTCCACGGTCGACGGCGGTGTTCCCGCCGCCGTCGAGGGCCGGGCGATGATCTGCAAGAAACTGGACATGTTCCCGGTCGAATGCATCGCGCGCGGCTACCTCACCGGCTCCGGGCTCCTGGAGTACCGCGAGTCGGGCACCGTGTGCGCCATCCCGCTGCCCGCCGGCCTTGTGGACGGATCGCGGCTGCAGGAAGCCATCTTCACACCCTCGGCGAAGGCCGAGGTGGGCGAGCACGACGAGAACATCACCTACGACGCCGTCGTGGGCCTGGTCGGTGCGGACGTGGCGGCGAATTTGAGCCGGCTGACCCTGGAGATCTACACCAAGGCCGAGGAAATCGCGCGCGGCCGCGGCATCATCCTGGCTGACACCAAGGTGGAATTCGGCCTCGACGCCGCCACCGGCGTCATCACCCTGGGCGATGAGGTGCTGACCCCGGATTCCTCACGCTTCTGGGATGCGGCCACGTACCAGCCCGGGCAGGCCCAGCCGTCCTACGACAAGCAGTATGTGCGCGACTGGCTGACCTCGGCCGAATCGGGCTGGGACAAGGCCTCCGACACGCCCCCGCCCGTCCTTCCGGCCGACGTCGTGGCGCGCACGCGCAGCCGCTATGTGGAGGCCTACGAGAAGCTCACCGGCCGGACGTTCGCCTAGCCCGTCCGGGCCGGGGCTACGCTTCCGCGGAAGCGGCCTCGGCCCGCCGCTGGGCCAGCTTGATCTCGAGCACGGCGTCCAGGGCCTGCTGGACCCGGTCCGAGGCGCCTGCCGCGCTGAACTCCTTCTGGGCTTCCTCGAGGTACACCAGGGCCTCCGCGGATTCCCCGGCGGCCTTGAGGGCCTTGCCCAGCAGCAGGGAGACCTCGCCTGCGGTGTGCCGGGCCAGCGCCTCCCGCTCGGCGTGGATCTCGCGCAGCTTCTGGACGGCGGCCACGATGTCGCCGGTGAGGTAGAGCCAGCGGGCGCGGATGAAGGCGACTTCGAGCTGGTCCGTCTTGTTGCCGCCGACAATCGAGAGGGCCAGTTCGGCGCGCTCGATTGACGACAGCGTCTCGGGTTCGACGATTCCCGAGGAGAGGCGGACGGCGGCGGAGGCCTTGTTGAACCGGGCCCACAGGTCGATGTCATTGGCCGGGGACAGCAGCCGGCCGGCCCGCTCGTGGTATTTGATCCCCTCGGGGTAGTCGTGGCGCATGAAGGCCACGTTGCCGATCACCCAGGCCACCTCGCCGGCGAGCTGGGACATTGAGTGGTCGTCCATCTGGTCGTTCATGGCCTGGCAGTACTCCCAGGCCTCATCGAGCCGGCCGCTCTCGGCCAGGGCGCCGATAAGGGCGCGGAGGGCGCCGATGATCATGGTGGAGCCCTTGGGCAGCTGGGCGCAGAGCCGCACCGCTTCCTGCGCATGCTCGACGGCGGCGGTCAGCTGTCCCTGCCCCTGCGAGGCTGCGGCGAGCATCTGTTGGGCCCGGACGCCGAGCCCGGCCGACTCCGCGGCCATCGGGTGCTCCAGCAGATTCTGGACCACGTCCTTGCACTCCTGCCAGAGGCCCTGCTTGATCAGGCACTCGGCCTGCATATAGGTCATGTTCCACCACGCGCTGGTGTTCTTGGCCTCCAGGGCGATCTTGGCGGCGGCGGCGGCGTGGGTGGCGGCCACGGGGTAGTCCCGGAGGTCCCAGGCCTGCCGGGCATACAGTCCCGCGAGCACGTATTCGGCGTCGCTGACGGAAACCGGCTGGCTCCAGGCCTCGAGCGCCTTGGGCGCCAGTTCGAGCCGGCGGGCAAGCTCTTCGATGACATCGGCAGTCGGCTCGCGGCGTCCGGTTTCCAGCAGAGAGATGTAGCTGGGGGAGTACAGGTCACGGCCCAGCTCCGCCTGCGTCAGGCCCCGTTCGAGCCGTTCCGCGCGGAGCTTCTCCCCAAATCCGTTCCCCACGGATACCTCCTAATTCCGGACATTCTTTGTACTAAATGCTTGACAGTCTCTGTGGAAACCATTTTACAATGTGTGTCAACAAGGGTAGTGCTGACTTGGTTAAGGACCCCAACCCATATTGAGGAAACCTATGTTGAAGAAGATTGCAGCCGGCGCCGTCTTGGCGGGCGCACTGGCATTCTCCGCCGCGGCCCCGGCCGTGCTGTCCGCTGCTTCACTTACCGATGTCTCAGACGTTGCCGCCGTCGGCAACTGGCCCGACCCCATGCGCGCCGCCCAGGCGGTGGGCAACTGGCCCGACCCCATGACCCACTCGCTGAACGTCGGCAACTGGCCCGATCCGATGTAACAGCCCCGATCTAGCCGTGCAGCCCCGGGAGATTTCTCCCGGGGCTGTGTCGTGTCCGGGCAACGTCCGCGCCGGGAGGATGCTGGTGCGGGAGGCAAAAAATAGTGCGGGAAACGCAAAAGAGGACCCTCCGCGTGGAGGGCCCTCTTTTGTCCGTGGTCGGGATGACAGGATTTGAACCTGCGACCTCGTCGTCCCGAACGACGCGCGCTACCAAGCTGCGCCACATCCCGATCCGCTGCTTCAAAAGCAACTTCACAAGAGTATCCGATCAAGGCCCCGGATGTGAAATCGGGCCTGAGGACGACGGCGACGGGACGACGTGGCCTGGCCGCCGTTCCGTCCCGGGTGCGCCCCGGGACGGCAGGAGCTGTTCAGACCAGCGAGTCTTTCCAGGCGCCGTGGAGCCGGGCGAAAGCGCCGCCGTCGCCGATCAGCTGCGCCGGGGTGCCGTCTTCGACGACGCGTCCGTCATGCACCACCAGGACCCGGTCCGCCGTCTCCACGGTGGAGAGCCGGTGGGCAATGATCAGCGCTGTCCGCCCGGCGCCGGGGGCAGCGTCCGGGCCGGAGTCCGCGTCTGCGGCGGGCTGGCCGCCGGTCTCAGACGGTCCGGCCTCCCGTGTCCCGGTATCCCGTGTCCCAGCCTCCCGTGTCCCGCGCAGAAGCCCCGCGAGGCCCTGCTGGACCATGCGCTCCGACGGGATGTCCAGCGAGGACGTTGCCTCGTCCAGGATCAGGACGGCCGGGCGGGCCAAAAAAGCCCGGGCGAAGCTGATCAGCTGGCGCTGTCCGGCGGAGACGCGGCCGCCGCGCTTGTTGACGTCGGTGTCGTAGCCGTCCGGAAGGTCCATGATGAAGGCGTGCGCCCCCACTGCCCGGGCCGCGTCCTCGATCTCCTCGCGCGAGGCTTCGGGCCGGCCCAGGGCGATGTTGTCCGCCACGGACCCGCTGAACAGGAAGGCCTCCTGGGTGACCATGACGACGTGCCGGCGCAGGTCCTCGGTGGTGAGCTGGCGCAAGTCCACGCCGTCGAGGGTCACGGACCCGGCGGAGACGTCGTAGAAGCGGGCAATCAGCTTCGCGAGGGTGGACTTGCCGGCGCCCGTCTGCCCGACCAGCGCGACCGTCTGGCCGGCGGGGATGTGCAGGTCCAGCCGCGGGATGACGACCGGGCCGTCGCCGTAACGGAATTCGACGCCGTCGAAGTCGATACTGCCCCGCGCATGGTCCAGGGCAACGGGTGTCTTCGGCGGCCGCACGGTGGGGACCTCCTCGAGCAGGCCCGAGACCTTTTCCAGGGCCGCCTGGGCGCTCTGGAACGAGTTATAGAACATCGCCATCTGGTCCACCGGCTGGAAGAAACGCTTGGTGGACAGGATCAGGGCCAGGAGCACACCGACCTCGAGGTCGCCGCTGAGGACCCGGAAGCCGCCCGTGAGCAGAACGAGGGCCACGCAGACGTTCCCGATCAGCACCAGCCCGGGCTGGAAGATGCCGTTGAGGTTGATGGAGCGGACGGTCGCGCGCCGGTAGTCCTCCGACAGTTCGGCGTAGCGCGCGGCATTCTCGCGTTCCTTCCGGAACGCCTTCACGGCCCGGATGCCCGTCATGGTCTCCACGAAGTGCACGATCAGCCGGGCGGAGACCACCCGGGATTCGCGGAAGGCGATCTGTGAGTGCTTCTGGTACCAGCGGGCCAGGAAAAACATCGGCACACCGGCGGCCAGCACCAGCACCCCGCTGCGCCAGTCCAGGGCGAACACCGTCACGGCCGTAAACGCCATGAACAGCATCCCCGAGGCCAGCGAGCTCACGCCGGAATCCAGGAGTTCGCGCAGGGCCTCCAGGTCCGAGGTCTGCCGGGCGATGATGCGGCCGGAGGTGTATTTCTCGTGGAATTCCAGGCTCAGCCGCTGCGTGTGGCGGAAGACCCGGACGCGGAGGTCCAGCAGCATCGCCTGGCTGAGCCGCGCCGTCGAGGTCACGTACAGGGCCGTCAGGCCGGCCGCCACGACGGCCGCGGCGAGGTAGGCGACGCCGGCGAAGACCAGGGGAAGGTTGTCGCCGGCGCGCACGGCCGGCAGCGCGTGGTCGATCCCGAAGGCTATCAGCGCCGGCCCGGCCACGCGGGCGGCCTGGGACAGGACGACGGCGCCGATGGTCAGCCAGAAACGGGCCCGGACGGGGCGGATCAGGGAGCCCAGAAGGGTCAGGGAGCGCCGCCGTACGGCCTTGCTCTCGTTCCGGCTGAGGTGCGCGTTGTCCTCATTGGCGGTACCGAACGTTGCGCTGCTCATCGGGAAATCTCCTCGGACTGGTCCTCGAGGGCGGACAATTCTGAATCCAGGTCCCGCGGTTCCGCGTCCAGGCTGGCGATCACGTAGCGGTAGTGGCTGTTTTTGGCGAGCAGTTCCGTGTGGGTTCCGACGGCGGCGATCCGGCCGTCCTCGAGCAGGGCCACCCGGTCGGCCAGCGCCACGGTGGAGGGCCGGTGGGCCACGATCAGCGTGGTGGTGTCCGCGAGGACCTGGCGGAGCCTTGCCTCGACGAGCACCTCGGTGTTCACATCCAGTGCCGAGAGCGGGTCGTCCAGGACCAGCACGGCAGGTTTCGCGGCAATGGCGCGGGCCAGGGCAATGCGCTGGCGCTGGCCGCCGGAGAGGCTGAGGCCCTCCTCGCCGATCAGGGTGTCCACCCCGTGCGGCAGCGAATAGGCGAAGTGGGCCTGGGCGACGTCGAGGGCTTCCTCCAGGGCCGCGTCGCGGCCTTCCGCCGACCCGGCGTCGGGCGCGCCGAGCAGGACGTTGTCCCGGACGGAGCTGGAGAACAAGGTGGTGTCTTCGAACGCGACCGCCACCGCGGTGCGCAGGTCCTCCACGCCGAACTCCCGCAGGTCCACGCCGTCGATGGTGATGGAGCCGCCGGTGACGTCGTAGAGGCGGGGGACCAGCTGGAGCAGGGCGCTCTTGCCGCTGCCGGTGATGCCCACGAGGGCCATGGTTTCGCCGGGCCGGATGTCCAGGGTGATGTTCTTGAGGATCGGCTTGTCCGGGGCGTCCTCGAACGCGAACGAGGCGTTGCGGAAGCTGAGGGCACCCTTGAGCCCGGCCGGCCGGCGGGGCTGGTCCGGGCTGGTGATCGTGTTTTGCGCGTCCATGACTTCGAAGTGCCGGTCCACCGCGGACTTCGCGGTGAGGGCCATCGCCAGCAGCATGCCGCAGAACTCGACCGGTGCGGCGACCACTGCGGCGGTGGCGAAGAAGGCCACGAGGGACCCGATGGAGAGCTGGTCCGTGGAGGCCAGCAGGATGCCGACGACGAGGCCGGCGCCGAGGGCGAGTTCGGGCAGGAGGGTCACCACCAGGCTGAAGGTTGCCAGGTGTTTGGCCTTGGCGATCTCCGTCTGCCGGAGTTCCTCGGCCTGTTCGTTGAAGTTCTCCAGCGCTTCGCGGCTGCGGCCGAACGCCTTCAGGACCCGGATGCCGTGGACGGATTCCTCGACCGTCGTGGCGAGGTCCCCGGCCTGGTCCTGGCTGCGGCGCGCCACCTTGCTGAACCGGGTGCGGAAGCGGAACCCGTAGATCATGATCGGCACGGCGGCGGCCAGGAAGATCAGGGCCAGCTGCCAGCTCATGGAGAACATCACCGCGACGCCGATCACCACGGTAAGCGTGGTGACCACCAGCATGATGGCGCCGAAGGCCATCCAGCGGCGCAGGAAGTTCAGGTCCGTCATGGCCCGGGAGAGCAGCTGCCCGGAGCCCCAGCGGTCATGGAAAGAGACCGTGAGGTCCTGAAGGTGCCCGTAGAGGGAGACCCGCATCCGGGTCTCGACGGTGGTGGCCGGATTGATGACGAACTGCCGGCGCAGGGCCACGAGGCCGGCCTCGGCGATGCCCAGGACGAGGATGAGGAGCGAGGCGCCCCAGACGGCGTCCGGGCTGCCGCCCGGCTGCAGGGACTCGTTGACCAGCACGCGCAGCACCTGCGGGATGGCCAGCGCCATGACACTGGCCAGCAGTGCGCAGAGCAGGCCCATGACCAGCCGGGGCAGGATGGGCCTGACGTGCGGGTAGAGACGGCTGATGGAGGTAAAGAATGAACTCTGCTTGGCCATGCCTGCTTCTTAAGACGCCCGTGCATAGATAGCACCGTTGAATGTAGTTTCCTGTAGCAACTACCCTAGGCCATCAAGTGACCGGATTCACACGTTGTTCAGCGCTCCCAGCATCTCGCCCAGTCATTACGATCCGCAATGGGGTCCGGGCGGCGCGCTGACCGCGGGACATGTCCAGTCTTGGCCGGGGACCCCGTGGGACATGTCCAGTCTTAGGTGCAGCCCCCGTGGGACATGTCCAGTCTTGGGCGCAGCGGGTGGGCATCGTGGGTCCATGCCCAACGCTCGCGGTCTGGGGAGGGCATGTCCCGCGGGCGGCGGCGCGGGCGGAGGGCATGTCCACCCGTCAGGCCGTGAGGCCGTGCTGGGGCGCGAGGGGAGGGCATGTCCACCCGTCAGGCCGTGAGGCCGTCCTGGGGCGGGGTGCATGTCCACCCGTGAGGCCGGAAGGCGGGCAGGCTTAGGCGCGGGAGGTCAGCGTGAGCAGGACGGCTTCGGGCCGGCAGGCTATGCGGACCGGGGCGAAGCGGGAGGTGCCGATGCCCCCCGAGACGTTCACCGGCGTCGTACTGCCGTTGCTTTCCCAGGTGTGCAGTCCCCGGGCCCGCCAGGTGGGAAGGTCGCAGTTGGTGACCAGTGCCCCGTATCCCGGGACGCAGATCTGTCCACCGTGGGTATGGCCGGCCAGGAGGAGGTCGGCGCCAGCCTCGGTGAAGTGGTCGAGGACCCGCTGGTAGGGAGCGTGCGCCACGGCGATGCGCAGGTGCGGGTCGGCGTCCCGGCCCTTGGTGCCGCGCGGCCAGCCCGCATACCGTTCCAGGCGCAGGTGGGGATCGTCGACGCCGGAAAAATCGAAGCGGATGCCCTTCAGCACGACGGACTGGCAGCGGTTGGTCAGTTCCACCCAGCCTGACATGCCGAATTCGGAGCGCAGCCGGGGCCAGTCGAGCTTCTCAGGGTCTTTGCGCTGGGCCGAGGGGCCGCGCAAATATGAGGCGGGGTTCTTGACTCGCGGGCCGAAGTAGTCGTTCGAGCCGGGGACAAACACTCCGGGGAACTCCAACAGGGGACGCAGGGCCGCCACGAGGGGGTCAACGCCCTTGGCATGGCTGAGGTTGTCGCCCGTATTCACCACGAGGTCCGGCCTCAACTCCGCCAGGGACGACAGCCACCGCGCCTTCCGGTGCTGGCCCGGCACGAAGTGGATGTCGGAGAGATGCAGGACCCGGAACGGGCCGAAACCCGCAGGCAGTATGGGGAGGGTTTCCTCCCTGAGCACGAACTGGTTCTTCTCCCACAGCCCGTAGCCTGCAGCGGCCGCCCCGGCCGCCGTCCCGATCGCAGCGGTCACGGCAAAGCCGCGTCCGATGCTTCGGACGCGGCTTGCCAGATCATTCCCCCGGGTCATCGGCTACTTCCTGCTGGACTTTGTCGGTGACGGCTTCGGGTCGGCGGACGGTTCCGTGGCCGGCTCGGTGCTTTGCTCCGTCGGGGTGGACGTCCGCGGCGGCGCTTCCGGGGCCGGCGCGTTCAGCAGGTTCGACGGCGGGGCCGGGAACGGATCGGTGCCGTAGGCCGGCGCGACCTGGGCCATGTAGTTCGAGAACTGCGGTCCGGCGATCATGTAACCGTCGATCCCCTTGTAGAACTTGCCGTTGATCGTGACGTTCTGGCCGGCGCGCTGCTGGTTGCCCAGGGGATCGCCAAACCACGTGGCCGTCGCCAGGCCCTTGGTGTAGCCCGCCACCCACGTGGAGCTGTTGGTGTCGTTGGTTCCGGTCTTCGCGGCGATGGGGAAGGTGGTCCGGGTCGAAATCCGGGGCTGGATCAGCGAGCCCGAGCCGCGGTTGAGCACTTCCTGCATGGCGTACGCGACGCCGTGGGCCACCTCGGGCTTGATCGCGTCCCTGCAGTTCGGTGTTTGGGCCGGCAGCTGGGCACCGGTTGCGTCCGTCACCGAATCAATGGCGATCGGCTCGCAGTACTTGCCGTCGTTGGCGAAGGTGGCGAACGCGCTGGCCATGGTCAGCGGCGCCGTCTGGGTGGACCCGATGAGGTTGCCGAGAGTGGTCATTGGCACTTGGGGGTTGGGGTTGTCCGCGCTCGGCAGGCCGCCGTGGATGCCGACGGCATCGACGATCTTCTGGATACCGCAGAGGTCCACCTGGGCCGCAGTGGCGAAAGTGATCGTGTTGATGGAGTTGGCCAGGCCGTCAACGACCGACATGTACTTGTAGTAGCCCTCCTCCGCGTTCTGCAGGTCATGGGTGCCGTTCGTCGCGTCATACCAGCCGACGGTCGGTGCCGGGCAGGTGTTCCGCCACGGGAAGTTCTGGGTATACCGGCGCACGGCGCCGTTGAGCTGCGTGCTCATCGACTTGCCCTCATTGAGCCACTCCGCAAACGTGAAGGGCTTCATGGTGGAGCCGGGCTGGAAGCCGCCGAGGCCATTGAGGTCGTTGCCCTTGGCGTCCTGGCTGTCCACGTTGAAGTTCTGGGTCTGGTCGAACTTGCCCTCGGCCGGGAACCAGACGGTGTTCTGGGCCATGGAGATGATCTTGCCGGAGCCCGGCTGCACGGACACTAGCGAGGCGCCCCACTTGTCAGGGTTCGCGCCGGCTGAAGCGTCAACCTGACCCTGGGCCACGGCCTGGGCGTTCGGGTCCAGCGTGGTCTTGATGGTCAGGCCGCCGCGGAAGATCTTGCGCTCACGCTCGGCGGCGTCGGCACCGTAGGCCGGGTTGTTCAGGAGCAGGTGGAGCACATAGTCGCAGAAATACGGCGCCGTCTGCGAATAGGCACAGCCCTGGCGGGGCTGGGTGACCTTGGTTTCCACCGGCGTTGCGACCGCTGCGTCGTAGTCGGCCTGCTTGATCTTGCCCTGGGTCAGCATTGCGCTGAGCACGAGGTCGCGACGGACCTTGGCGTTCTCCGGATTAGTGATCGGGTCGTAGTACGAGGGGCTGTTCACGACGCCTGCCAGCAGTGCCGCCTGCGCAAGGGTCAGGTCCTTGGCCGTGGTGCTGAAGAAGAACTTGGATGCGGCTTCGATGCCATAGGCGTCCCGGTTGAAGAACACGATGTTCAGGTAGCCCTCGAGGATCTGCTCCTTCGTGAACTTCTTCTCCAGCGCGATGGCCAGCTTCATTTCACGGAGCTTGTCCCCGACCCCCTTGTTGACGCCGTTGAGGAGGACCTCGTCGCCCTTGCCTTCGGCCTCCAGCGAGGAGTTGATGACGTTGTTCACGTACTGCTGGGTAATGGTGGACGCGCCCTGCTTGTTGCCGCGGGCGGTGCTCACCAGGGCGCGCAGGATGCCGGTGGTGTCCACGCCGCCGTGCTCGTAGAAGCGGCTGTCCTCGATGGCGATGATCGCGTCCTTGATGTGCGGGGACATCTGGTCCAGCGACACACGGGTGCGGTTTTCCGCGTAGAGGTTGGCGATCACGCTGCCGTCGGAGGCCAGGATCGTGGTCGACTGGCTCGGCGGATCGACCTTCAACTCTGCGGGAAGGGTGTCAAAGAACTGGATCGAACCGCTCGCCGCGCTGCCCGAAACGGCCGCCGCGGGGACCAGGAGACCCGCCACCAGGACGCCACAAATGGCGCTCACGCCCAGGAAAAGAAAGATCTTTCCGAGGGTGGTGGCCGTGTCAAATAAAGGGTTCTTGCCAGTCGCCATGTTTTCCACTTTACCGGCAACGACTAGGCTTTATGTCATGACCAAATGGGAGTACGCCACGATTCCGCTCATTATCCATGCCACGAAGCAGATCCTGGACCAGTGGGGCGAGGACGGCTGGGAGCTCGTCCAGGTTGTTCCGGGCCCTGACGGAAACGGCCTGGTTGCCTACCTGAAGCGGGAGAAGCAGTAGCCATGAACACCCCCTCAGAAGCCTTTCCGGCCACGCCGGCGGGCGCGGAAAACGTCTCCAAGGACAGCGCCTCCGCAGCGGGCCACGCCGGCAGCACGGGCGCGTCGTCCGCCGTCGAACAGCGCCTGGCCGAGCTGGGCCTGACGCTCCCTGACGTCGCGGCCCCGGTCGCGGCGTATGTTCCGGCCGTCATTTCCGGCAACCACGTCTACACCTCCGGGCAGCTGCCGTTCATCAACGGCAAGCTCGAAGCCACCGGCAAGGTCTCCGCCGGCTCAGCCGGCGCCGCCGACGAGTCCACGGTTTCCCCGGAAGACGCGAAGGCCTACGCTGCCGTCTGCGCCGTCAACGCCCTGGCTGCCGTCAAGAGCGTGATCGGCGACCTCGACCGCATCACGCGGATCGTCAAGGTTGTCGGTTTTGTTTCCTCCGACCCTTCCTTTACCGGCCAGCCCGGCGTTATCAACGGCGCCTCGGAGCTGCTGGGCCAGGTCCTCGGCGACGCCGGCCAGCACGCGCGTTCCGCCGTCGGGGTATCCGTCCTGCCGCTCGACTCGCCCGTCGAAGTCGAACTGATCGCCGAATTCGCCTAGAAGGCCGGTCACTTCGTTGCCTCAGTTAGCACGTCGCCTTTTCGTTCTGCCCCCCGATCTCGAGGGAGCAGCCCGCAGCTGGATTGAACACGGTGAGCGGACGCCCCGCGCGCCCCGCCTGGCGTCCTCGGTGATCCTCCTGCGGGACTCGCCCACCGGCCTGGAAACCTGGCTCGGTTACCGGACCGGGTCCTCCCCGCTCGGTGTCCTCGCCTTCCCCGGCGGATCGCTGGAAGCGTCCGACGACGACGCCGTCGGCTGGCTTGGCCCCTCGCCGCAGCACTGGGCCGAGCACATGGGGACGTCCGACGTCGGGCTGGCGCGCCGCCACGTGGTCGGCGCCATCCGGGAACTGTTTGAGGAGACCGGCATCCTGCTGGCCGGCCCCGACCTGTCCACCACGGTGGAACTGACCTCCAGTGCCGACTGGATGCGCGCCCGCGAAGCCGTGGCGGAGCAGGAGAAGTCCTTCACCGACCTGCTCGCCAAGCGCGGACTCTCGCTGCGCACCGACCTGCTCAAGCCCCTGGTGAACTGGCTCAGCCCCGATTTTGCGCACCGCCGGTTCAACACCCGTTACTTCGCGGCCACCGTGCCCGTGAACCAGCAGCCCTCGCTGCTGGCCAGCAAGGGCGTCTGGGGCCGCTGGGTGTGCGTCCGGAAAGTCGTGGGCGAGCGGGACAGCACCGTGCTTGGCGACGAGGTGGATCAGGAGAACACCGTGGGCCGCACCCTGGGCGAACTCCTGGTGCCCGGCTCGGAGATCATGCTCGAGAAGATGGCCAAGGCCAACGGCTGCATCGCCTACCTCAGCTACAAGCGCAAGGCCCACGTCTACCAGCCGAAGCTCGTCGAGGAAGAGGGCAGGCTCATGCTCGAAGTCGAAGCCGCCAAGACGATTGCCGGCGAACCCCAGCGGGAACGCTAGGCCCCTCCGCACCACTGGACATGCCTTTCCCTGGCCCGGTCCAGTGGACATGTCCCTTCTTGCCGTGTGCCGGCCCGGGACATGCCCTTCCCTGGCCCGGTCCAGCGGACATAGTGGCATTATGTCCAGCCCTCGCCACCGGAGCTGGACATGTCCCGCGGACAAGCAGGCGGACGAAGCCCCGGGGAAAACGACAGAAGGCCGGTCCCGTTCCCGGGGCCGGCCTTCGTGGTTGCTGCTGCGGATTCCTAGCGGGAACGCTGGCGCAGGCGCTGCATGTCAAGAATGACGACGGCGCGCGCTTCCAGGCGCAGCCAGCCGCGCTGCACGAATTCAGCGAGGGCCTTGTTGACCGTTTCGCGGGAGGCGCCGACCAGCTGGGCGAGCTCTTCCTGCGTCAGTTCGTGGGCGACCAGGACGCCGTCGGTCGCCGGGCGGCCGAAGCGGTCGGCCAGATCCAGCAGCGCCTTGGCCACACGGCCCGGCACGTCGGAGAAGACGAGGTCGGAGAGGGAGTCGTTGGTGCGGCGCAGGCGGCGGGCCAGGGCCTGCAGCAGCTGGGCCGAAACCTCGGGGCGGGTGCGCAGCAGCGCGTTGAGGCTCTCGTTCTTCAGGCCGGCCAGACGCGTCTCGGACACGGCGGTTGCCGTGGCCGTTCGCGGGCTGGGGTCGAAAAGCGCCATTTCGCCGAAAAGTTCGCCCGGGCCGAGGATGGCCAGCAGTGATTCGCGGCCGTCCGGTGACGTGCGGCCGAGCTTCACCTTGCCGGAGACGATGAAGTAGAGCTGGTCACCCTGATCGCCTTCCCGGAATACCGAGGCACCGCGTGAAAGGTCCACCTCGGTAAGTTCGTCCGTCAGCAGACGGAACGCCTCGTCGTCGAGCGTGGCGAAAAGGGGTGCGCGGCGCAATACCTCGATATCCATGAAATCTCCTGACTAGCTGTGTCGGCTGGGGCGCTTCAGCCATTCTTTCAGAATTTTGGAGCTTCTGTGACGTAGTTGGCACCGAAACGCCCGAAGGGGCCGAAAGCGCACGACTCGGGAAGTCCGCGCAGATCACTGCGCAGGCTAACGCCCGGTCGGCAAACGTTCAGCTTACACCGGTACAATCGTCGCTGAACTGTCTGTGAGGAGCCCCGGTGTTTGGCTTGACCATTTTGGACCTGGCGTTGGTGGTGGCGCTCTTGTCCTATCTGATCCACGGTCTTCGCAACGGCTTCCTTGTGACGCTCGGAGGCATCGCGGGATTCGCGGCCGGCGCCGTCGCCGCCTTCGTGTCCGTTCCCATCGTCAGCGGCCTTGTGGAGGACAGCGGCTGGCGCCTGACGGCAATCGTTGCCACCGCCGTCCTGCTCATGATCGTGGGGAACGGGCTCGGCACCATGATCGGGCGGCAAATCCGCAGCGTGGTCCCGTTCAGCCCCCTCCGCGCGGCGGACCGCCTCGTCGGCGGAGGCGTAAACGTGGTGGTCTCCGCCCTCGTGATGTCGATGCTGGCGTTCAGCATCGGGGCCCTGGGCGTGCCGTTCGTGTCGCAGCAGCTCGCGGAGTCCAAAGTCATCAGGTTCATCGACGGCGTGACGCCGACGCCGGTCAAGGCATCGATGGCCCAGCTTCGCTCCACCGTGATCGGCGAGGGCATCCCCACCTTGCTGGACGGCTTCGGCCAGGGCCAGCCCGTAGCCGTTCCGGACACCAGCACAGACACGCCGGCGCTGAACAAGGCTGCCGCGTCCGTACTCAAGATCGCCGGAACGGCCTACCAGTGCGGCCAGAACCAGACCGGAACCGGCTTCGTGGTCGCCCCCGGGCGGGTAGTGACGAACGCGCACGTGGTCGCCGGGGTCGACGAGCCGGTGGTGGAGACGCCCGGCGGCCGCGCGCTGCCCGGGCGCGTCGTCTACTTTGACTCCCAGCACGACCTCGCCGTTGTGGCGGTGGACGGCCTGCGCTCGGAACCCCTCGCGCTGGCCGCTGACCTGCCGTCCGGCAGCGCCGCGGCCTTCGCCGGCTATCCGCACGGCGGGCCCTTCCAGTCCAAACCGGCCACGGTACAGGACATCGCTACCGTGCTGGTACCCGACATCTATGGCAATAACGCCTCACCCGAGGACGTGTACCGGATCGCCGGCGACGTGCAGCCGGGCAACTCCGGCGGCCCGCTCCTGACCATGGACGGGCAGGTGGCGGGCGTGGTCTTTGCCAAGGCCACCACCGAGTCCTCGCTCGGTTTTGCGATCACCATGGCTGATCTCGGGCCCGTGGCAGCCCAGGCGCCGGGTCTGGGCAGTGCCGTCTCCTCCGGACAGTGCATCAAGAAATAGCCGGACGGCCCGCACAGGCCAGAGCCATACCCAGAGCCACGCGCAGGCTAAAGCCACTCCAGGCTCTGCCCGTGCGGGCCCGTAATGGCCGCCGGCTGGCCGTCCTGCAGCAGCAGGAACCGGCCGCGGAGCCGGGCGTCATCCATTTCCGGGACCACATTGGACCCGTCCGCCTGCGCAGTCACCGTGTGGCCTTCGTTCGAAAGCCAGTGGCAGCCCCGCTCGGCCGCCAGATCCGCCATGGTGCGCCGGAACCGGGAGCGGCCGCCGGCATCCAGGTACCCCATCACGGCGCTGTGGAAAACCACCAGGGCTGCGTCGGCCGGGGCGCGGCCGGCGAGTGCCACGAGCTGTTCGTTGAGGTCGCCGGCCACCAGTAGCGGCGGCCGTTCCTGGGCGATTGCGATCGCCTGGCGCAGCCGTTCGAGCCGGAACTCCTGCTCCGGCCAGATGAGGGCTTCGAGCCAGGCGACGTCGTCCGGGTTGCGCACGTCCAGGGGGTTGAGATCGATCCCGGCACGCCATGCCACCCGGGGAATTTCCGCCGGCAGCGGCACCGGGCCCGAGGTGACGCAGCGCAGGACAGGAAACGTGCCCGGCGTGGCACCGGCCGGAACCAGCCGCGTCGTTCGTGCTTCCGCGGCCTCCGCCGCGCCGGCGTCCGCGGCGCCCGATTCCGCCGCGTCGGCGTCCGCCCGTGCGCCGACAAACTCGTAGCCATAGCGGTCAGGGAACAAAGCCAGCCCGGCCGAGGCGCCCACCTCGATGAGGGCCAACGGGCGGCCCTCCACGGCCGAAATCTGTGCGAGTGACGGCAGCAGGGCGGCGCAGCGTCCGGCCTCGTTCGTCTGCGTGGACCGCGAGAGCACGATTTCCGAAACCTCGGTCCAGCGATCGTCCAGGAAGGTCCGGAACTCGCGGTAGGGGCTGACTTGCGCGCCGAGGAACCGTGCCGCGGCGAGGATCAGCAGCGGCTGCCGCTTGTTGTGCGGCCACTGGTCGATCCGCCGGATCAGCTCGGCGTCCCCGGAGATCCCCACGGCCCACGCGGCGTAGCACGGGGAAGAACCGGGGGCATCGAATGAGCCGAAGTGCCGGTACCACTGCGCCGTAGCCGAATCCGTAGGCGAATCGGCGGCCGAGTCCCCGGACGCCGCCGCGGACTCCGTGGGGGACATGCTCAGTCCTGGTCCGCGTGCAGTCCGGCGAGGTATTCCACCGCGAAGCGGTAGCCCAGGATCCCGGCGCCGGCGATCACGGCCTTGCTGATGTCTGAAAGGTAGGAATGGTGCCGGAAGGCCTCGCGGGCGTGAACATTGGTGATGTGCACCTCGACCGTCGGCAGGGCAACAGCGGAGATGGCGTCCCGGATGGCGACGGACGTGTGCGTGTAGGCGCCGGCGTTGATCACGATTCCTACCGCCTTCCCGCGCGCGGCGTGGATGGCGTCCACCAGGGCACCCTCGTGGTTGGACTGGAAGCACTCCACGTCCAGGCCGTGTGCCGCGCCGGCGTCTTTGGCGAGCTGTTCGACGTCGGCCAGCGTCGCCGTCCCGTATTTCTCCGGCTCGCGGGTGCCGAGCAAGTTCAAATTGGGTCCGTTGAGTACAAGAATGGTGCCGCGGCCTGCGCCGGCGGGGGTGGCTTCAGTCATGTCTGACAATGTATCGCGTAGCGTCGCCGGCTGCCGCCCCGGCGGCGGAAACGGAACGCAGATGACCGCCCGGAAGCGACCGGCCAGCTCTGGCCCGCACCGGCCCGCCTGCTTAAACTGAAAGGACCATCGTGCGGAGCTCCCGTACTGGTCAGTTCGCGCGGTAAGCCCGATCTCGGAGCACATCATGCGCAACATTCATGCAGGAAAACCAATCCGCCGGGCCGCCGTGGGCATCCTCGCCCTTGCGGCGTTCCTCGTGCCGGCGCCTCTGGCCACCGCCGCCCGAGCGGACCGGGATGACCGGACCTCGGTGATCACACTCCCCGGCGCCACCGGTGCTGAAGGCATCGCCGCAGGGGAGGGCGACACGTTTTTCGCCGGCGACCTGCTCAACGGGAACATCTTCCGGGGAGACATTGACAAAGGCAAGGCAAGACTGTTCATCACGGCGCCGGAGGGCCGGGCAGCGGTCGGCATGAAGGTCGACCGGGACAACGACCTGCTCTTCGTCGCCGGCGGCGAAACCGGCCAGGCCTATGTCTATGACCTGGAGACCAAGAAAACCGTGAGAGTCTACGATCTGGCGCCTGCCGGTGCCAGCTTCATCAATGACGTCACCCTGACCCACGACGGCGCGTGGTTCACCAACTCCCGCGCCGGTGAGCTCTACCGGATCCCGATCAGCCGCGACGGGATACCCGGCGACGCCCGCACCCTGGCGCTCGACGCACCCGCCGGCACGGTGGACGAGGGGTTTAACCTCAACGGCATAGCCGCCGCCAAGAATGGCCACCTGCTGATCGTCGCCCACTTCGGCCGCGGCGCCCTTTACAGCGTGGACCCGGACGACGGATCGAACAGGTTGATCGATGTCACGGACTCCTCCGGGGCCCCGGTCACCGTGACGAACGTGGACGGCTTGGTCGTCCGTGGTAACACCCTCTGGGCCGTGCAGAACTTCCTCAACCAGGTCAGCCGGATCGACCTGAAGGGGTCGCTGCGCAGCGGCGAGGTACAGGAAGTGATCACCAGCAAGAACTTCGATGTCCCGACGACGGCGGCGTTGTTCGGCAATACTCTCGCCCTGGTCAACGCGAAATTCGCCACCCCCGCAGCAAGCAGCTTCGAGGTGGTCCTCGTCGCGGCCCGCTCCCGCGGCTGAGGTACCGGGTCAACCGGCGGGACGAGTCCCTATCCTGTTGCGAGGCGCTCGATCCGCCGCAGCGCCAGGGCGCACACCGGAAGGTAGGCCGGCGCCCACCACGGGACCGTGAAGGTGACGAGGCAGCCGCCGTCCTGCGGAATGACCCGGTGGCCGGTTGCCGGGATCCCGGCCACCGACCAGGACCAGTACCGACCGGCCTCAAACGCTGTCACGGTGTACGGCAGCGCCGCACCCAGGACAGTGCGAACTTTGCCGCGGCTGCAGAACGCAAGCCCTCCGGATCCGGGCCGGGCAGCCGGACCGGGCCGGGCCGCGGCCGGCTCGACGCCGGTGATCGACGGCCCCCAGTCCGGCCACCTGGAGGTGTCGGTGAGCAAGGCCCAGACGTCCTCCGTGGACGCGGCGATCCGGCGCGACACGGAGAAAGTCATTTCACTTTCTCAGCGATTGCGCAATCTGGGCCATGACTGTGTTGTCCGCCAGGGTGGTCGCATCGCCGACCTCGCGGCCTTCCGCGACGTCCTTGAGCAGGCGGCGCATGATCTTCCCGGACCGGGTCTTGGGCAGTTCGGGAACCACAAGGATGGTCTTGGGCTTGGCGATCGGACCGATTTCCTTGCCCACATGGTTGCGGAGTTCCTGGACGGTGTCCTCGCCGGAGTCCACGGCATCCCCGCGAAGGATCACGAAGGCGACGACGGCCTGGCCGGTGGTCTCGTCCGCGGCTCCGACGACGGCGGCTTCCGCCACCGCGGGGTGGGACACCAGGGCGGACTCGATTTCGGCGGTGGAGAGCCGGT
>NZ_JBEGIG010000017.1:0-40034 GCF_040676555.1 Arthrobacter sp. LAR12-1-1.1 | reverse complement strand
AAAACACCTGGGTCTGTTCCGGACCGTGCGGTACCCGGAGAAGGACCACGCTCCGGAGGCGGCGCTCCTGAAAAAGATCCAGGCCGCACTCACCGGTTCGCCGCCCGATGCCGGGACGCCTGATTCCACGGCGACGGATGCCGCGGCGCCTGATTCCGCGGCGGCCGTCGCCGGGACGCCTGATTCCGCGGCGGCCGATGTCGGGACGCCTGATTCCACGGCGGCCGATGTCGGGACGCCTGATTCCGCGGCGACCGATGCCGGGACGCCTGATTCCACGGTGACCGATGCCGGGGCACCCAATGCAGGGATGCCCGCTCTCGCGAAGCCAGATGTCAAGGCACCCGATGCCAGGACCACAGCGCTGATCGCCCTGCTTCAGGCTGCCGGGCTGCTCGGCAAGCTCGTACCGGCAGCAGATAAAATCCGGGCAAGTGAGCTGGCGAAGGGCTATTGGCCTTCCCATGCGGTGGAGGACGAACTGCGCATGATCAGACTGGCGGAGGAAGAAGAACCAGGCATATGAGGCTGCCTGAAATCGCTGGGCACGGAGTCGGCGGTCTGCGTGGACTCCAGGAGCCCGCCGCCCGAACCTCACCATCACCAACATCGTGGCCGTGTCTCCGGCGTGTTCAGCCCGTTGCCCGCAACGATAAGCACGCGGACGATGGTTTCATGAGCGCAGATAACTTCGGACCTGGTCTTTTCACTATCGGGGAATGCTAGATGTCCACAGTGAAGTCCGGTGGGCGCAAGCGGGTCTGGGTCATCGCCGCGGCGGCGGTTGCCGTTGTTGTGCTGGCTATCGGACTGGCGGTGTTCAAACCCTGGCTTCTGTTTGTCGACGTCCGGGTGGATGAAGAGATCCCGTTCGTTGCCGCCTCCGCGGAGCAGGCAGAACCATCCGGGTCCAGTACTGCCGAGATGCCCTCCGGCCCGGTCCAGCTCGCTGAAGGTTCGTTCATCAGCCATGAACATACGACGACCGGAGCCGTTCGGATCATTGAACAGCCGGACGGCTCGCGCGTGCTTGCATTGGAGAGTCTGGACACCTCCAACGGGCCGGATGTGCACGTCTGGCTGAGCGCCGCAGACGTGGTGGAGGGACCGGGCGGGTGGTTCACCGCTGGCTCCGCCGACCACGTTGACCTCGGCTTAATCAAGGGAAACCAAGGCAACCAAGTGTACAAAATCTCCGATGACGTTGATCTGTCCAAGTACAAGTCCGTCGATCTATGGTGCGTTCAATTCGCGGTGTCATTCGGAGCGGCTCAACTCACATCCCGAGACAAATGAGGCAACGAATCCGGCCACGCGGACCTTCCCATGAGTCAACGACGGGGCCTTTTTCGATGGCGCCGGCCGCCGTAGGCTATGGGCATTCATCACACCGAGGAGGCACCGATGCGCACGGCAAAACCCACGGCCCAGGCCGATCAGGTCCGCCATCTTTCAGAGAACCTCATTTCTCAGCTCACCAAGGGGAAGGAGTGGGCCACTCCCGAGGTCGAGGCGGCATTGCAAAAAGTGGTCGAGGGGCTTGATGCCGGGATTGAATCCGCGTCCCCGAGGATCCAGGCCGGTCTGCGGCGGCTCGCTGACGAACTCGCCGGCGGAGTGGAAACTCTGGTTCCCCGTGTCCACGAAGGTCTGAAGCGGGTCGCACCTAATGTTGCCCCGGCGCCGGCTAAGTCAAGGCGGACAGCGTCCGGGAAAGCCTGGTTGATCGCCGGGGCGGTGGCCGTCGCGGTGACCGTGGGACTCGCGGCCTGGCACTTTTTTCGGCCGGCCCATGAGGAACCGGTCCCCGCCGTGAATGCGCAGCGTACCAGCGGCGCGAACCCCGAGGCGGACACCACCCCACCACCCGAGGACCGGACCTGAGGCGATCAAGACTCCGGGCCTGTTAGCCCAAGAGCATGAATATCGACCGGGTGTGATCTGTTAAGACGCCACGTACGGCGACGACGTCATCGCTTAGTAGTGATTTCATGTTCTTACTGTGCGTTGCGGAGTTGGCATTTCTAATGCCGCGCCGATAGTTGCGGACCTGGGTTTCCGCCGCCGGTCGGCGCTGTAAAAGTGCGGCACTAAACGCAAGCGGACGACGCCGGCGCGTGCCGCCGTCGTCCGCTCGGTAGGTATCTACTTCTCAAACGCCGGCGTGGCGGGCGAAGGAGATCGGGAGACGCCCGGTGGGGTCGACCAGGCCGAGGACAAGTTCGGCGATGGCCCGGCCGCCCTGCATGCCGGGGCTGAACGCTTCGATGATGGCGGCGGCTGACTGGCCCCGTTCCGCGCCGTAGAAACGCAGACGGACGACGGCGGGACGTCCCGCCGTCGACCGTCTGCAGGACTGGTTGTGTGTGCTGGAGCGCTTAAGCCGTGTGGCCAGCCGCTTAGCGTGAGTTCACCACCGGGACGCCGAGGATGCTGTCCAGCAGCCCGTTGCGGAATTTTCCCTCCGGATCGTGCGCCGATGCCAGCGCGCGGAAGTCCGCAAAGCGGGGGTAGAGGGACTCCCAGTCGTGACCGCCGGGCGTGAAAAGCTTGCCCCAGTGCGGCCTGGCCCCGAACGGCCGAAGCAGGTCCTCGAGCTGCGGCAGAACGGCTTCCACCTGCGGCTGCAGCGGCTTCCAGGTGAAGTGCAGGGCAACGCTCTGCTGCCGGTAGAAGGGGCTGAGCCAGAATTCATCTGCGGCGCCGGTCCGGATTTCCGAGACATAAAGCAGGGGTGCAAGTTTGTCCGCCAGACTCCGCACCACCTGGAGTGCAGCAGGGGCCTGCTCCAGCGGCAGGAGGAATTCGCTCTGCAGTTCCTCACCCTTGCTGGGCGTGAACTCGTGGCGGAAGTGCGGCAGCCGGTCCAGCCATTGCCCGGGCTCATCCATCTGGACTGTGCAGTTCTCGGCCGACATCCCCGGCAAAGGGTGCCGGGGGCAGATGGCGGCCGTGGCGCCGAACAGTTCACCGATGGGAGGCTCCGAGTCCACCGCCTTGAGCCAGACTTGGCTGATGCAATCGCCTGCGTAATCGGTGAATAGACTCACGCTGTAGGCGCTGGACACCAGCTGAGTGAAGTCCGCCAGTGCCCGTTCCCACGGCAGGTTCTCCAAAACACGCTGGCGCATGCTGAAGCTCGGCCGGACGGCAAGCTGGAGGCCGGTGACGATGCCAAGGGCGCCCAGACCCACCACGCTGCCCAAAAACTCCTCTCCGTCCGCGCGGGTCAGCGATACCTGCTCGCCGGAGGGCCGGACCAGCTCAATGCCCTCCACCGCCCCGGCCAAGGCGGGGTTGTTCACACCAGAGCCGTGGGTGCCCGTCTGGACTGCTCCTGCCACGGAAATGTGGGGCAGCGAAGCCAGATTGTGGATGGCGACGCCGGACTGTTGCAACGTGCGGCACAGGGCGCCGTAGCTCACGCCGCCGCTGACGCGGACCGTCTTCCGTTCTGAGTCCAGTTCGATGTGCTGCGGCAGGGCGTCCAGCAGCACGTGCACACCGTCGGTGTCCCCCATGCGGTTGAAGGAGTGCCGCGATCCCAGGGCCTTGACCCGGTCGGCGCGCTCCACCACGCGGGCGAGTTCAGCCACCGACGCCGGGCGCATAACGTCCGCTGATGAGTAGTTGAGGTTGCCTGCCCAGTTCTTCATTCATTCGGCTTTCCGGTGAAGGTACGTTTCGCTCTCACCACTGTGAGCGCTAACAATTTTCCTGTCAAGACGTTTCCGCCGCAGCCCGCCGAGACGGGTAACATCGTCAGCAGGTCATCCGCAGCAGCAGCCATTGGCCGCTTGGCTTTGGCCCAGGATGCTTTGAAAGGGGAGCAGTGCGCGCAACGGTCAAGGACGTCGCGCGTCGTGCCGGCGTCTCACCCAAGACTGTCTCGAACGTGATGAACGGGATTGTTCCGGTCAGCGGAGCCACCAGGGTCAAGGTGGAGCAGGCCATTCTGGAACTCGATTATGTGCCCAACCTTTCCGCCCGCGGACTGCGCAACGGCAGGTCGGGTGTTATCGCCCTGGCCCTACCGGACCTGGCGACCCCTTACTCGGCCGAGATTGCGCACAACGTGGTGGAAGTTGCCCACGAGCAAGGCTGGAGCGTCCAGATCGAGGAAACCGGTTCCGATCCCCGGCGCGAATACGAACTGATGTCCCGCGCGCGGTCCAACCTCATTGATGGCCTGATCCTCAACCCGGTGGTGCTGGATGAGAGTGCCGTCAAGGTGGGAGTCTCACTGCCCCCGGTGGTCCTGCTGGGTGAGGTGTCCCAGAAGCTGGCCGACCGTGTGTGGGTGGACAGCGTTGCTGCCGCCCGTGACATGACCCTGGCGCTTGCCAGGACCGGCCGGCGTCGTATTGCCGTGCTCGGAACTGCGGAAGGCCGAGGCTCCGCCGCGGCAATCCTGCGGACCCGTGGCTACCGTGCCGCGCTCGAAGAGCTCGGCATTGACCGGGACGACTCACTGCTCATCCCGTGCGAAAAATGGACACCACACACGGCTGCCGTCGCGCTCGCCTCCTATCTGGACTCCCACCCGCTCCCCGAGGCGCTGTTCTGCTTCACCGACTCCATGGCCATTGGCGCGATGAGCGTGTTGTGGAAGAGGGGAATCAGCGTTCCGTCCGACGTTGCCGTGGCGGGCTTTGACGATATCGCCGACGGGCAGTATGCCGTGCCATCCCTCACCACCGTTTCCTTCGACAAGCGCCGGGTGGCCAGCGAAGCCCTCCGCCTGCTCACCGAGCGGATGGCTGACCGTGTCGGCGAGCAGAGGGTGGTCACCGTCGACTACAAAATCGTGGAGCGGGACAGCAGCGGCTAAACGCGCTCCCAAATGAGATGGCTGCATCAGATTGTTCACGCTAACAATTTTCTCTTGTGGTCCGTTTTACATCGATGTAATGTGAGTCCCGCGTCACATCGCACCTGCCGCTCCCGGGATTTCAGCGCACCGGAACGGCAGTGTTTTGTGCCATCAGGATTATTTTCAGCGGACCCATCCAAAGGAGTGACGGGTGAAGCAGATTGACTTTTTTGCCGGCAAGCAAGTGACCCGGCGGCAGTTACTGGCAGGTTCGGCGGCTCTCGGCAGCGTGTTCGCGGCGGCCGGTCTCACGGGCTGCGGCGGTACCGCCTCGGCGGCGGCCGTGCGGGACATTGCGTTCTGGCATCTGCTGTCCGGCGGTGACGGCATCAAGATGCAGGCAATGATCAGTAAGGCGAACGCCGGCAACCCCGGTTTCACCGTCCATCCGACCGTCCTGGCGTGGGGTCCGCCGTACTACACCAAGCTGGCGATGGCGTCAGCCGGAGGCCGCCCGCCGGAACTGGCCATCATGCATGCCAGCCGGGTCCCCGGCTACGCCCCAGGGGGACTCATTGACCCGTGGGACATGTCCTTGCTGGCAGAACACGGCGTGACTTCCCAGAGCTTCGCACCGAGGATCTGGGACAAGAGCCAGCAGAACGGCCAGGTTTTTTCCATCGCCCTGGACTCGCACCCGTTCGTCATGTTCTACAACACCGACGTCGCCGGCAAGGCCGGGGTGCTGGCCGCCGACGGGCAACTGCAGGCTGCAAGTTCCCCGCAGGAGTTCCTCTCGATGGCCCGCGAGATGCAGAAGGTGACACAGGCGCACGGCCTGTCCTTCGGCTACCTTGGCAGCGGGTCCCAGATGTGGCGTCTCTTCTACACCCTCTACAAGCAGCACGGTGTGGACATGGAACTCACCCCGGGGCAACCGATGAAGGCTGACAGGGATGCGGCGGTCGAGTCCCTGGAATTCATGGCATCACTGTTCGACGACACCATAGCCGCCAAGAGCGGGGACATCAGTACGGGCATCGCCGAATTTGCCCGTGGCGGTTCTGGCATGCTCTTCAGCGGCGTCTGGGAACTCCCCACCTTCAAGAAGGCCGGTCTGCCGGTCGACGCGGCAACTATCCCCACGCTCTACGGGACGCCGGCTGCCTATGCTGACTCTCATTCCTTTGTCCTGCCGCGGCAACTAAACGCCGACGACGGGAAGCGGCGCGACGTGTACAAGTTCGTGAGCGATGTCCTCAAGGGGTCGCTGTCCTGGGCGGAAGCCGGACACATTCCGGCCTATCAGCCGATTGTGCAGTCACATGCGTACCGGGAACTCACTCCCCAGATTCACTACGCCAACGCGGCGGACATTATCAATTACGATCCGGAATCCTGGTTCAGCGGCTCCGGCTCGGACTGGCAAACCTACTTTGCGGAAAACGTGCAGAACGTACTCCTCGGCCGCGACAAGGCCGCCGACGGTTGGGACGCATTCGTGCGCCGCACCAACACCCTTCTCTCCCGGCCCAACCCGGTCTGAGCCACCCGAGTGACAAAGGAGTCCCTGATGAGTTCCTTAGCAACATCCGGCCGGAGCGCAGAGCGTACGGCATCTTCCCGTCCAACCCGGACCCGTCCACAGCCCGGTCCGGCCCCGTCCCGTCAAGCCAGGGACAACCTGACCGGCTGGGGCTTCGCCGCCCCTTTCCTGGCGTTCTTCCTTGTCTTCCTGGTCTGGCCCATTCTTTACGGCCTTTTCATGAGCCTGACAGGCAAGTCCCTTACTGGCGCCAACGACAACCTGATTGGCCTGGCCAACTACGCCGAGGCCTTGGCCGATGCGGACATGTGGCGTTCCCTGGGCAACACGCTCTACTTCACGGTGATAAGCACGGTTCCCTTGGTGATCGTCGCCTTGATCATGGCCGCCCTGCTTAACGTCGGATTGCCCGCGCAATGGCTGTGGCGGCTCTCCTACTTTGCGCCGTACCTGCTCGCCTCGACCGTGGTCTCACTGTTCTTTACCTGGATGTACAACCCGCAGCTGGGGCTGATCAACGACTCCCTGGCGAAAATCGGGCTTCCGAAGGTGGCCTGGCTGAACGACCCGAACGTGGCGATGTGGGCGATCGTCATCGCCACGCTGTGGTGGACCGTCGGCTTCAACTTTCTCTTGTACCTGGCGGCCATGCAGAACATCCCCCACCAGCACTACGAGGCGGCATCCCTGGACGGGGCCGGAGCCTGGCGGCAGTTCTTCTCCATCACCCTGCCGCAGCTGGCTCCGACCACCGTGATGATCGTCCTCCTCCAGATTCTGGCATCACTGAAAATCTTTGATCAGGTGTACCAGATGACGGCTGGCGGCCCCAGCGGTTCCACCAGGCCAGTGGTGCAGTACATCTTCGAAACCGGGTTTACCGGCTACCGGCTGGGCTACTCCGCAGCCGTCTCCTACATTTTCTTCGGGCTGATCGTGATCGTCTCGGTCATGCAGTTCGTCATCACGCGCCGCAGGAGTGCATAACCATGGCAACCCAGACACTCACCCGCCCCGCCCCGCACACCGCCGGCGCAGCAGCGGCCCGAAAACCCCGCAGGAAGATCACGGCCGGCAAGGCCGCCGTCACCGCGGTCGCGGCGCTCCTGGCAGTCTTGTGGCTCGTTCCCTTCGCCTGGGCCACGGTTACCGCCTTCAAGTCCGAGACCGACGCCGCAGCGCCGAAGGTCAGCTGGATCCCGCCGTCGGGCTTTACCGCGGATGCTTTCGTCAAAGTGTTCCAAGACGGCAATATCCCGCTGTGGACGTGGAATTCCCTCTACACCTCGGCCGCCATCACCGCGATCACGCTGGTCATCTCCGCGCTGGTCGCCTACGCCTTGTCCCGCATCGATTTCCGGGGCAAAAAAGTCCTGATGACGGTGATCATCGCCTCGATCATCATCCCGCCGCCAGTGCTGATGATTCCGCTGTTCTATCAGATGGTGGCGCTCCACATGATCGACACGGCCTGGGCCGTCATCCTGCCGCAGGTCATCCACCCCGCCATGGTGTTCGTGCTCAAAAAGTTCTTTGATCAGATCCCGCGTGAACTCGAGGAAGCTGCGGTGATGGATGGTGCCAGCCGGATGCGGATCTTCATTCAGGTCATCCTGCCGCTCTCACGCCCCATTCTCGCCGCCGTCGCGATCTTCGTTTTCATCAGCGCGTGGAACAACTTCCTCTGGCCCTTCATCTCCACGAACGATGGGTCCATCCTGACCCTTCCGGTTGGACTGCAGACCATTAAGAGTGCCTATGGCATCCAGTACGCGCAAAACATGGCATCCGCACTGCTCGCGGCCTTGCCGCTCATCCTGGTCTTCCTGTTCTTCCAGCGCCAGATCATCAAGGGCGTTGCGACCACCGGGCTCGCCGGCACCTGAACCTGACCTCCGATTACTTCCAACGAACCTGTTCAACCAAAAGGAGATACGCCACATGTCCCGCGCACGAATCACCCTGGACCGAGACTTCACCATCGGGGAAGTGCCCCGCCGCCTTTTTGGCTCCTTCGTTGAGCACATGGGCCGCTGCGTTTACACCGGAATCTACGAACCGGGCCACCCGGAGGCCGACGAAAACGGTTTCCGCCAGGACGTGCTCAAGCTCGTCAAGGAACTCGGGGCCACTGTCATCCGCTACCCCGGCGGCAACTTCGTGTCCGGATATAACTGGGAAGACGGGGTAGGTCCCCGGGAAGGCCGCCCACGACGGCTCGACGGCGCCTGGCACACCCTGGAGACGAACGCCTTCGGACTGCACGAGTTCGTGGACTGGTCACGCCAGGCAGGGACCGAAATCATGGAAGCCATCAACCTGGGCACCCGGGGTGTGGATGCGGCGCGCGAGATCGTGGAGTACGCGAACCATCCCGGAGGGACCTATCTGTCGGACCTGCGCGCCAAGAACGGGCATAAGGACCCGTTCAACATCAAGCTGTGGTGCCTCGGCAATGAAATGGACGGGCCCTGGCAGATCGGCCACAAGACCGCGAATGAGTACGGCCGGCTGGCCCAGGAGGCGGCCAAAGCGATGCGGTTCGTGGATCCGGACATCGAACTGGTGGTCTGCGGAAGCTCCAGCTCCGGTATGCCCACGTTCGGAGCCTGGGAACAGACAGTACTGACCCACACCTACGAGGAAGTGGATTACATCTCGTTGCATGCCTACTACCAGGAGCATGAGGGCGACGTTGGCAGCTTCCTCGCCAGCGCAGTGGACACTGACTATTTCATCGAATCAGTCATCGCAACTGCCGATGCCGTCCGCGCGAAGGGAAAGCACAAGAAGACCATCAACCTGTCCTTCGACGAGTGGAACGTCTGGTACCAGCGCGGCCTCGACACCGAGGACCAGCCGCACCAGGTGGCCAAGGCCGGCTGGCGTGAGCACCCCAGGGTCATTGAGGACAAGTACAACGTGACAGATGCCGTGGTCGTCGGAACCCTGCTCAACTCGCTGCTCCGCCACGGCGACCGGGTCAAGATCGCCAACCAGGCACAGCTGGTCAACGTCATCGCCCCGATCCTCAGCGAGGAAAACGGCCCGGCCTGGCGGCAGACCATCTTCCACCCCTTCGCGCGCATGGCCGAACTGGCCAAGGGCCAGATCCTGCGCCTGTCCGTTGACTCGGACAAGTACGAAAATGCGCGGTTCGGCGGCACCGACCTCGTGGATGTCAGTGCGACGTGGAACGAGGAATCGGGCCGGGTGGCGCTGTTCTTCGCCAACCGCGGACTGGAGGAAGCGGCAGATATTGAAGTCGCCCTGCGCGGCTTTGACGCCCGCCAAGTTCTCCGCGCGGAGGTCCTGGAAATACCCGAAGGCGGGGACCGTTTCACGGTCAATACTCAGGGCAGCCCGGACCAGGTGGGGCTCCGGCCGCTGGCAGGGGCGAAGGCGAGCGGCTCCGAACTTCGGGCAACGCTGCCGGCGCTGTCCTGGGCTGTGATTGAGCTGGAGGTCATCAAGAACTGACCACATGCCCGCAGCAGCTTTCGGTGTACTGCCCAGGGAGGTTGGTCAAGCGGCTGATGGGCGGGTGGCCTCCGATTGCGGTGTGGGGCCTGTGGTGATTGTAGTGGTGCAACCATGCCGGGAGGGCGTTTCTGCGGGCTGATTCGCTGACGTAGAAGCGTTTGAATGCCCACCCGTCAGCGAGGGTGCGATGGAAGCGTTCGATTTTTCCGTTGGTCTGGGGCGGTAGGGCCTGGTCTTCTTCGGCTTGATGTTCAGCTCCCGGCAGGTGTCGCGCCAGAGGTGGGATTTGTAGGCTGAGCCGTTGTCGGAGAGAACCCGCTCGACGGTGACGCCGCGGGCGGCGAACCAGGACACGGGCCGCCTGAGCACTCCGACTGCGGTGGCTGCTGTTTCGTCGCTGTGGATTTCGGCGTAGGCGACCCGTGAGTGGTCATCGATGACGGTGTGCACGTAGGCGATGCCGATCAGCGGGCCGCGATGTCTGCTGCGCGGTTTGTCCGGGGTTCCTGCCCGGTTCGCGCCGCCATGTTGCCGGCCGACGTAGCGCCATCCACCGCCGTCGGGGATGTTGCCGAGCTTCTTCACATCCACATGGATCATCGCCCCCGGCGTCTCATGTTAAGCAACTCCACTGTGCAACCGGAGGTCCTCACCTCTGTGTCAACGACTCCAGCGAGTCATCACATTCACCGAACCAACGGCGGCTGGTCAGCGCCCTAGGGGAGCGGCCAAACGCAAGCGGACGACGGCGGGAGGTCCCGCCGTCGTCCGCACTACCTGCACGGCGGCTCAGTGTATTACCAGCGTGCCCTTTCGCACAGTAGCGCTGGCGTGGCTCCAGGTGGAGTGGTCGACGTTTTGTTCCTTTACGCCGAGCTGATTGGCATCGGCATGGCCGCGATTGCAATGAGAAGCAGGTCGAGGTCAGAAGCGGACGCAGTCACAGGTAGCTCTTTACGCTCGCGCGGAGTGCTGCCGTGTGCTCGTAGATCTCTTCCAGCGAGCCGATGGGCACCCGCGTCTCTTCCTTGTTGTCGTCGAAGATGCCGATGTACTTCTGGGTGCGGTTGAAGTGCAGGCGGGCGATCGGCTTGCGGTTGTTGTCGTCCAGCAACACCGCGAAATAGGACTTGGCATCCCTCTGCACTACCCGAGCGGGCTTGACTTCGCTGCAGACGATGGCCCGCACAATCTGGTAACCCTCGATTTCCTCCAGCGTTGTCTCCAGCCCGTCAGCCTCGGCCAGGTCCGCCTCGGCCACGGGTGCGCTAGTCACGCTGGCAGCCACTGCTGCGTCGTCATTCTGCGGGAAGGCCGGGGCGCCGAGAGCCTTCTTCAGCCGCTCGTTCACCTGGTCGTTCAGGAACTGCTTGGACGCTTTCGTCACCAAAGCGGTGAACTGCTCACGCACCTTCTGGGTGTAGGGACCCGAATACACACGACCGGTAAGGAACTTAACCCACTCGTCCTCCGGCTCCTTAAATTGTGCAGCCAAGGTCCTCTTGAGTTCACCGATGTATTTCAGCTCGCCTGCCGCGCTGATGATCGAGTCGAGATCAAAGACTTCCTTGGATAGTTTTTGCAACTCCGGAATGAGGGATTCGTCAATGTCGTTCAAATCGAGCACAAGGAACGGCTTGGCATCCATGCGGTTCGGTGCATCGAGGTCCGTGAAGAATTGGTACACCTCACCGTTGGTAAGGATGGCGATTCTGGCGTTGGTCACAGCAAAGTACCGGAAAAGCTGGGATGCGTGCTCGATTTTCACTGGTTCCGTGGACTTCTTGCACTCGATCAGGATCTGGACCTCGCCGTCCTTGACGATCGCATAGTCGATCTTCTCGCCCTTGTTGAGCCCTACATCCGCGATGAACTCCGGAACCACTTCCATGGGGTTGAAGACGTCATAGCCAAGAATTGTGGAAATGAAGGGCATGATAAAGGCATTCTTCGTTGCCTCTTCCGTTTGGATCACACCTCGCTGTTGGCGCACCTTTGCTGCCAAAGCTGAAAGTTTTTCTGCAAACTCCATTTGTCCCCCTAAAAATTGATAGTGCTGCCAACCGTAGCGCAGCCCTGTGCCAATTTGATGAAAATTGCCCTAGAGGGTGGGATTAGGTTGAGGATCGCAGCCCGCGGCCGAACGCCTCGGCCCGCTGATGCAGGCCACCGTCCCGACGCCTGCCGTCGCGGCGCAGCTCGCCGCCTCCATCACCTTCCTGCCCAGCGACGACGGCACCAACGTCAACGGCGCCATCCTCCCTCCGACGGCGGCTGGTCCGCGCTGTAAAGCCCCTCACCTAAACGCAAGCGGACGACGGCGGGAAGTCCCGCCGTCGTCCGCTGTGAAGATGAGCCCGGGCTCAGTCAGCCCGTCCCCGGTCTGCAGGCGACGAAGAGTCCGCCGTCTCCGGCGCGTCGGCAGCTGCCTGCGCATACGACGCCGAGACCCGGCGGTAGACCGGGGTCAGGAAGGCCAGCAACGCGGCTGCGATCATGATGATGCCGGCCACCAGGAAGATCAGGGCAATACCGCGGGAGGTGCCCTCGCCCAGCAGCGGGGCCAGCTGGGCGGCGCCCTCAGCGGACCGCGCATAGGGGATGAGCCAGAACTGGGCGATCGGGGCAATGAGGAAGGCGGTGATCGGCGCCGCCGCCGACTCGAAGGCCATGGCGAACCCGAACACCCGGCCCTGCCGGGGCAGCGGCACCACCTGTTGGATGACCGTCTGCTCGGCGGCCTCCACAAAAGGAATCAGCACCAGATACAGCCAGATACCCGCGATGTACAGCCATGCCCACTCCCGCAGCGTGAACACAGCACCGAGGACCCCCATGGCCATAACCGCGATGAGCATGGTGCGCAGCGGATTGGACCCGAGCCCGAACTTGCCGATCAGGGCGCCGCCCACAATGAACCCGGTGGACCCCAGGGCGAACACGGCTCCCCACAGCTCCACGGGGAACATCTCCAGTCCATAGGGATCCATGAGCGCCATATAGACGCCGCCGATGAAGTTGTTGAACGTGGTGAAAAGGATCAGCGCGAACAGGCCTGCAACGGCCAGGACGGCGGCAAGGGAGCCGCGCAAGTCGAACGCGCCGTGGGCGTCCGTGGTGGCCACCCGCACTTCCTCCGGCAGGCGCAGCGTGAGCAGGTGCGCGAAGGCAAGGGCAGTGAGCACCACTGCGACGACGACCGTCCAGCCCATGCCCAGCAGCCCGACCGACAGCCCGGAGAGCACCGAGGTGACGATAAACGCCAGCCCCTGCACCATGCCCACCAGCCCGTTGGCGTTAGCCCGCCGGTCCGGCTCGATGAGGATGGTGACTGTGGTGGAGAGGGCGACGTTGCGCATGTTCTCCACCATCGCGCCCACCAGGATGATCACGGCGAAGATCCAAAACCACGGCTGTGTCAGGTCCAGCAGGCTGGCAGCGGGTGTCAGCAGGAACATCACCCCGGCCAGCAGGAACATCACCAGGGTGAAACCAGCGGCGAATCGCATCACGGCCAGCTTGCGGTAGCGGTCCACAAACGTGCCGAAGCTGATGCTGGAAAGGGCAATCAACAGCATGTATGCACCGCCGATCACCCCGGTGGCGATCACGTTGCGCGTCTCCAGATAGACCCAGAACGTCAGGGCAAACCACAGATAACTGGTGGTGATGTTGGCCAGGGCAGTGTTGACCAGGATCCCGGCGAACGTGCGGGACCGCTGCGCCGGACTGCGCAAGGACGTGTCGATGGCGTCGGGATCGGCCGGGCCTGCAGACTCAGCGACCCCGGCAGGTGCCGGTTCGTGCTCGGTCATGCGTCCCAGTTTACTGACAAGCCATGGGCGCGGACCCGGCCACCGCGGGTATTTCGGCTACCTGCTTAGGTGGTGACAGCCGCGGCTGTCCGTTTTGTTGCTGGGGATGTCGGGTCGGCCGCTCAGGGAAGCGCGTACACGCGGCGGGCGTTGTCGCGTGCGACGAGTTGCACGATCTTGCGGGCATCCGCCTCTGAACAGTCGTCGTCGTCGATCCATCCGCCGACTACCTTGGTGATTGCGTTGCGCCACAGTCTCGCTCCGAGGTAGTGAAGTTCCGCTGGGCCGAAGGCGTCGGAGGAGTAAAGGACTTTTGTGAAGGGGGCCAGCTCGAACGAGCGGGCCACCAGGTCAGGGCTCCGTGCCCCGGTGAAGTTCACGGCAAGGCCCACATCGAGGTAGACGTTTTCAAAGGCGTGGGCCAAATAGCCGGCTTCGCGCTCGAATGGATAGCAGTGGAGCAGCATGATGGGTGTGTCCCGGACGTCGGGGGACCGGAGAAAGTCCAAGAGGTACAGGGGATTGGTTTTGTGGAGGTCCAGGTCGCGGTCCCCGAATCCGACATGGAATTGCAGAGGAAGCTTCATCGACACCGCCGTATGAATCCCGTGGGCAATGAGTGTCACGTCGGTGAGCTTCGCATTGGTGCCGGTGCGGAGGTTCTCTTGCCAACGGCGGGCCGCTTCAGTGACCGCAGCCGGTGTTGGCCGGCTGAGATTCTGGTCGAATCCTGCGCGGTAGGCGAGAACCGTCTTGACGCCCACGGCGCTGCGGGTGAGCTCGTGAAGCCGGTGACCGAACTCTTCAACGTAATCTGCCGGGTTGGCAATCTCCTGGATCAGCGCCTCGGCGACCAGTTCCAGCCGAACGATCTCGTGGGTTCGCCCGCCGGAGACGTCGGCCATGCCGGCCGTGCCGAGGTAGTCAGCGGCATCCAATCCTGTATCGATCAGCCAGTCACTCACCCCGGCAGCGCGGGTCATGCGCCGGCTGACCTCGAGTTCCCCAAGCGCGGAGCGCCGGCTCCAGTAGTCCGCTGGGGAAGCGTGGCGTGGCAAATCAAGAATGCCGCTGCACCAGCGACGGAAGGCGAGCCCGATTTGTGTGTTGTAGGCGTCCTCCGGGTTGGCCAGCGGTTCGGTGTTCCCTTCATTGAGCGAGTTCTGAAAGCGTGCCTCATCGCCGGCGGCGTGAAACGCGCCATGCACGTGGTGATCAATAAGGCTGACTTGTTCGACAAAGTCCGCAAAAGAGCCGCCTGCCATTAGATCGACCAGGCAAGTCGAAAGCGTTCGGCAAGCTCGTCCGGCGAGAGTTCCGCGGAGATTCGCTGTTCGTAGCGCCGGACGGCCACCGTGGCATCGACGATGGCGTCTCCCAGAAGCCCGCGTGCAAGGCGCGACGTGTCCAGCGTGTCGATGATGGCGGCGGGGGAGTCTGCGAGCAGCCGGATATTGGCCCGGTGCCGCTCGTCTTCCGATAGCCGTCCGGGGTCACCCGGGATCTCTGCCGGAAGCCTGCGCCCGCCGCGGATGCCGTCAAGGGAGAGTGCCAGGATGGACGCGGAGGCCAGATACACGTTTGCCGACGGGTCGACGATTTTCACTTCGACGTTGGCTCCGTGCGGATTACTGTTTCCCTCGTTCAGAAAGCGCACCGAGGCTTCCCGGTTTTCCAGGCCCCAGCATAAGTAGGCGCCCGACCACGTGCCAGGTGCCAAGCGGCTTCCGGACAAGACTGATCCCGTGAGAAAACCCTGGACGTCGGGGAGTCCCGCAATGATGCCCCCAATGGCAGCGCCTCCCTCAGCGCAGATGCCGTGCGGTCCGCTGCCGCCGGAGAACAGCGGCATGCCGTCCTTGTGGAGCGAAAAGTGCTGGTGGGCACCGTTTCCGACGGTGCCGGAAAAGGGCAACGGGGAGAACGAGGCCTGCATGCTGTGGGCCCGGGCGACGATGCCAACGATGATCTTGGAAAGGACCACGGTGTCCGCGGCCTGAACCGGCGAAGCAGGGGGAAGGGAAAACTCGAACTGGTTTCTGCCGTACTCGGCGTGGATCTGCTCCATGGGAATGCCGCCATGGTTCAGAACTGACAGCAGATCATCGAGGAATTCCGATTGGTCCAGGAGCCCGGTTGCCCCGTACGGAACCCAGGGCGCGGTTTCCAGCGCTGAACCGTCCGGGGCGACGAGGAAGAATTCAAGTTCGTGGCCCACAAGTGCCTTGTATCCGGCCTCATCGAGGCTGCCGTCGACATCGGCCAGAAGGCCGCGGGCGCAGGCCGGAGACGCGGCTCCGTCCTGTTCGAAAAGGCTGCCTGGTGCCCATGCCCGGCCACCCCGCAGGACACGGAGTCCCGTGATATCGATCTTGAGGCGCATATCGCCAACGGTGGTGATGCTGTCCGTGAACGCTATCCCGCCGTCGATGGTGAAGACATGCCAGACGGGGGCAGCGCCCATCCCGGATTGGTGGAAGGCTTTGAGCCGGGCTAACGGAACGCTCTTGGCCAGCGTGATGCCCGCAGCATTCACCACCGTGCCGATCACGGTGCGGACGCCGGCCGCTTCGAGCTCGCGCTGAGCTTTCGCAACGGCGGATTCGTCGGCTGATGGGTTTAGGGTCATGCGCCTATCATGCGGCGACTCCCCGTCCAATGAAAGGTTCGAAAGATGTGCCCACTTTTGGCTTGCGCCGCTGCCTTCGACGGCGGCTGGCCGGCGCTGTAGGGGAGCGGCACCCCACGCCAGCGGACGACGTCGGGAAGTCCCGCCGTCGTCCGCGACGTCTCCCCTTACTCCGTGTCCGTGGCGGCCCTTTCTAAATGAGCACGCGTCGGGTTTACTGGGGCGCAAGGCTGACACGCAAGACATGGAGGGGGAACCATGAAGCCCAAGGGGACATGGCAAATTGCAGTGGGCTCAATAGCCCTGGCGGCCACGGTGTTCGTCCTGCCGATGCCGTTGTTTGACGTGTTCTCGGGCATCGCAGGACAGGGTGCGGTGGCGCTGTTCGTCCTCGGACTGGGTCTTCTGGTCGGTGGGCTCGGTTTTGTCGCGGTGGGTCTGCACAAACGATCCCGGAACCTGCGAACGGCGCGCAGCTACGACACCAGGGAGCCCTCCTCAGCCGACGAGGACCGGCCGGTCAATCCCCATGCGGTGCCAAATACCTATGGTGCCCTCCCTCCGCCGGGCTAGAAGCGACCCGTTGGATCAGGATCACGACAGGTGAGGATCCCGTGCCAGAGAGCCTGAGCTGTGTATGGCGCGGGATCCTCCCTGTGTAGGCGGTGAAGCCTAGCGGCTGCTCACCTGACCGAACAGCTTCGCGATTGGTGCGAGCACGAGCGGGCGGGCGGCGTACCACCCGGCCGCCGTGACGGCGATTGCGGCCGCGAAGAGCCAGAAGCCGACCCAGTTCACCACGTCGGTGCCGCCGAACATGTGGTTCAGGTTGCGCAGCGCACCGGTCGCGAACACCAGGAACACGTGGATGAGAATGAACAGCACGAAAAACAGCATCGTCGGGAAGTGAATCGCGCGCGCAACCTCCACCGGGTAGATCTTGTTCAGCGCCTTCGCGTCCTTCGGCCAGAACTCGCTCATGCGCACACCAGTGATCGCCGCGAGCGGGGCCGCGATGAACACCACGAGGAAGTACATGAGCTGCTGCAGGCTGTTGTAGTTCACCCAGCCGGTCTCAACGGGCCAGTCGAGTGTCATGTACTGCAGGAGCGCGGAGAGTGTGTTCGGGAACGCCTCCCAGCTGGTCGGTACGATTCGCATCCAGCGGCCCGAGGCAAACAGCAGCACCACAAAGATGAGTCCGTTGGCCAGCCACAGAATATCCAGCGACTGGTGCAGCCAAAGGTTGATGCTGATCTTCTTGCCACCGCGCTTCGGCGTCCAGAACGCGGGTGGCTTCTGCTCAGTGCGCACCTGGTAGCCGGAGCGAATGATGAGCACCATCAGGAAGATGTTGAAGAAGTGCGCCCACTGCGCCCACCACGGGAACCCGGGCTCGGCCGTATCGGGCAGGTCGTACGCGCCGGGGTACTTTTCGAAGAACTCCGACACGCCCGGCAGCGTCGTCACACCGCGCGCGGCGAGCACAAGAATTGCTGCGGCGGCCACGGCGCCGACGGCGAGGAGCACGACGAGCTTGATCCACTGACCCAGGGTGCGCGACCCGTAAAGCCTCGGCTCGGCTTTTGGCCTCACGGGCTTTTCAGTAACGGCAGCCGGTGCCGGTGCCGGCGCGGCGGGAGGGGCGGCGGGGACCGCGGGTGCACTCGCGACCGCCGGCGGCTCCGCCTCGGCAACGGTCTCCACCACACTGGCAGCCGGGGCCGAGGGATGGGCCGGAGCGATGAGTTCGGGCTCCGCCTGCACCGCAGGGGCGGCAGCGGGCGACGGCGCAAGTCCAGCCGGCGGCCACGGCTCGCCGCCCGGCACGCGGGGAAGCCCGCGGCGAAGCGACGTGGTTCCCATTGCCAGTGGGACGGGTGCGGTGGCCGGGGCAACTGCAGTCGACGCTGCTGCCGGCACTGCTTTCTCAGCAGCACCTGCGGCAGCAGCCGTAACAGCAGCTGCGGCCGGCGCGCCTGCGGCGGGAGCCCCGGACAGAGCCGCCACTGATACCGGAACCTCGCCTGCTGGCGGCCAAGGTTCGCCGCCCGGCAGGCGGGGCAGGCCGCGGCGAAGCTGCCGCGGCACCGCGGCGCCGGAGCTCACGGCCGGGACCGGAGCGGACACCGCCGTCGCACCCGGTGCCGTTTCCAAGGCAGCGGCGGCAGCCGCGGGCGCGGGGGGCGCGGCGGCCGCTGGCCCGGCGGTGACCGGTCCCGCCCCTGAATCAGACGCCGGCGCGGCGGCCGTTCCTGCCGTGACAATGCGGGCGGGCGCCTCGCCTGCTGGAGGCCAGGGGTCACCGCCTTCGACGCGCGGCAGGCCACGCCGGATGGACCGAGACTGAGTTGCCATCTTTACTTCTTCCGAGCCTCAAGGGCGCTAATCAGCTGGGGCACAACCTTGAAGAGGTCGCCGACCACACCATAGTCGGCGATCTCGAAGATCGGCGCGTCTGAATCCTTGTTGATGGCGACGATCGTCTTCGCGGTCTGCATGCCGGCCCGGTGCTGAATCGCGCCGGAAATGCCCAGCGCGATATACAGCTGTGACGACACGGAAACCCCGGTCTGGCCGACCTGATGCGACTGCGGGATGTAGCCCGCATCCACCGCGGCGCGCGAGGCACCAACGGCTGCACCGAGGGTATCGGCGAGCTGTCCGACGAGGGCGAACTGTTCCTCCGACCCGAGGCCGCGGCCACCCGCGACAACCTTGGCGGCACCACGCAGCTCCGGCCGCGAGGTGGCGGCAACTGCCTCCTCGAACGAGTCGATCCGGGCGGCCGGCTTCCCGGAGGGCGTCACGGCCAAGGTCTCCGACGCCTGCGGCTGAGCCGTGGCACGTGCATCGACGGAGCCTTGGCGGACCGTAATGACGGGCGCCCCGAACGTGGACGTTGACGTCACGTTGTAGGCACCGCCGTAGACGGAGTGGTGTGCCACGACGCCCTCGTCATCACGTGATACGCCGATTGCATCGGCAGAGATCGCCGCACGCGAACGTGCAGCGTAACGGCCGGCAAGGTCGCGCCCATTCAGGGAATGCGAAATCAGGATCGCGTCCGGCTGCACCTGCTCCACGGCGGCGGCAAGCGCGTCAACGCTCGGCACTCCGAGCGCTGACGGATCCGGCGTCTCGGCGATCAGTACGTGCGCGGCACCGAGGGCCGCGGCCTCTGCGGCGGCGGCGCTCCCGGCACCGGGTGCGGCAAGTACCAAGGCAACTGGCGTGCCAACGGCAGCGGCAGCGCCGAAGAGTCCGGGTGCTGCCTTCTCGAGTTCACCCGAAGCCTGGGCTTCTACGACGACGAGGATTGCGTCACGAGGAAAATCAGTCATGTCGTTAGTCCTTAGGCCAGTCGGTTTTCGATGAGGAAGTCGGCGAGCTTCTCGCCGGCATCACCCTCGTCAATGATCTTGACGCCCGCCGCGTGCGGGGGCTTTTCTGCAACGGTCAGCATGATCGAACGCGCCGCGTCCGGGTTGTCGGCCGTGACCCCGAGGTCTGCGAGGGTCAGCACCTCAACGGGCTTCTTCTTCGCGGCCATAATTCCTTTGAAGTTCGGGAAGCGCGGCCCGGGAAGCGCCTCGGTAATGGAAATCACCGCCGGCAGGGTCGCCGATACCTGCTGCACGCCGGATTCAACGGGCCTGGAGCCGGACACCGCGCCGTCGCTGATCTGTACGGAGCTGAGGCCGGTAGCAAGCGGCACGTCAAGCAATTCTGCGAGCATCGCGGGAATCATGCCGCCGGATCCATCGGTGGAGACGTTGCCGGTGATCACAAGGTCAAACTCAACGCGACGGATCGCTGCCGCGAGGGTTTCGGCGGTAAGTCCAAGATCCGCACCCCGGAGCGCCTCGTCGGAGATGTGGGTGGCGCTGCCCGCTCCCATCGCCAGCCCCTTGCGTATCGTTGCCGTCGCTCCCTCGGGGGCGAGGGAGAGGACTGCGACCTCAGTGCCCTCGTTCGCGTCGGCGTACGTCAATGCCAGCTCCAAGGCCCGCTCACCGATCTCATCAATGACTGTCTCGCTGGCTTCTCGATCGGCGAGGCCTGTTTCAAGGTTCAGTTTTCGGTCCCCGTACGTGTCGGGGACCTCCTTTACTAGGACGATAATCTTCATCGATGGTTCTTCCTGTGGCGGGCTTGTCTCTATAGAGGAGACGTGTCGGATCTCCATTGAGTCTACGAAAGTGGCGCCCTTCCTGTCGGACAGAGCCCGTGTCGCGAGTTGCGGTGTCTGCTCTTCGTCCTAGGCGGTGCTCATGCCGGAGGTGATCAGAGCCATGACGTTCGAGTCGGCGACGGCCATGGCATCAGGGACTTCGCGGTTCTCCGCCGCCGACGACATCCTCGCGTTTTTCCCGCACACGCAGGGAGAGGCGCCGAAGGAAGAAAAAAGAAACTCCGATTGGTGCGTAACCTTTCGGGGTTCCCCAGCGATTACGGCTTTGTAAGCGCCGCCGGAGCTTGGACCCCCACCAGGCATCCGGCCGGCCTTCCGCTGTAAGTGCTGGTCGGCGCCTGCCCCCAAGATGCGCCGGCCAGCCTTTACGCAACCAAAGGATGGAGGTTTCTTGTGAAGAGTGTTAGCAAGACCGCCGCGTGCTGACCATGCAGGGAAACCAGCTCCGTGCCAGGCTCCGCATGGACGCCCCGTTCGGCACCGACCCGCTGGCCTACGCCCGGACGCCGGTCGGCTACGCCGACGAAAACAGCTCAAATATCCCGCGATCCTACTCCGATCACGTCGCCGCACTGCGCACCGAACGGGCCACCGCAGGGATTCCGTTGCGGGACGCGTGGATGGTGACCTCCGAAGTCTGGATGAACTACCTCTGCACCAACCCGCTGTGCTGTTCTGAGCAGCCCCTGGACGCGATCACCGCCAGCACCGGAAACGCCGCCGTGATCTACGCCGGAAGCAACGTCAGCGGATTCACGGAACCGGCACCGTTCACCGGGGACGCGGGAACCCGCGAAGCCATCGCGGCCTACCGCCCCGATGGATGGCCTGAAGGGCTGGAGAACAGTCGCGACGCGTGGGCCCAGGTGCTGGGGAACCCCGCCACCCTGACCGCCCGGATCGCGCAGGAACTGGCAGGAGCATTCCAGCACCCCACCGCTCGAGACTGCCTGATGACTGACGTCATCACCAGTGCACCGGATCAGTTCACGGCCGTCATGCTTGGAGTGTTCCCTGCCCGCCCGGACTGGGCACGCGTGGATACCGCCCAGGAAGTCGCGTTCGAACTCATGAAGGCAACCCCCGAAGGACAGCGTGCCCCGATGCTGTGCCTGATCGGCTGGCTGGAATGGCTCAAAGGCAAGTCCAGCTTCGCCGCCCGGTACTTCAAGCTGGCACTGGACGACGCCACCGACTACCGCCTCGCCTTGCTGCTGGCCGAACTCGTGAACCGCGGACTCGTCGCTGACTGCGCGCGGAACCCGGAAAAGTCCTACGCCCGCCCAAGAACCGCTAACCGGAGGAACTGAGGCCGGGTCCTCACATCAGGGTCCGGCCTTACTCGTCGGAATCCTCCCCAGGTGCGCGGCGGCCTCCGCCACGCCGCTGCGCCGGCCTCCGCCACGCCGCTGCGCCGGCCGCCGGTAACGCTGACGCAGCCCCAACACCGGCGAATGCGCAGGAACTCCCGCTAGGGTTAAGGACCCCGCCGTCCGACACCCAGGCAAGGAAACCCAGCTGTGGCCGATGAGATCCGCATGACCGAGGAAGACACCGTCGCCCCTGGCGCCAGCCAGCTCGAGGACGTGCTGGAGCTGAGCCTGCTGACAGCAGGCCCGTCCGCCGGCCCGGCGGACTTTCGCGTAGAAGACCACCGGCTCGAGGAGCCGTAACCCCTGCAGCATCGACGCGGCACCCCAGATATCCTTTTCCCAGGGTGAAGCGTGGCCGGCGTCCCCGCCCTGCTACCCGTCGCGCCCGCCGGGTCAGTCGGCCGGGGCGCCGGACTTCGCAGGAACCAGGTTGATGGGGAGCATGAACGCTGCCACGAGCCCAACGAGTCCCAACACGGCGAGGGTGATCATCGCGAGACCGTACGACCACGTGATGAGGATCGTCCCCGCCACGGCAGTGCCGAGCGATGAGCCCAGGTTCGACACGCTGCGCGACAGGCCGGAGATCTCGCCCTGCAGCTCATCGGGGAAGCTCGACTGGACCAGGTTGACGGACGGGGTTAGCATCGCGCCCACTCCCAGCCCGATCAGCAGAAGCCCGGGGGCGAAGGCCCACGCGGTCGGATTCCCGTTCACCATGGCGACGAGCAAGGCGATCCCGCACAGCGTGACGATGAAGCCGACGATGACCAGGGTGCGTTGCTTGTGCCTCCTCGCGAGCCGCTCGGCAGCGATTGACGAGACCAGGATGCCGGCGGTGGCCGCCGTAAAGATCACCCCGGTCTCGATCGCGTTGTACCCTCGCACGACTTGGAGGTACGCCGACACGACGAATGAGGTCCCCAGCAGGAGGAGCCATTGCACGTTCTGCGTGATGAGACCGAGATTCGATGTTCGATTCCGGAAGAGCCCGGTGGACAGCAGCGGCTCCTCACCCTTGCGCTCCTTGGCGCGCACGTGGATGAAGAACCAGAGCAGCAGCAGCGCGCCGGCAGCCATGAAGACCGCCATCAGCAGCAGGTCGTTGTCCGCCAGCATGATGCCGGTGACGAGGACCACCAGCCCCGCGGCGGAGAGCACAGCCCCCATGGAGTCGAACGGCTTGCTCGGATCCGCGGGCACCGGGTCCTGAACCGCGCGGCGGCTGAGCAAGATGATGATCACGATGATCAGCGCCTGGAAGATGAAAGCCGCCCGCCAGCTGATCGCGGTGCTGATGAGCCCGCCGATCAGCGGCCCCGCGGCCGCCCCGATTCCGCCCATGCCGCTGATCACTCCGAAGGCCTTAGCCCGGGAGGTCACGTCCGTGAACAGCATGGTCGTCAGAATGTAGACGGGTGGGATCAGCAGTGCCGTCCCGACACCTTCCAGGATCGAGTTGCCGATGATCAGCACGATCAAGTTCGGCGCCACCGCACTTGTCACCGCCCCGACCCCGTACAGCGAGAGTCCGATGATAAATAGTCTCTTGCGACCCCAGAGATCGGTCAGCTTGCCGCCCGGAATCATCAGCGCGGCCATGACCAGCAAGAAGATCGTGATGGCCGTCTGGATTCCCTCGACGGTTGTGTTCAGATCCTCGCTCATGTCATTGATCATCACGTTCATGTTCGAGCCCGCGAAGCTGCAGATGAACTGCGCCAGGGCGAGCGGCACCAGCACCCTGCCCAGCTCCTGTTTCGTCCGGCCTATGACGACGTTTCCGGCCATTTCGAGCTCCTTTCGAGGTGGCGCGATGCCCTCCGACGGCGGATCGCTGGAGTGCGGGGGTGACCGTCGTTCGTCTCGCCGGGACGGCACACGGCGGTCGCCCGGGGCCCCGTCAGTCGTGGTCAGCGTGTTCTGGCGATGGGTCGAGGCGGAGCAAATGCCATTGCCATGCGTCAAGTCCGACGAACAGCCCGTCGACGAGATCGTCGCCGGCGCGGTCGAAACTCATGTCTTGGGTCGGGTCGGTGAGCTGCCACCGGTTACCACGCAGGTCCGGCCACGGTACTCTCACGTGACCTGTTGCTGGCGCATCGCTCAGATTCACGACGATCAGCCACCGGGTGGCACCGTCCCAGCTCCAGGCGACCAGGTGTTCGAAGCTGTTCTCGCCTGGCCACCCCGACCGTTCACACGGTTGCCAGTGCCCGTGCCGAAAGGTCGGGTCGGCGGCAGCCGCTAAGAGCCGGCGGTAGAAGGCTGCGAGCTGGTCATCGGCCGGTTCGGTGGGGAAACGGCCGAGGAACACCGGAAGGCGTACCCTCCACCCCGACAGCTGGCCGTGGTGGATGAGCCGGGCCCCAGTCTGGGTCAGTGCCGTCACCGCCGCCGCCCGTGCGCGGCCGGCCCCGAACGCCGTCGCGGCCCGTGGCTCGTCGTGATTCTCCACGAACCGGACAAGGGCGTCCTGATACGTGCGCTCGGCCTGCAGGTGGAGCCGCACCTCGTCGGGATTATCGCCGAGAAGGCGGTCATACAAACGCTTGTCGTAGCAGTAATCGAAGCCCTGCTGCATCAGGGACCACTCAAGATTCCAATAGGCCTCGGCGAGGAACACGAAACCGGGATTGGTTTCACGGACGGCGGCGATCAGCGTTGGCCAGTACTCTGTGCTCGGCGCAGGACCGACCCGGGCACCCCAGGTGCGGGCGAAAACGTCGTTCATGACCAGCATTGCCATGTCGCACCGCACCCCGTCGCACTGATCGGCGATCGATTTCACCGTCTCCACCGCCGCCGACCGCAGGGCCGGGTCGAAGGCGTTGAGCTGAACGACATCCGGCCACGCCGGGAAGTAGGGGTCCCGCCCGTTGGCGAGCACCCGGCCGCCGACCTCGACGAAGGATGACGGATCCAGGTCCCGGTCCGCGGCAGTTCCCGGTACGAAGAGCTCGGGCGCCCCCGTGGTCCACGGATGATCCGGTGCGACATGGTTGGGCACGAAGTCCAGGATCAGCCGGAGGCCCCGCGCCGCCAGCGCCTCCCGGGCGGTGGAAAGCCCGGCAGGGCCACCCAGGCGGTCATCGACCACATAGTCCCTGACGCAGTACGGCGACCCGACGACGTCCTCGGCACGCCAATCGGGCAGAGCGGCCTGGAAATCGGACCGCAGGGCTGGATTTGCCAGTGCGATCCCGATGCCGGCGGGGCTGCGACGCCAGACCCCCATCAACCAGACCGCATCGAAGCCCAGTCCGGCAATCGCGTCCCAGTGCAGGTTCGGGACGGAGCCCAGATCGATTGGTTTGTCTTCTTCCACGCTGATGGATTCGAGCCATGCCCATGTGTTGATCTCGTAGATAAAGGGGTGGGCGACCGGTGGCGAGAGCCCCGGTGGTCGGGCCGCCGCCGTCTCGTCCATTACAGCGCCCTCGCCGAACATGGCTCTCCGGACACGGGCCGGGTCCTTAGTCTCGCTGGACATGGGTTCCCGGTTCCGTTTCCGGCGGTCCTGCCGCGGTGGTTGGGTCCGCGTTGTCCTGGAACACCATCCGGTCGCTATGGCGGGGTGGGTCGAGAAGAAGATCCGCGACCAGAGCCGTCCACCCGGTCTGGTGCATGGCGCCGAGTCCGGCCCCGTTGTCGCCGTGGAAGTACTCGTAGAACAGCAGGTTGTCCTTCCACGCGGGATCGCTCTGCAACAGATCGACGCCACCATAGACCGGCCTGCGTCCGTCCGGCCCGGGGAGCCAGATGCCCACCAGCCGATCGGCGAGGTCACCGGCAATCTCTCGTAGGGTCAGGTGGTGACCGGAGCGGGTGGGATATTCGACGGTGAAGTCGGGACCGAAGAACTGGTCGTACTGCAGCAAGGCACGGATGATGAGGTAGTTGACCGGCAACCACACCGGTCCTCGCCAGTTGGAATTGCCGCCGTACATCGCGGTCCGCGATTCGGCCGGTTCGTACTGGATTGCAGCGGTGGGCAGCCCTGGAACCGTGTATGGAGTGTTGTGCCGCTTGGAGATCGATCGCAGGCCGTGGGGAGAGAGGAAGGCCTCCTCGTCGAACAAGGTGCCGAACAGCCGGGCGAGTTTGTCCCTCGGGACGACCGACAGCAGCGTTCGCCGGGAGTTTCCGGTGCCACGGACCTGCCAGTCGAGGATCTCGTGCCGATCGGTCTGTTCCAACCGGAGGGCGAACCGCTTCCGGAGCCGGCGGTTCCGGTCCGTGTCCTGGGTGGGGAGCGCGACCGCGGGCAGCGCCGGGATCAACCCGACGAGGGTCTGTACCTTGATCGGGATGCTGACCCCGGAGGGGTCGGTGAGCCGGTCGTAGAAGAAACCGTCCTCGGTGTCATAGCAGCCTGAATCCTCCAGTGCGTCCATGATCAGCACGGTCTGTTCAAGGAATTTCACGACCATGTCCTCATAGGCGGCGTCGTGTTCGGCGAGTTTGGTGGCAAGGGTGAGCATAGCCACGGAGTAGTACGCCATCCACGCGGTGCCGTCGGCCTGGTCCAGCTTGAAGCCGGGCGGGAGGTGCGAGCGGTCGATCGGGCTGATGTTGTCCAAACCCAAAAAGCCGCCACCAAACAGGTTGTTTCCGTCCGGGTCCTGCCGGTTGAGCCACCAAGTGAAATTCAGCAGCAGCTTGTGGAACACCCGTTTCAGGAAGTCCAAGTCAGTGCCGCCGTCGATGACGAACACCCGGAGGGCGGCCAGCGCATGGACGGGTGGATTGACGTCGTCGAAGCTCCACTCATATGCCGGGAGCGCCCCGTTCGGATGCTGGAACCACTCCCGAAGGAGCACCAGCAGCTGGTATTTGGCGAACGCGGGATCCAGGTGGGCCCAGGTGACGGCGTGAAACGCCAGGTCCCAGGCCGCGAACCACGGGTACTCCCATGGGTCGGGCATGGCAAGCACGTCGAACGAGTCCAGGTGCCGCCACCCCGTGTTCCGGCCGTTACGATGCCCGGCCGGCGGGACCGGTTGGGCGGCGTCGCCATCCAACCACCGGTTGACCCGATACGGGTACATTTGCTTGCTCCAGACGAGCCCCGCGCAGGACTGGCGCATCACCCGCATCGGCTCGGCGCCGATCTCAGCGGGGGCGATCGCCGCATAGAACTCGTCCGCTTCCCGCTCCCGGTCTGTCATGACGTCATCGAAGTAAGAGTCGAACCACCGGGTAGGGGGCGCGGTTTGGTCCGGGACCGGCCGGTGCAGCCGCAGTCGCAGCTCGACCCGCCCCCCGCCCGGCACAGTCACCTGATACCACCAGGCTGCCTTCGTACCCTGATGTTGCGGATTCACGGTGTCCGCGCCGGAGACCACGTGGTCGTTGATGCCGTCCTTCGGATAGGCGGTGACCGGAGGCGCCCCGAACAGTCGGGCCGTATTCGTCTCGTTGTCGCAGAACAACGCCGTCGGCCGCACTCCCTCCTTGGTGGGAGCGGCATCGAGCCGGTAGCCGGACAGCCGTGGGTGCTCGACCGCGACCCCGTCCCCGTCCAGGAACAACGACGGCGCCTCACCGCCCGAGACCCGCCACGTGTTGCGGAACCACATGGTAGGCAACACCGAAAGCGCTGCTTCCTCGGGAGAGTGGTTCTCGATGGTGATCCGGGCAAGTACCTCGGTCGGTGAGGCCTTCGCATACGCGACATCCACGGACCAGTACCGGCCGCCTTCGAAGACACCGGTATCCAGCAACTCGAACTCGGGTTCGTCCCGGGAACGACGGGCGTTCTCCTCGATAAGCTGCTGATAGGGAAACGCTGCCTGCGGGTAGTGATACCGCCACCGCAGCCATGCATGGCTGGGCAAAGCATCCGGGTACCACCAGTATTCCTTGACGTCCTCCCCGTGGTTGCCCTGCGGACCAGTCAGCCCGAACATCCGCTCCTTCAGGATCGGATCCGCCCCGTTCCACAGCGCCAACCCCAAGCACAGGTCATGGTGAACATCGGACAGCCCTGCCATGCCGTCCTCGTTCCAACGGAACGCACGGGACCGGGCATGATCATGCGGAAAATACTCCCACGCGTCACCACTGTCGCTGTAGTCCTCCCGAACCGTGCCCCAGGCCCGCTCCGACAGGTACGGCCCCCACTCGTACCAGGGATTTGCCGTGATCAGGTCATCCTCCGCCGCACCCGTGGCCTCGGCCAGCCGGGCATGTTCCGCGGTCACACCCCGAGGTTCCGCGGTCGGCGTCGTCGTGTCGTCGGTCATGGGGGTCCTCCCAAGGAAGCGGTGCCGGCCGAACCTCTCAAGACATGCCCGGATGGCGGCCCACGACGTGGTCCACCGACCCTCTGCGACGTCATGCGCCGCGCCGGGTGTGCCCTCTGGCATGACGATAGCAGGCGGCGCACCGCCCTCGTTGCCCCGGAGCAACAATTCACCTGCCGTTCACGTCGACCCCGTCTGGTCCGCCGGGAGGGGACTGTTTCGATGGCGCCGGCCGCCGTAGGCTATGGGCATCCATCACACCGAGGAGGCACTCATGCGCACGGCACATCCCACAGTGCAGGCCGATCAGGTACGGCATCTTTCAGAGAACCTCATTTCTCAGCTCACGAAGGGGAGAGAATGGGCCACTCCCGGGGTCGAGGCGGCATTGCAAAAGGCGATCGCGGGGCTCGATACCGGGATTGAATCCGCGTCCCCGAGGATCCAGGCCGGTCTGCGGCGGCTCGCTGACGAGCTCGCCGGCGGAGTGGAAACTCTGGCTCCCCGTGTCCACGAGGGTCTGAAGCGGGTCGCACCTAATGTTGCCCCGGCACCCGCCCGGGCTAAATCGCGGCGGACAGCGTCCGGGAAAGCCTGGTTGATCGCCGGGGCGGTGGCCGTCGCGGTGACCGCGGGACTCGCGGCCTGGCACTTTTTTGGGCCGGCCGATGAGGAGCCGGTGCCATCCGTGAATGCGCAGCGTACCAGCGGCGCGAACCCCGACGCGGATGCCGGTCCCGCAGAGACCCGGACCTGAAGCAATCAGGACTCCGGGCGGGCCACGGCTGGCAAGGGGGCCGACGCTCAGTCCAGGGGCAGCGTTATCGTCACACAGGTTCCTGCGGCGGCGGATGAATCGATGATCACCTCTCCGCCAGCAAGGCCCACGGCCACGCGCATGAGGCGCAGTCCCATGCCCGTGTGCCGGCCAATCATGGCTGCCGGCACGTCGAAACCACCGCCGTCGTCGGTCACTTTCAGCTGAACGCCGTGGCTCATGCCGTGGGTGACGCAACCGAGCCGGACCGTCACCGTTGATGCTTGCGCGAATTTATAGACATTGCTGAGGAGCTCCTGCGCCGCCCGGTACAGAAGAGTTGCGGACTGTCGGTCTACTTCCATCCGGTGGCGCGGAGTCTCCAGATGCACCACGATGCCGCGTTTGCGGAGGGGAAGGGTCAGGCGGTCAATTGCGCCGGTTAGCCCAAGAGCATGGAAATCGACCGGGTGTGTATCAGTAAGGACGCCACGTACAGCGACGACGTCATCGCTTAGTAGTGATTTCATGTTCTTACTGTGCGCCCGCGTCGTTGGCATTTTCCGGAGCCGCGCCGAGGGCAGCGTGAGGTCCCGCAGTCGTCAGCTTTGTGTGCGGTGATTCATCCGGGTGACTGACGATTTGATGGAAGCTGAAATCCGATCCTCCATTGCGCGAACGCCGCCTACCGCCGCCGGACCCATCTGTTGCCTGGCCCGGTTCACCGCGTCGCGGACTTCGCGACGCACTACCCGTTCATTCTGGCTCGACGACTTTTCTCTCGTTTCCCTTGCTAGATCGAGCAGAGCGTGCGGAGCGTAGTGATTGACGCTCATGTCCGTGAGGAGGGGTAACTGCACTCGCAGATCCTGCTCGATGGCAGTGCGAAGGGGACCCAGTCGAAGCAATTGAGTGAGGAAATCCGGACTCAATACCGGCGACGGCGGCGCCTGGGGGCCAAGGCGTTCCCGTAGGTGGTCCTTCATTTTCATTGCTGTTCCATCGAACGTCAGCCACCATGCAAGGTAGCCCATGGGTGATGGTCCAATCGTCCGTCGATACTCGATGACGCCGACTGAGTTTTCAACGTCGTGGGCAACCAGGCGGGACCGCGTCCCTCGGTCGGCTCCGTAGTCACCTCGTTGACGCCTTCTCTCGTGAGTCTCATTCCATAGTTCCTGGACTACGCCCCTAAGTTCCATCGATGCGGCATCAGAGTACTCCAGGAGATTTTTGGTCTCGATAGAGAATTCGTCGGCAAGGTAGTCGCTGACGTCCTGCAACGGCTGTTCGCGTCCACAGATGTCCCTTTGCCAGTCCAAGAATTCATTCTCTGGCCGGCCCGAGAGCACGAAGGCCGAGTAGAGGAAGGGGACTCTTCCGGTCCAAATCGTCGTTCTGTTGTGGCCATACGCAACGGCCAGGTTGAGGTGTCTTTCAACTTCTTCCACGACTCCTTCCGTTACGAATAGGAGCAATCCGGCGTCTACCGCTGCTCGCATCAGAACCGTAAAGTGGCGCTCCTCCGGATCGTCTACCAGGCTCTCTCCGATAAGCGGCAGGATCGCGGTGGTGTCCATCCATATGTCGCCTTCACTGAAGACGTTAAGCATGACTTTCTGGACGTCCGGGGTCTGTTTCAGGAACGCGAAAAGAGTGTATGCATCAGCCAGCCGCCGAAGATGGGACTGCGTTTGAGGCGAAGGTTGCTCCAATACATGCATAATGGCCGCGGCCGCGGCATCAGAACTGAGCCCGCTGATGCCGCCATTTGCTGTAATTCTGTCTGCTATGGCGACAGGGCTGAGTTGGAACGGTTCTCCTGTTTCCACGGCTTCGGCAAAAGACTCACCTCGTTCCAAAAGTGTTTCTTCCAACACCGTTCGTAGTTGCCGGGAAATCTCCGTCAACTGTGTTTCGTTCAGTGCCTTCGGTGCTTCGAGGGCTCGAACCGCCACAGTGAGTTTCGCATCCAGAACAGCTTCATCAAGAAGGAACGTGGCTGTCTGATCATTTATCCTCTTGGCCTCCTCAAAACTGAGATGGTAAGTGTCCTCAGATCCGGAAGCTGATTTGTGCTGTTTGACGGGCCCCTTCCGGGACAGGCGGTTCAATGCGCTCAGGGTCAGGGCATCGACCTGCCCTCGCTTCCCCACGGGCATGCGCAGGGCGACGCCGTCCTGGATTTCGCTCAGGCTGAGCCTGCTATCTGTGCTCGAATCGTGAAGCGCCGCCAAGACCAATGAATCGAAGCAGCTCTTGGTAAGACTCTGATCGGTTGCCTGATCCACGCCGTCGAGTGCCAAGTGCAGCACCGCGACCTTGCTCTCATCCGCGGTCAAGGTCGATATTCTGTCGATGACCCCTCGTTTGGACAGAAGCGGATCGACAAATCTCTTGGCCAGCTCTTCACTTGCCACTCGTCGTTGAGGATAGGACTCCTCACGCTCCACAAACCACGACCGGTCCCGGATATCTACGGTTATGTTCCGGTCACGGCGAGACTCTTCCCTGAGTTCATCAGCAGCCGGACCAATCACCTGGTTGGTCACGTAGATCATGGTACTGACCGAAGGGAGATTCCTCTTGAGCGTGTCCAACGTGCTCGCAATTTTCGTCTTCCAACTCGCAGTGACAGAGTACTGAAATGCGACTTTTGGCACACCGTCAACCGTGAATATTTCGGCGTCTCTGCCCTTGTCTCCGTTCGGTGCTGCCATCGTCCGCAGGGCGGGATATTCGACGGCTAAGAACTCCGACGCGAACTGTTCAAATACCTCCCAATCTCCAGGGCCAATACGTTCCAGGGCGAGGGACAATCGCGGGTTCGGCATGATCGAATCATAACCACCACAATCATTCCTTGAGCAGAGCGGCTGGGTTCGAAGACGACAACTCTTCCGCTCCGCGCTCCGCAATGAGCCGAGTCAGAATCCCCGTGGCGGTTTTGCGCTGCTTCCGCGGCGCCGTCGTGTCCTCGATGACTATTGCCTCTAACGCCGCCAGGCGCGTGGTGCTACCCGCTGGTTCGGCTACAGGAAGCCGCCGAAATAGATAATCCCTGCTTACGTAAACGCGCACCCCCGGTTGGCTGTTTTGGTCAAAACTTCCCCTCGGAATCACCTGTCACAGGCGTCGTTGACTTTCATGTCTCCTGCGAGGACGATGTCGAGTGTAAGTCGATGATGGGGGGAATAACTCCGAGTCTGACCTGCCGAGAATACGCATGTTTGTCGATTATTCCCGCGCTAGATTTTGACTCTGCAGTGGAATATCGCTATTCGCGAAGCTCATGCTTCTGCATCTGTTTAATCAACTCCGAATCTGGGGATCAACGGAGAGAAAAATGTCTAAAATTACTTTTAAGCCGGTTGCAGACGCACCCGGGGTTTTTATATCTGAACCTACAGAATCCTGCCAGGGATATCGATTTCGTGCAATGGTGCACGGTCAAACAGCACTATTAACAGCAGACGGAAAGACGCCGGATCTCGTGGTCTCAAGGACGAAGAACCCTGGGTTTGACGTACTTGCGTTCAGTCTGTCAGGCATATGGGACGCGGCCGAGGACCTGGCCAGCCGCGCTTGGGACAAAATTAGCGATGTTCTGACTGATGACGGCGGCGGCGGTGCTCGCATACCAGTGAGCTCGGACGAAGCCGAAATCGTCACGACGACCCGGGCACCGGCACCGTTTAGTCCGCAAATCTAGACGCTCCGATTCAGTCACGTTTGGACCTGAGAAAAAGGACCGGGTGCAGGCCGCTAGCCGTGGCCTGCACTTGGCCAAACTGGGACCTGGAAAATCACCCAGGCGCGGGCATCGCTGGCAAAGTACACGCAGAACCGCACGGTCCATCGCTTCGAAACCCAGCCGCCTCACCGAACCAATGACACCACGATGCCTTGACGTGACACCACTGTGGTGTCACTATGGTGGCATGGAACTTGGACAGTACGTCAGCGACCTGCAGCGCCAGCTAGTGGATACCGCGGAGAACGGCACGGAGGACACTCGCGCCGTCGCGGAGCGGCTCGCCGCCGGACTGGATGCCGCGGTGCGGCTCGTGCTACTCGACGTCCTGTCGGCCGCGGCCGGCGAGATCACCCGCGACCTCGCACCCGGATCGGTTGACATGCGGCTGCGCGGACGCGACATCGAGTTCGTAGTTACCCCGCCGAACGCCGAGCCCGACAGTGACGAGCGGCCCGCCGCAACCGTCGACCTCGAGGACGCGAGCACCTCGCGCACCACGCTCCGCCTGCCGGATGCCCTCAAGGCGCGGGTGGACGAGGCGGCGGCGGCTGACGGCATGTCCGTCAACACCTGGCTGGTCCGTGCGATTGCGGCCGCTATCCAACCGAAGCAACGACGATCCACGCAGCGCACGCTGCGCACCGGCGACAACTTTGCGGGCTGGGCGCGCTAACCCGCTCAACCACCCACCTTCACCATTTCCCGGCCACGCGGACCCGCGGGGCCATATCAACACGCGTAGAGAAAGGGAGGCGTCAGTATGCCCACCTACAACACCCCCGGCCCAATCGACCTCGCCATCAACCTGCAGGTCGGCGCAATCGATGTCTTCGCCAGCGACCGCGCCGACACGGTGGTGACCGTGTTGCCGACGAACCCCGAGAAGGCGGTCGACCGCCGAGGCGCGGAGGAGACCAGGGTCGACGTCGATGGCCAGCGGCTCACCATCACGGGCCCGCGGCCCCGCCTCAGCTGGATCGGCCCATCCGAGTCGGTCGATGTGAAAGTCGAGCTGCCGACGGGGTCGCGGCTCGCCGCCGAGATCGCGGTCGGCGGCCTGCGTACCGTCGGCCGCCTCGGCGCCACCCGGATCAAGAGCTCGCTTGGCCCCGTGGATGTCGACACCACCGGCGACCTGTGGCTGCGCGCCTCGCACGGCAACGCGACCGTGGGCACCGCAGAAGGCGGGGTCGAGATCACGGCCGACCACGGTCAGATCCGGATCGGCACGGTCACCGGCGACGCGATCCTCAAGGCCTCGCATGGCACCATCCAGGTCGGGGATTCCGGCGGCGACCTCGACGCGAAGCTCTCCTACGGCGACCTCGAGATCCCAAGGGCACGCGGCTCCGTTACGGCGAAGACCGCTTACGGCAGCATCCAGCTGGGAGAGGTCTCAAGCGGTTCCATCCAAGTCGAAAGCGGCTTCGGCCAGGTCACCATCGGCGTGCGGCCCGGCGTTCCCGCCTGGCTCGACCTGTCCTCGAAGGCAGGGCACGTGCGCAACGAGCTCGACGGCGACGGCGCCCCCGACGCGTCGGAACAGACGGTCGAAATACGTGCACGCACGCAGCACGGCAACATCAGCATCCATCGCGCGCGGTGAATCCGGGCACCCAACAGAAGGGAACGACACTCATGAACACGCCAGCGATCGCAGTCCACGGGCTGCGGAAGTCCTACGGCGGAAAGGTGGTGCTCGACAACGTCGACCTCACCGTCAACGCCGGCACCGTCACCGCGCTGCTCGGCCCGAACGGCGCCGGGAAGACGACCACTGTGCACATCCTGTCCACGCTCGTGCGGCCCGACGGCGGCACAGCGTTCGTCAACGGATGCGACGTCGTGCGCGACCACGACGGCGTGCGCGCCGCGATCGGCCTCACCGGCCAGTTCTCCGCGGTGGACAAACTGCTCACCGGCGAGGAGAACCTCCTGCTGATGGCGCGGCTGCGCCACCTTGGGGCGAAGCGCTCGAAGACCCGGGTGGTCGAGCTGCTCGAGCAGTTCGACCTCGTCGACGCCGCCCGCAAGCCGCTCGCCACCTACTCCGGCGGGATGCAGCGCCGCCTCGACCTCGCGATGACCCTCGTCGCGACACCGAGCGTGATCTTCCTCGACGAGCCCACCACCGGCCTGGACCCGCGCAGCCGCCACACCATGTGGGACATCGTGCGCAGCCTCGTCGCGGACGGCACCACCGTCCTACTCACCACCCAGTACCTCGACGAAGCGGACGAACTCGCGGACCGCATTGCGGTGCTCGACGGCGGCCGCATCGTCGCCGAGGGGACGCCGGACGAGCTCAAGCGCCTGGTGCCCGGCGGGCACATCCGGCTCCGGTTCGCGGATGCCGCGGCGCTCGACACCGCCTCCCGCCTGCTTGACGAGTCCGATCGCGACGACGCCGGGCTCGCGCTCACCGTGCCGAGCGACGGCGGGGTCGGCGCGCTGCTCACCGTGCTGGACCGCCTCGATGCGGCCGACGTCGAGGTCGACGACCTCAGCATCCACACCCCGGACCTCGATGACGTGTTCTTCGCGCTCACCGGCCGGGCCGACCTGAAGGGAACAGCATCATGACCACCATCACCGCCCAGCGCAAGACGGCCCCGGGCACCAGCCGACAATCGCACGTCGTCGCCGACTCGATCACGATGCTGCACCGCAACCTGCTGCACATGGTGCGCTACCCGGGCCTGTCGGTGTTCACCATCGTGGGGCCGGTCGTGATCCTGCTGTTCTTCGTGTTCGTGTTCGGCGGCACACTCGGTGCCGGCCTGCCCGGGGCGGATCCGGCCGGCGGGCGGGAAGCGTACGTCGCGTACATCATGCCGGGCATCCTGCTGCTGACCATCGCGGGCAGCGCCGGCGGCACCGCGACGACGGTCGCGATGGACATGACCGAGGGCATCACGGCGCGGTTCCGCACGATGGCGATCTCGCGGGCTGCGGTGCTCGCCGGGCACGTGCTCGGCAACACCATCCAGGCGATCATCGCCGTCGCGCTCGTGCTCGGCGTCGGACTGCTGATCGGCTTCCGCCCGACGGCCGGAGCGGTCGAGTGGTTCGCCGCCGCCGGTCTGCTGGTGCTGATCGCGTACGCGATCAGCTGGCTCGGCGTCGCCATGGGCATGCAGGCGAAGTCGGTCGAGACAGCCAGCAATTGGCCCCTCGTGCTGACCTTCCTGCCGTTCCTCAGCAGCGGTTTCGTGCCGACCGAGTCGATGCCGGAGTGGCTGCAGTGGTTCGCGCAGTACCAGCCGTTCACGCCGTTCATCGAGGCCATCCGCGGGCTGCTGCTCGGCACCCCGCTCGGTTGGAGCCCGGCGCTCGCGGTCGGATGGTGCGTGGTGATCGTGGTCGCCGGGTACGCCTGGTCGATGGCGATCTACGAGCGGAAGTCGGTGCGCTGAGCCCAGGTCCCACCGGATTACAGCCGGCGGCCGCGAGTCCATCGCGGCCGCCGGTTCTGTTCACACGTGGAGGCCGGCAGCTTGTTGCGGCGTCAAGGGAGCTGATGGAAGCTATGCCTTTGTGGTCTGATAATGCTTTGCCCGTTCGTCGAGAACGGCGGTTGCCATGACTAGGCGCCCGGGTAGCGGAACCAATGCCTCACGGAGCCAGAGCGCGTCCATGTAGGCATGGAACCGGTCTGGATTGACATGTAGTTCCTCGGCTACGGCCAACACCTGATTGTGAGCCGTAAGGTAACGTGCCGACGACATGCGGTTCCGTCGCCGGTGCAGCTCCAAGCGCACGTCCATATTGGCCAGATCGAGGGCCGCCTCGGCTTGGGCTCCTTTGTCAAGATCCAGCAATCCGAGCGGGGACCGGCCGTCGACTGCGATGATCTGCTTGCCGTGCAGGTCTCCATGGGACCACACCAGCGGATCCGGGGCCGACCGAAGCAAATTCGTCGTCACATCCTCTGCCGCGGCCCGCAGGGCACTTCCTTGAGGCGACATTTCCGGCACGTTTTCGAAGTGGCGCAGCCAGCGGTTCACGGATCGCCACAGATCCGCTGCTTTCACCTCTGCTGAGCGGAGCGGCAGGCTGTTCAGAACGCTGCGTGCGGCGCTGCCGTGCGGGGCGCTCAGCTGAGCGACCCACGAGCGCGACCATTTCTCCCATGCCCACGCGAACGATTCGTCGCTGGCCGTGGAGTCGTTCTCGCCCAACTCGTTCAGGGTCGGTCCCGGGACGGTGCTGAAAACGATGACATCATCGGAGCTGCGAAGGATCCTGGGGGTCGTGAAGGTACCGGCGGCGTCCAGGAGAATGTCCACGTGTGCGCAGCGTTCGGCGGATGCGATGGCCTGCCCTGGCCGGAAGATCTTGATGTAACGGCCCTCCGCCCGGACCACCGCCCGTCTGTGGGGCCGATACGCGATGAGTTCGCCTTGCTGCGCTTCCGCCCGCAAAGCGGGCAGTTCAGGATCGTCCAGCGGCACGAGTTCAAAGCGCCCGTGGCGCAGATAGGCTCCACGGAGGGCGGGGGTCCGGCCCTGGCTGAGGACCTCCAGCACGTAGTCTCCTGGTCTCTTATCGAACCAGGCCCGGCAGACGCACCAGGTTGTGCCCGTAGCTTCGTCGGCGTATTGCGGGGCGGGCAGGTACCAACTCATGGGATCAGCTCCAGCGGTGGAAGTGCCACTTGAGATTGTCAGCTTGAACTAAGACCATGAAGTCCAGATGAAGGGCGCATTAAGGAACCCTCATGTAGGGCCGCCGTCGGATCGCCCTGGCCGCGCCGCAGCCGTACCCGACCTCGCGGCCCTCGCCGCTGCGACGTTTGCGCTGGTCCGGCGTTGTGGAATCTCCTCAGAGTCGATCGCGGACCTCGCTGCGGTGCACCTCAGCAATGTCTTACGTGCGGCCGGCTGATACCGGAGGGTCACTGGGGACGAAGGCGGGAATCGTCAGCCTCCCATTCATCTCGGGTGATCGCGTACTCGACGTAGCCGTGCTCTTCTCCCGGAACGGACCCCGGCCAGTCGCCGACGAAAGCCCGCACGAGGCGCATCCCGGATTTCTCCATCACCCTTCGGGAGGCCGTGTTGGCTGCCATGGCCGAGGCTACAACCCGTTGCACCCCGAACTCGGTGAAGCCTTTAGCGATCAGTGCCCGCGATCCCTCTGTCGCGTGGCCCTTTCCCCAGGCCGCGCGGCGCAGCCGGTAGCCCAGTTCCGGCTGATCTTGTGGATCGTCGGGGCTTGGCCGGAAGTGGAACCAGCCAAGGAATTCCCCGGTCGTCTTCTCGAGCGCGGCCCAGAACCCGTAGCCGGGAAAGCGCCGGTAGTAGTCGAGGAAGGCCGGGAGGAAGTCGCCTTCTATTTCGCCCCGGGAGGTGGGGATACCGCCGGTGATGTACCGCATCACGCCCGGATCGCTGTCCAGTTCCACGAGTAGCTCCGCATCGTCGGCGGTGAACTGCCGGAGCAGAAGGCGTTCCGTCTCCAGAAAGGTGAGCATGCAGACATTCTCGCACCGGGGGAAGATCCGCCACGCCGGTCGGGGCGGTCGGGGCAGTTCTTCTCTGGGACATCACCACCGATACCGGGAACTACACCGTCTGGGATTCCCGGCAGTGCGGTCAAGAGCCATCTAGCGCCACCCGTAGGATTCCAACGTGCGAAGCAGAGGGGCGCGGCTGTTCTTCAGCAGGTCGACGGGGCGGGAGCCGGCAAGGTCCCGGGACGGAGTGACCATCCAGACCGTGAAGTAGTTGTGCGGGATCTGCAGCTCCAGCGCACGCTGAAAGAGCTCAACGACCGGCGGGCGGAGCTGGCCGCCGGGGAGGAACTGGAATCCGGGGCAGAAGGTGCCGTCGTCGATGAAGACCCGGACCAGCTGCTGCATCACCGGCTCCGGGTCTTCCATGAGCTCGGAGAGGCGGCGGCGGACCTGGTCCAGGGCCGGCAGCGTGAATTCTTTTCTGATCCCCTCCCATGTTTGATCGCTGATTCGTTGACAGTTAGTTGGCACTGTTGCCTAGCTGCCGTCACTGACGTGTTCCAGGAACCACCCGGGGGAGGGCTGTTCACGGCGCAGAGTGACGGTCCGCAGCGGGGAGTTGGAGCCGAGGCGGACCTGCACGCGCCAGTATTCGACGCTGACCAGGCCGCCGCTGCCCACGGCGGCAGTGCGCCCGGTGTCCTGCCGGGAGTCGCTTTCGAACCAGTGCTGGGACTCCGTGCCGGGATCGACAACCCAGATCCGTCCGTCGTGCCGGATGGCAAGGGGTTTGCCCGCCGGGTCGGTGCGGACCTGCAGGTCGTGGGTCTGGGTGGGGGCAACGGGCGCGAGGGTCATGTGGGTGTTCTTTCGTGGTGCGGCGGTGCGGGCGTGTGTTGGGTTCAGGCGGCTTTGACGAGGGGGAGTTCGTCCCAGTGGGTGGTGTAGCGGGGGGAGAGCAGGTCCCGTTTCATGGTCCAGTCCGGCCCGCCCCGGATTCCGGCGTGGCCGAGGCCGATGGAGCCGCGGCCGTACCGGCGGGTCACATCTTCCAGGAGGGTTCCGACGCGGCGTTCCTCGTGCGGGTTTTCGAACAGGGCCAGGGGTGCCTGGTCGCCGGTGGGCCGCAGGTCGGTGACCATGATGCCGGCCCTGGCGTACCTGATCCCCTCGTGGATGTGGGGGAGGAGCGCGTGGGCAGCCCCTGTCAGCAGGACCGGGTCCGCGGTGGGCATCGGCAGCGGCACGCAGACCGAGGGGTAGGAGGTGTCTCTCGGGTTGAAGTGTGAGGTGCCGGCGAACGCGGTGAGGACTTTGGCCTGCAGTCCGTGTTTGGCCAGCCGCGCCGAGGCCTGTTGGCCGTAGACGGAGAGGACCTGCCGCAGCCCTGCCGCGGTGGTGATGGGGGTGGCGAAGGAACGGGAGAAGATGAGCTGGTCCCGCCCGATCCGTTCTTCCTCCATCGGGATGCACGCGGTGCCCTGCAGTTCCAGGACGGTGCGCATCATGACCACGGAGAACCGGTCCCTGACCATGACCGGGTCGGCCCGGGACAGATCCAGGATGGACTGGATGCCCAGGGCGTTGAGCCGTTTGGTCAGCCGCGTGGCGACACCCCAGATCTCAATCACGGACAGGCGGCGCATCAGTGATTCCCTGTCTGCGGCGGCCACGGAGTCCCAGTGGCAGACGCCGGCGAAGGCCGGGTTGTTCTTGGCCCATTTGTTGGCCAGTTTCGCCAGGGTCTTGGTCCCGGCGATCCCGACGCAGACCGGTACCCCGACGTTGCGGCGCACGGCGGTCTTCATGGTCCGGCCGAGAGCCAGGAGTTCCTCCGGGGTGCCTTTGACGCCGAGGAAGGCCTCGTCGATGCTGTAGACCTCCAGCCAGGCGGAGTACCGGCCGAGCAGTTCCATGACCCGGGCGCTGATGTCCCCGTAGAGCTCATAGTTGCTGGAGA
>NZ_JBEGIG010000016.1:0-42255 GCF_040676555.1 Arthrobacter sp. LAR12-1-1.1 | reverse complement strand
CGCCGCGCGGACCGGCCAGGGTCTTGTGCGTCGTGGAGGTGGTGACGTGGGCGTGCGGGACCGGGGACGGGTGCAGCCCGGCCGCGACCAGCCCGGCGAAGTGCGCCATGTCCACCATCAGGTAGGCGCCCACCGAGTCGGCGATCCGGCGGAACTCGGCGAAGTCGAGCTGGCGGGCGTACGCGGACCAGCCCGCCACGATCAGCGCCGGCTTGTGCTCGAGAGCCAGGCGCTCGACCTCGGCCATGTCGATCCGGTGGTCCTGTTCGCGGACCTGGTACGGGATGACGTTGTAGAGCCGGCCGGAGAAGTTGATCCGCATGCCGTGCGTCAGGTGCCCGCCGTGCGCCAGGTTCAGGCCCATGATGGTGTCCCCCGGACGGATCAGCGCATGCATCACCGAGGCGTTGGCCTGCGCCCCGGAGTGCGGCTGCACGTTCGCGAATTCCGCACCGAAAAGGGCCTTGACCCGGTCGATCGCCAACTGCTCCACAACGTCGACGTGCTCGCAGCCGCCGTAGTAGCGCTTGCCCGGGTAGCCCTCGGCGTACTTGTTGGTCAGCACCGAACCCTGCGCCTGCATCACGGCCACCGCGGTGTGGTTCTCCGAGGCGATCATCTCCAGCCCGTCCCGCTGGCGGGTCAGTTCGGCGTCGATCCTTACAGCGATCTCCGGATCCAGCGCGGACAGGTCCGCGTCCAGCGACGCGGAGACGACCTGCTCAAACGCGACGGTCACGGTGCCGGCGGCAGCGGCGCCGCTCACAGTTCGCCGCCGTTCTTGGACGCGTACTCTTCAGCCGACAGGAGCGGACCGTCCGATTCGGCGGCGACCTTGACGAGCCAGCCGGCACCGTACGGGTCGCTGTTGATCAGCGCGGGATCATCGACGACGGCGGGGTTGATTTCGGTGACTTCGCCGGTGACGGGGGAATACAGGTCTGAGACGGACTTGGTCGACTCAACCTCGCCGCAGGTCTCCCCGGCAGTCACTGCGGAGCCGACCTCGGGCAGGTCCACGTAGACGATGTCGCCCAGGGCATCCGTGGCCACGGCGGAGATACCGATGGACACGACGTTCCCGGCCTCACGCGCAACCCACTCGTGCTCGTCGGAGTACTGCAGTTCGGGGGCAACTTTTGCCATGTGTTTTTCCTAAGTCTTGGAGTGGTCTTGGTGCTAAATCAAATTGTGGCCGGGTTGCGCGGCGGGACTCGCCATCCTCCCCGCCATCTCCCTAACCTCGCAAGCTCGGCCAGGGAACCCTGATGGTGTGGGCCCACGCGTGCTCGGTCGCGAATGCGCCCGAGCACGCAGAGGATGTTGGGTCCGACGGGCCAACGCAAGCCCGGAGCCGGGCACCGCTGAGGCGCCCAGGCCGGAACCGGCCCAGTTGGGCTACTTTTGGCGCTTGTAGAAAGGCAGTGCGACCACTTCGAAGGGCTCGGCCTTGCCGCGGAGATCGATGTCCAGGGCGGTGCCGGGCTCGGTGAATTCGATATCGACGTAGGCCATCGCGACCGGGTAGCCGAGGCTCGGGCTGGGCTGGCCCGAGGTGACTTCGCCCACCACGTTGCCGTCCTTGAGGACCGGGTAGTGGCCGCGGCCGGCCCGGCGTCCGAGGCCCTTGAGTCCCACGAGCTTGCGGCCCGTCGTGGCACCCGCGCCGGCTTCCTTCTTGGCGGCCAGGGCGGCCTTGCCGATGAAGTCGCCTTCCTTGGACAGCGCGACGACGGGGCCCAGGCCGGCGGCGAACGGATCGCCTTCGAGGGAGAGCTCGTTGCCGTAAAGCGGCATGCCGGCCTCGAGGCGGAGCGAATCGCGGGACGCGAGCCCGGCGGGGGTCAGCTCGCCTTCCTCGGCGATGGCGACCAGCGCCTGCCAGAGGGCGGCGGCGTCGTCGTTCGCGACGAAGATCTCGAAGCCGTCCTCACCGGTGTAGCCGGTGCGGGCCAGGAGGAGCTCCTGGCTGGCGCCGCCGAACATAAAGGGGACGTCGACGGCGGCGTAGTACTTCAGGCCCGTGACGAGTTCGTGCTGCGCGGCCGGAACCAGGCGCAGCAGGATCTCCTGGGCTTTGGGGCCCTGCACGGCGATCAGCGAGGTCACGGCGGAGGCGTCCTCGACGGTGACGTCGAAGCCCCCCTCGTTGCCGGAAGCAGCGCGCTCGGCCAGGGCCGCGGCCACAACCTTGGCGTTGCCCGCGTTGGGGACCACCAGGAACTTCTCGTCGCCGCGGCGGTAGGTGATGAGGTCGTCAATGATGCCGCCGTCCTCGTTGCAGATCAGCGAGTACTTGGCCTTGCCAATGGCCATCGCGGAGATCTTGCCCACGAGGGCGTAGTCCAGGAAGGCTGCGGCGTCCGGGCCGGTGACCCAGACTTCACCCATGTGGGAGAGGTCGAACAGGCCCGCAGACTTGCGGACGGCGTGGTGCTCGGCGAGTTCGGAGCTGTACTTCAGCGGCATCTGCCAGCCGCCGAAGTCCGTGAAGGAGGCGCCGAGCTCCTTGTGCTCTTCGTAAAGTGCCGTGTAATTCTCAGTCATCGGTGGCTGTCCTTAGTTGGCGGAGTCGTCGGAGTGGTCCTCGAAGGCTTCGAGGGGCGGGCACGAGCAGATCAGGTTGCGGTCCCCCGCGGCGCCGTCGATCCGGCCGACCGGCGGGAAGTACTTGTCCTGCTTGAGCGTGTGGACCGGGAAGACGGCCTGCTCACGCGGGTACTCGCGGGTCCAGTCGGTGCTGATGACGGCTGCGGCGGTGTGCGGGGCGTTGCGCAGCGGGCTGTGCTCCACGGTGAAGTCGCCGTGGGCCACCTGGTCGATCTCTGCGCGGATGGCAACCATGGCGGTGATGAACCGGTCGATCTCGCCAAGGTCCTCGGATTCGGTGGGCTCCACCATCAGGGTGCCGGCAACCGGGAACGCGAGCGTGGGAGCGTGGAAGCCGTAGTCGATCAGGCGCTTGGCGACGTCCTCGGCGGTCACGCCGGTCTTGGCCGTGAGTTCGCGCAGGTCCAGGATGCACTCGTGGGCCACGAGGCCGCCTTCGCCGGTGTAGAGAACCGGGAAGGAGTCGTTCAGGCGGGCCGCGATGTAGTTCGCCGCGAGCAGGGCCGACTTGGTGGCCTCGGTGAGGCCCCGGCCGCCCATCAGCTTCACGTACGCCCAGGAGATCGGCAGCACACCGGCCGAGCCGTAGCGGGAGGCGGAGATCGGGGTGCCGTCGGCCGGGTCGGCGTTGTTGGCATCGCCGGGCATGAACGGTGCCAGGTGGGCCTTGGCAGCAACCGGGCCGACGCCGGGTCCGCCGCCGCCGTGCGGGATGCAGAAGGTCTTGTGCAGGTTCAGGTGCGAGACGTCGCCGCCGAACATGCCCGGCTGGGCCAGCCCCACGAGGGCGTTGAGGTTGGCGCCGTCGATGTAGACCTGCCCACCGGCCGCATGCACGGAGTCGCAGACCTCGCGGACGTCGGCGTCGTAGACCCCGTGGGTGGACGGGTAGGTGATCATGATCGCCGAGAGGACGTCCTTGTTGGCCTCGATCTTGGCGGCGAGGTCCGTGTGGTCGATCGTGCCGTCCGAAGCCGTGGCCACGACGACCACCTTCATGCCGGCGAGCACGGCGGAGGCGGCGTTGGTGCCGTGGGCCGAGGCCGGGATGAGGCAGACGTTGCGCTGCTCGTCTCCGCGGGAGTGGTGGTAGCCGCGGATGGCCAGCAGGCCGGCGAGCTCGCCCTGGGATCCGGCGTTGGGCTGGATGGAGACCTGGTCGTAGCCCGTGATCTCGGTCAGCTGGGCTTCGAGGTCCTCGATCAGTTCGCGCCAGCCCTCGGTCTGGGAGTCCGGGGCGAAGGGGTGGATGGAGGCGAACTCCGGCCAGGAGATGGCTTCCATCTCGGCCGTGGCGTTCAGCTTCATGGTGCACGAGCCCAGCGGGATCATGGTGCGGTCCAGGGCGAGGTCGCGGTCCGAGAGGCGGCGGATGTAGCGCAGCAACTGGGTTTCGGAACGGTGCGTGTTGAACACCGGGTGCTGGAGGTAGTCGGAGGTGCGCTCCACGGCGGAGTCCAGGCCGAAGCCCTCAGATGTGTCGGTCACCGACGCGCCAAACGCGGCGATGACGTCGGCGACGATAGCCACCGTCGTGGCCTCATCGGCGGAGATGCCGACAGTGTCGGCGTCGATGGCCCGCAGGTTGACGCCCTTGGCGTCGGCGGCCGCGATGATCTCTGCCGCCCGGCCCGGCACGGAGACGGTGATGGTGTCGAAGAATGACGTGTGCAGCACGTCCAGCCCGGCGGCCTTCAGGGAGGCGGCGATGGTCTTGGCGTGGACGTGGACCGACTGGGCGATGGCCTTCAGCCCGTCTGGGCCATGGTAGACGGCGTAGAACGAGGACACGATGGCCAGCAGTGCCTGGGCGGTGCAGATGTTGGACGTGGCCTTCTCGCGGCGGATGTGCTGCTCGCGGGTCTGCAGGGCCAGGCGGTAGGCGGGGACGCCGGCGTTGTCTTTGGAGACACCCACGAGGCGGCCGGGCATGGAGCGCTCCAGCCCCTTCTGCACGGCCATGTAGGCGGCGTGCGGGCCGCCGAAGAACAGCGGCACGCCGAAGCGCTGGGCGGAGCCGACGGCGATATCCGCACCCTGCTCGCCCGGAGGGGTGATCAGGGTCAGGGCCAGGAGGTCCGCGGCCACAGTGACCAGCGCGCCGCGTTCCTTGGCGTCGGCGATCACCGCGGTGTGGTCCAACACGCGGCCGGAGACGCCCGGCTGCTGCAGGACGACGCCGTTGATGACGCCCTCGGGCAGGCCCTTCGAGAGGTCCGCGACCTCGACCTCGAAGCCGAGGGCTTCCGCGCGGCCCTTGACGATCGCGATGGTCTGCGGGAGGCAGTCGGCGTCGAGGACGGTCTTGCCGTCGTGCGCCGTCTTGTTCTTGTTGGCGCGGCGCATCATCAGCACGGCCTCGGCGACGGCGGTGGCTTCGTCCAGCAGCGATGCGTTGGCGATCGGCAGGCCGACGAGGTCCTGGACCATGGTCTGGAAGTTCAGCAGGGCTTCGAGCCGGCCCTGGGAGATTTCCGGCTGGTACGGCGTGTACGCGGTGTACCAGGCCGGGGCTTCGAGGATGTTGCGGCGGATCACCGGCGGGGTGAGCGTGTCGTAGTAGCCCTGCCCGATCATCTGCACGGCGGTCTTGTTCTTCGCTGCCAGCTTGCGCAGCTCGGCGAGGACTTCCACCTCGCTGAGGGCGGCGGCGAGCGCGAGATCGGAGTCCTGACGGATGTCCTTCGGAACGGCGGTGTCCACCAGGGCGTCGACGGTGTCGTAGCCGACAGCCTTCAGCATGGCGTCGACGTCGGCCTGGCGGCGCGCGCCGATGTGCCGGTCAACGAAGGACGTGGAGGCTGGGGTAACAGTCACAAGGAACTCCATAACTCAGGCGGCGCAGGGTACGCCACATTGATTCGGGTTCCTCCCCGCTCTGTATTGGACCTGAGAGTTTCCGCGAAGCCTGCGTTTCAGGGGCTCCGCTTGCACCGTCGGTGAGCACAGCATGTCCGGGACACGCCTGCTACTTTCCAGAGATGCCTTGCCGCGGCGGTACATGGGCCTGAGAGATTCCTGGGGAGGGTTTGCTCCTACGGCGCCTGCTTGTACCTACTTGCAGGACTCTCCCGCCGCAGATCAAAGGCGTATTCAGTTGGGTGATTAATCGTGGGTGACAACAGTCACAGCTCCCATTCTCCTATGCCGGGCGCGCGTCCGCAAACTCCCTGCCAGCCGCCGACCCAGGTTACGGGCGACAAGCCGCCCCCGGGTGCGTCCGCCAACACGAGTTCGCCGGACAGCGGCCAGGTCGCCGCAACTTTGCGGCGAACTCGCACGCTTCCGGCGAGTTCGGCGGGGTGGGCGGGAGCGGGCGGGGTGGGCGGGAGCGGGCGGGGTGGGCGGGAGCGGGCGGGAGCGTCAGCGGCGCAGCTTCTCGACGGCGGCCAGCAGGCTCTCGACGTCCGCTTCGACCTCCGGAAGCGGCCCGCCGGGGCCCCGGCCCAGCATGGCGTTGAAGTACAGCCCGTCCCCCATGTACAGGACGGCCTTCGCCATGGCGGGTCCGACGTCGGCCGCCAGCAGTTCCAGCCAGCTCGCCTGGGCGGCGGCGAAGCGGCGGAGGGTCTCCCCGTGCGCCACCTCGGCGAGCCGCGTGGCCGCCACGAAGACCCGGTCCATGGGCGTGTCCGCCCACACCGAGGACCTAATGAAGTACGCCGCCGCCCCTTCGGGGGCCGCCGCCATGGCGGCAACATCCGCAGCCAGATGCCGGTCCAGCCGTTCCAGCAGGACCGCGATCATCGCCTCCTTGGTCGGGAAGTGGTAGAGCAGGCCGCCCTTGGAGACGCCGGCCCGGCGCGCGACGGCGTCCAGCGTCGCGGCGCGTTCACCGACTTCGATGAGCAGGGATTCGAAGGCATCGAGGACGGCCTCGCGGGCGACGGGTTTCCTGGGCATGCCTCCCATCATGCCTGCCCAGCCCTTCATTTCTTAACTGTACCGTCCAGACGGTATAGTTATGTCCTATGAGCATTTCATCGATCACCGCAGCCACCAGCATCCCGGCGGCCACCGGCCCCCGGGCACCGTGGCGCGACTGGGTGGCGCTGGCCCTGCTAATGTTCCCCGTCCTGCTCGTGGCCGTGGACAACACCGCCCTGACGTTTGCCCTGCCGGCCATCGCCACCAGCCTGTCCGCTTCCGGCGTCCAGCTGCTCTGGATCGTCGACGCCTATCCCTTGGTCCTGGCCGGACTGCTGGTCGCTATGGGCAGCCTCGGCGACAGGATCGGACGGCGCCGCCTGCTCTTCGTGGGCAGCGCGGGTTTTGCCGCGGTTTCGGCCGCGACGGCGTTCGCACCGAGCGCCGAATGGCTGATCGCCGGCCGTGCCGGGCTTGGCCTGTTCGGCGCCATGCTCATGCCGTCCACTCTTTCCCTGATCCGCAATATCTTTCCGCAGCCCAACCGGCGCAGGCTGGCCGTGGCGATCTGGGCCGCCGGCTTCTCCGGCGGCGCCGCCCTCGGCCCGATTGCCGGCGGCTGGCTGGTGGAACACTTCTGGTGGGGCGCCGTCCTGCTGGTCGCAGTGCCGATCATCCTTCCTCTCCTGGTGCTCGGTCCGGCGCTGATACCGGAATCCCGCGACCCGAACCCCGGCCGCGTGGACGTGCCCAGCATTGTCCTGTCCCTGCTGGTCATGGTGCCGGTCGTCTACGGGATCAAAACCCTCGCCACCCACGGGCCCGCACCAGAGGCCTTCGCGAGCATTGGAGCCGGCCTGCTCATGGGCTACGTGTTCATCCGGCGGCAGCGGGCACTTGCCCGCGGGGAAGGTACGGCGCCGATGCTCGATGTCAGCCTCTTTGGCAACCGGATCTTCAGCACGGCCATCATCGCCAACGTCCTGGCGCTGTTCTCCTTCAACGGCTTCATCCTGTTCCTGGCACAGCACCTGCAGCTGGTCGAGGGCCAGTCCCCCTCGGCTTCCGGAGTCGCCATGGTCCCGGCCCTCATCGCCACTGTCGTGGCGGGGCTGCTCGTGGTCCCGCTGGTGCGCAAGGTGCGGCCAGGCTTTGTTGTGGCCGGCGGGCTGCTGCTGAGCGCGGCGGGCTATTTCCTGGTGGCGTTCGGCGACCACAGCCATGGCCCGTCTCTGCTCCTGGCCGCGCTGCTGGTTCTCTGCCTGGGGGTGGGCGCCGCGGAGACGATTTCCAATGACCTGATCCTGGGTGCGGCGCCTGCCGACAAGTCGGGGGCCGCCGCCGCCATCTCCGAGACCGGCTATGAAGTGGGGTCTCTGCTGGGCACGGCGATCCTCGGCTCGATCCTGACGGCTTCCTATCAGGGCAACCTCCGGCTCCCCGAGGGGGTGTCCGGGCTCGTCCCGGCAGAGGCCACCAGCCAGGCGGGTGAAACCCTCGCCGGCGCGGTGGAGCTCGCCCACATGCTTCCGGCTCCCCTGGCGGAGGCAGTGACGGCTGCCGCGCGCACGGCGTTCGACTCCGGCGTCCACGTCACGGCGTCAATCGCGCTGGTCCTGATGACCGGGGCCTGCGTCCTCGCCGCCATTGTCCTGCGGACGGTGCCGAAGGCCAAATAGCTTGGACAGCAGCGTCCTGCGCCGGAAGAAATCCGGCGCCGGACGCTGCTGGTTTAGGGTCGGACCGGTGGGAGCCGGTCCCTACTTGTCCTCCGGAGTGGTCACGCTGGCGTTTGCCCGCATGGTCTCGGCATTCACCATCCAGGCATACTGCTCAAGCTTGGCAATGAAGGCGTGCAGGAGGTCGGCGGTGGTGGGGTCTTCCTCATCAACTTCATCGTGAACTTTGCGCATCGTGCCGACGGCCGCCTCGAGGGCCGCGACAATCCGTTCGATGGCGTCCTTCGTGTTGATCAGGCCCGCGGGGAACTCGGCGAGTGCGGTGGACTTGGAAACCGTGGAACTGCGGCCGTCCGGCAGGGCGTGGAGGGCGCGCATGCGCTCGGCGAGATCGTCCGCGAACTCCCGGGCGGCGTCGACGATCTCGTCCAGCTGGAGGTGGAGGTCCCGGAAGTTAGTCCCGACGATGTTCCAATGCGCCTGCTTGCCCTGAACGTGGAGTTCGATCAGGTCCACTAGGACCGCCTGCAGGTTGGCCGTCAGTGTAGGTGTCGCTTTCATGCATCCTCCTCAATAGAACCGGTACCGTGCGGGCCGCGCGCACCATTTGCTGGCACCGCGGCCGATGCTTCCGACGCTACCGCAGGGCAGCGACGGGCCGCGACGGTTCGGGGAGGAATTTCTCGGTCAGCTTACTAAGTCGGCTTACTAACCGTTTCGGGAAGCTGAGACTGCCCCGTTCCTATGTTCCGTTAGGCACGGGCGAGGGAGAGATTCTTGACGCTGTCTGCCCCCTCTTCGCGGGACAGCAGGACCTCCCTGCGGGTCTCTTCGGCGCAGCGGACCATCTGGTCAATGCTTTCCTGCGAACAACGCCGACAGGCCTGCGCCGTCGTCGTAGGGGGCGTCAGTCCGGACCACGTTTAGCGGAAAGCCGGGGTGTTCTCCTCCGTACCGTCGGCAGGACCGGCCGCTTCGTTAGGCGCCGTGGTGACGGGCCGGTTCCGCAGGGGCGGCCGACGTGGGCCAGAATCCCCATGCCAAGGCTGTTGCGCGGTATTAGGGTGGGAGCTGACGGGGCCACGCGGCCCGCCCCGTTGGACGCCTGCTCTGTTGCAGTTCGTCCCTTGCAGTTGGTCCATTGCCAGGAAACGACGGCCGTCCGCCTCGTCAGGAAGGCCAGCCATGGTGCCATTTCCCGCTCTGGAGCAGCCGTTGAACCCGTTTCCCCGCTATGAAGCCATGCGGGACAGTGAACCCGTTTTCCAGGATCAGGAGACCGGGGTGTGGCATGTGTTCCGCTACGATGACGTGCAGCGGGTCCTGTCCGAGCACGCCACGTTTTCTTCCCGGATCGGCGGGGACAACCCCTCCGAAACGGGCCAGCTCTTCGCCGCCAGCCTGATCAACACGGACCCGCCCAGGCACCGCCAGTTGCGTTCCCTGGTGTCCCAGGCGTTCACGCCACGGTCAGTGGAAGCGCTCGGCCCGCGCATCTCGGAACTCACCGACGAGTTGCTGGACCCGGTAGTTGCTGCCGGTTCCGCGGACCTGATCGACCAGCTGGCCTATCCGCTGCCGGTCATCGTCATCGCGGAGCTGATGGGCATCCCGGCCGCGGACCGGGACCGGTTCAAGCAGTGGTCCGACGTGATCGTGAGCCAGACCCGCCCCGGCGCCGACGAGTCCGGCCACATGGCCGCACACCGGGAAATGGCGGAGTACTTCATGGGCATGATCGAGCAGCGGCGGCGCCAGCCGGGCCATGACCTCATCAGCGCGCTCCTCGCGGCCGAGATCGACGGGCAGAAGCTCAGCGCCATCGAGCTGCTCGGATTCTGCGCCCTTCTGCTCGTTGCCGGCAACGAGACCACCACGAACCTGATCGGCAATGCGGTGCTGTGCTTCACCGAAGCGCCGGGCACGGCGGAACGCCTCATCGCCGAGCCTGCCCTGCTCCCGCAGGCGATCGAAGAGGTGCTGCGCTACCGCTCCCCCGTCCAGTCCATGTACCGGATCTCCGCCGTCGACACGACCGTGCGGGGCCTGCCGATCCCTGCGGGGTCGCCGATCGTGGCGTGGATCGGCTCGGCGAACCGTGACGCGGAGCAGTTCCCGCACCCTGACGTGTTCGACGTCGGACGCTCACCGAACCGTCACCTCGCCTTCGGCCAGGGCATCCACTTCTGCCTCGGCGCTCCCCTGGCCCGGCTCGAGGCCAGGATCGCGCTGCAGGCCGTGCTCTCCCGGCTGCCCGGCTTGGCCGTGCGACCCGGGGCGCAGCTGGAGCGGATGGAAAGCACGATCGTCTACGGAGTGAAACAGCTTCCCGTGTCCTGGCTGGCTGCCTGACGGCGAGCGCCGCCTCCGTTGCCCTATCAGTTGTGGCTGCTACTGATTGACTTTGCCGTCGGAATGACAGCCGTAAGTGATAGGGCAACGCGGGGCGCTAGCGTTTCCACCGGAAGGGTGTGCCTCCGGCCCATTTCGACGCCTAGGGGCACCTCGCTCCGCGCGCGTCGAACTGCCTAGGAGTCGAACTGCCCAGGAATGGGCTGATCGCACGCCCAGCTGACTTGTCAGTCGAAGAAGTACGCGGGTTGGCGAGGTGGACAATTGCATCATCGGCAAGGGCGCAGCGCACGAAATGCTCCTGATCCACCGTGATGCCACCAAGGCCTTGAGTTCGCAAATCGCGCAATGCGCCGCGTTGCTCTGCCGCCCCGGCCATCACCAGAAGTGCGCCACGTCCACCACTAGCCGTGACCCGGTGCCCGGCCCGGACAGGGACAGGACCCGGAACGGCAGCCGCGCGCGGACCCCCAGGCCCAGGCTGCTATACCCTTCGAAGCTGCCCGCCCACGCCACCTGCCGGAACGTCTGGTAACCGGTCACGTCCGCCAGCTCACCCTTGTCCGCCGGGTTGTAGGTGGGATTGCCGGCGTCGTCGTATGCGGGCGCATTGACCGTGAGCTGGATGAAGGCCTGGCCCCGCAGCGGGATCGGCAGGCCGGACCCGTCCTGCACCACCTCGGGCACGTAGCGGACGGTGTAGCCGGCCACGGGGCCGTTGAGGTCGATGACCAACCGGTCAAAACAGTAATGCTGACCGGTCCGCACATTCACCACCTTGGCCTGGCTCATGGCCGGATCCGTTTTGACCAGCGAACCCCAGACCAGGCCGCAGTACGGGTCCGCGGCTGCCGGCGCCGGCGCAAGCACCCCGAGACCGGCGGCCATCAGCACTGCCGCGAGCAAAGCGTGAATCTTCTTCAACTGGGTCCTCTTCAACCCCGCCACCCCCTGGTGCTGCCCGAGCCCTTGAGCTGGCCAAACAGTCAGCGCAGGTCAGACGCTTCCAGCGTAGGCGGCCCCGAACCGGCGGGCGAGGTCCTCATCCGTTTCGGCGCCCAACCGTTAAAGTGGCCCGTTGCTGGTCACGGACGGATTGCACGGACACATCCCGCCAGGTTCCTTCACGAACAGATAACGCCGGCAGCCGCGGGCCACGCCAGGAACGGCGAAGCGCCGGCACCCCCGAGGGTCCGGCGCTTCGTGCGGTCTTGGTGTTGCTGAAAGATTCTTAGCCTTCGCAGTCGCGGCAGTACTTCATGCCGTTCTTTTCAAGGGCCACCTGGGACCTGTGCCGGACCAGGAAGCAGGAGGAGCAGGTGAATTCATCGGACTGCTCCGGAACAACAATGACCGTCAGCTCTTCGCCGGACAGGTCCGCACCCGGAAGATCGATGCCTTCAGCGGTGTCGTTCTCGTCGACGTCGATCACAGCAGTCTGCGCGCCGCCGCCGCGGGACGCCTGCAGGGCCTCCAGCGACTCAGCGGGAGACTCTTCTTCTGTCTTACGTGGGGCGTCGTAATCGGTAGCCATATCGGGGTTCACTTTCGTTGCTGCGCAGCGCCATTTCAGGCACCTCAGTGAAGCAGTTTAGGACATTATGCATGGAGTTGAGGAATAGTGTGGCCAATCAGACACAATGAGTCGGACGGGGCGCGGAAGCCCGGGTCGGCGGCCCCGGGACGCCCCGCGTCCGCGGCCCGCGGTGGGCAGTTCAGGCGACCGGCCAGACCACCAGCGTCTGCCACTTCGCCGGGTCGGGCTCGGCACCGGGATCGGTGAGGTAGTACTCCCACATGGCTTCCCCGGGGCTCGCACCGTCCTGCCGCATCCGCGCCATGATCGCGCCGTAGGTCTGCTGCAGTGATTCGTAGGGCCCGATGTGCATCGCCTCGTAGGCCCGGCCTGCGGGGAGTGCCCCGGCGATGACCTCAGTGTCCGCGCCGCTTGGGTTCGTGAAAGGTGCGGCGAGGGGGAACCCCGCCTCCACGTCGACGACGTCGGTCGGTTTGCCCCGGTACAGCGCGAACGGGGGTCCGGCCAATTGGACATGCTGATCCTGCACCGCACCCATGACGGCGCCGAAGGCACGGCCGAAAAAGTCGCGCAGCGCATTCATCGGGACAGTCTCACGCACCACTGCAGTCGGCTGTTCCTTGAGTTGGGCGGGCTTGATGTCCGGAGCCGCCCCGGGGTTCGTTGGAGTCATACGCCCAGACTCTGCCGCGCCCAATCCGCGGTCTAGGGCCTTACGGCCCGCGCCCACGGAGCGGCCTGCGGCGTGTTCGCCCGCACGTCCGGACTCGGCGCACGTACTGCCGCGAATAAATAAATGAACTTTATTCATATTAGGTCTTGCCCGGCGCGACCATCGCCTAAATACTAAATGAACAACGTTCATTTATGTGACGCCCGTCTCACTGGAGTAGCCATGATCGAAATCACGTCCCTCGACACCCCGCCCTCCCTCGCCCGCACCACGTCGTCCCGAAGTGCATCGTCCAGCCGGCCAGCACTGCGGGTCGGCGTCGTACAGCACCGCTGGCATCCTGACGCCGCGGCCCTGCACGCGGAACTGGACGAAGGCATCGGGCGGGCCGCCCGGTTGGGAGCCGCCGTCGTCTTCCTGCCCGAGCTCACACTGTCCCGGTACCCCGCGGATACGCTTCCCGAAAACGACACCACCCGGGCCGGGGCCCCGCGCCCGCGGCCCTCGGACATCGCCGAGGACCTGTTCACCGGCCCCACGTTCCGGTTCGCGGCGGACGCGGCCCGCCGGCACGGAATCTGCGTCCACGCTTCGCTGTACCAGAAGGCGGAGAACCCGGACGGTTCCGACGACGGCCTGGGCCTGAACACTGCCATCCTGGTCTCCCCCGAAGGCGAACTGCTGGCACGCACGCACAAGCTGCACATCCCCGTCACAGCCGGCTACTACGAGGACAAATTCTTCCGCCAGGGCCCGGACGGCGACGATGCTTACGAGGTCCATTCCCCCGCCGAGCTCGGCGGCGCACGGTTGGGCATGCCCACCTGCTGGGACGAATGGTTCCCGGAGTTGGCGCGGATTTACTCCCTCGGCGGGGCAGAACTCCTGGTCTACCCCACCGCCATCGGCTCCGAGCCGGACCACCCGGACTTCGACACCCAGCCGTTGTGGCAACAGGTCATTGTGGGCAACGGCATTGCCAACGGGCTGTTCATGGTGGTCCCCAACCGCTGCGGCAGCGAAGGCACCCTGAACTTCTACGGCTCCTCCTTCATCTCCGATCCCTACGGCCGGATCCTCGCGCAGGCACCACGGGACGAATCCGCGGTGATAGTGGCGGACCTCGACCTCGACCAGCGCCGTGACTGGCTCACGCTCTTTCCCTTCCTGGCCACGCGCCGCCCGGACACCTACGCGCGGCTGACCGAACCGGTACGCGCCGATGCCCCGCTCGGCCTCGACGCCTATGAGCCCACTGCGTATGAGGCCACCGCGTATGAGGCCACTGCGCAGAAGGTCACGGCATGAGCGCCTGGCGGATGCCGTCCGAAACGGCACCCCAGGACCGTGTCTGGATGGCGTTCCCCACCGGCGGCTACACCCTGGGCGAAACAGAGGCAGAAGCCCACGCCGCCCGCTCCGTCTGGGCCGCCGTCGCGAACGCCGTTGTGGAATTCGAACCGGTCACCATGCTGGTGGCGCCGGCGGATGTGGAGACCGCCGCCCGCTACCTCCACCCGGACATCGAGGTGGTCACCGCCGCCTTGAACGACGCCTGGATGCGGGACATCGGCCCCACGTTCGTCCTGGACGACGGCGGCCGGCTCGGCGCCGTGGACTGGGTGTTCAACGGCTGGGGCGGCCAGGGCTGGGCGGCCTGGGACAAGGACTCGCTCGTGGCAGCTGCCGTCGCGGCACGCTCGGGGGCCAGCCACCTCGTCTCGCCCCTGGTGAACGAGGGCGGCGGCATCCACGTCGACGGCGAAGGAACGGTCCTCGTCACCGAGACGGTGCAACTGGATCCGGGCCGGAACCCGGGGCTCAGCAAGGCCGCCGTCGAAGCCGAACTGGCCCGGACCCTGGGCACCAGCCACGTGATCTGGCTTCCCCGCGGGCTGACCCGGGATTCGGAACGGTTCGGCACGCGCGGCCACGTCGACATCGTCGCGGCCATCCCGTCTCCGGGCACCTTGCTGGTCCACTCCCAGCAGAACCCGGCACACCCCGACTTCGAGGTCAGCCGCGACATCATCAGCCACCTCGCCACCACCCGCGACGCGGCCGGCCGCGAATGGAACATCATCGAGGTCCCCGCCCCGGAATCCCTGACCGACGAGGACGGCTTCGTCGACTACAGCTACATCAACCATCTGGTGGTCAATGGCGGCGTCATTGCCTGCACGTTCGGCGACCCGATGGATGAAAAAGCCTTGCGCATCCTCGGCGACGCCTACCCCGGCCGCAAAGTGGTGGGCATCGACGCCCGCCAGCTCTTCGCCCGCGGCGGCGGCATCCACTGCATCACCCAACAGCAACCGTCCGCCTCCCACAAGACAGGTCAGCCATGAGTCAGACAATCGGCCGCGAAGACGGCACCACCACCGCCCACGGCGCAGTCGATCCCGCCGGCTCGAAGCACGGCATCACGGGCAAGGGGCTCAAGGGCGGACAGCTTGGCCTGCTCGCCGTCGTCGTCCTGGGCATCTCCTCCGTGGCGCCCGCCTACAGCCTGACCAGTTCGCTGGGACCGGCCGTCGGCGCCGTGGGCGTGCAGCTGCCGGCAATCTTCATCGTCGCGTTCATCCCCATGATCCTGGTGGCGTTCGCCTACCGCGAGCTCAACGCCGACTCCCCGGACAGCGGCACCACCTTCACGTGGGCCACGAAGGCATTCGGCCCGTTTGTCGGCTGGATGGGCGGTTGGGGCCTGCTGGCCGCCAACATCATCGTCCTGTCCAACCTGGCCGGCGTCGCGGTGGACTTCTTCTATCTCTTCCTGGCCCAGGTGTTCAACAACCCCGAACTCGCGGACCTGACCTCGAACACGGCCGTGAACATTGTGACCTGCCTGGTGTTCGTGGCACTCGCCGTCTGGGTCAGCTACCGCGGCCTCCACGCCACCAAGCTCGTGCAGTACAGCATGGTCGGCTTCCAGGTGCTGGTCCTGGCCGTCTTCATCATCATGGCGCTCAGCCACGCAGCCTCGGGTGACTCGGGCACCGCGATCGCGTTCAGCTGGGACTGGTTCAACCCGGCGAAAATCGAGAGCTTCGAGCAGTTCACCGCCGGCATGTCACTGGCCGTCTTCGTCTACTGGGGCTGGGACGTCTGCCTCACTGTGAACGAGGAAACCAAGGGAGGCAGGGGCACCGCCGGGCGGGCAGGAACGACGACGGCGGTGGCCGTCCTGGCCCTCTACCTCGCCGTGATCGTGGCCACCATGATGGTGGCCGGCACCGGTGCCGACAGCATTGGTTTGAACAACCCGGACAACCAGGCGAATGTCTTTGCCGCACTGGCCTCCCCTGTCATGGGTCCGCTGGCCATCCTGATGTCCCTGGCCGTGCTCTCCGGCACCGCGTCCTCCCTCCAGTCCACCATGGCCTCCCCCGCCCGGAGCCTGCTGGCGATGGGGCACTACGGGGCACTGCCGCCGCGCTTCGCGTCCGTCAGCAAGCGCTTCGGATCCCCCGGCTACGCCACGGTGGTTGCGGGCCTGCTGTCCGGCGGCTTCTACGCCGTTATGAAGGTGGTCAGCGAAAACGTCCTCAACGACACCATCATGGCCCTTGGCCTGATGATCTGCTTCTACTACGCCCTGACGGCGTTCGCCTGCACGTGGTACTTCCGGCACAGCCTGTTCTCCAGCGTCCGTAACTTCTTCATGCGGCTGCTGTTCCCGGTCCTGGGCGGCCTGGTCCTCACCGTGGTCTTCTTCCAGACCGCCGTGGACAGCTGGGCGCCGGAGTTCGGCAGCGGCTCCGAGGTCTTCGGCGTGGGCCTGGTGTTCATCCTGGGCATCGGCATCCTCGCCCTCGGCGCCGTGGTGATGCTGGTGACCGCGAAGCTGCATCCGGGCTTCTTCCGGGGCGAGACCATCCGGAAGGACACCCCCGCCCTGGTGGTTCCCGAGTAGCCGCCAGCGGCAATGGACGGCGCACGGCTTTGCCCCTGCCGCGGGGCAAAGCCGTGCGTTTGCTGTCGGTGGGGCCTTGCACTTATTGATTGGGACTAAAGGCAAACTTCTTGCTGGGCGGCGCTCACGGGCCGACTTTCAACAGTTCCGGCTCTGGCTCTGCCTCCGCCACCAAAGTGCCGCTATTGCGTCGACGCAGGCGCTTCTCGACCACGAATCCCGCCAGGCCAAGGATCACGAAAACCACAATTACTGCGTAGTTTTGGTACCAGGGCGCTTCTGGCTGTCGCGGCCAAGCGATATTGACGATCTCAAAGCCCAACCACAGCAGCGCGGCCACGTTCACTACTGTTCCAAAAACTCCCAGGCTGAAGGGTCCGGCCTTCCACGCTCCTTTCAGCCGAACCACCAGGGCGGCCAGCACTGGAAAGATGAATGCCACGTAGAAGCCGGCCGTCGCGAACGCAATGAGGGCGCCGTACACCTGTGATGCCGACAGGGCAAGAATAATCATTGAAGCGACCGCAGAGACTATGAGTGCGTTGATGGGCAGCCGGTCGGTCTTGCTGAGGCGCCTCAGAACCTTGGCCGCAGGCAGGGCGTCCAGCCGGGCGAATGCGAAAATTGATCGTGAGACAGCTGCCTGCAGCGCCACTGTCCCTGCGATAAATCCCAGGACGATGGTCACCAGGAGCGGTTTGGTGATTCCCTCGCCAAGATTGGCAGTGAGGGTTGTGGTAATCGGGTCCGGGTCTGCCCCCGACATGGCGGCACCAATATCCGGGATTGCGAGGAGCAGGGCCAGGCACGAAAACGTGATGACAGATGCCACCGTGACCAGGGACGTCAGGACAGCCCGCGGCACTCTGCGTTCGGGTGACCGGACTTCCTCGGCTATGGCGCCCGCACTCTCAAATCCCACAAACGACCATCCGATAATTGCCACGGCCGCCATGAAAGGCCCAAAGACATACGCGGTGGTGTCAGGCGCGGATCCGAAGGAGTCCAGAATCGTGCTGAGGGAATTTCGGCGATGGAAGATGATCAGTACCAACCCGACCCCCAGGCTGGCGATGACCTCGCACACGATGCTCACAGTCACCAGCAGACTCAGCCATTTCCTGCCGGCGGAGTTGGCAATCGTACTGACCAACAAGATGACGGCGCCCAGCATGATTTTCGTTGTGGTGTCAGGCTGTTCGATGCCGAACAGTGAGGCCAGAAATGTGCCTCCACCGAAGGCTACAGCGGCAACTGTGATGATGAGGGTCCAGATGTAGGCCCATCCTGCGTACCAGCTGTAGGTGTGCCCGAGAAGGGACCTGGACCAAAGGCAGACCCCGCCGGCAACAGGCCAACGCGAAGCGAGCTCGGCAAGTACAGCCGCTACCAGGGCCTGGCCCAAGAGGACAACCAACAGACCCCACCAGAAGGCCGGCCCTGCGGCCATCAGAGCCAAGCCAAATACTCCGTATAAGCCGATGATTGGCGACATGAAGGCAAACGCCAAGGAGAAGGAGGACCAGAACCCCATCTCCCGTTTGAGTTGGAGGGATTCAGGATTAGGGGTCTGTGGTGGACCAGGTGCATCCGACAACAGCTGGGACGGGGAGTTCATTGCTATGAGCCTTCTTTCGCTGGGACGGTCTTGGGGGTGAAGCTTCACAACGAGCTGCGGGCGTGGCTGAAGCGCGGCCAAGGGCTTCGCCCTTGGCCTGTTGTGTTTTGGGGTCACCAATGTTCGCCGTGCCGCCGGGCTCAGCAGTCCGCGGCTCAGTAGTCCGGCGTTCAGCAGTCCGGCGTTCAGTAGTCCGGGTACAGCTCCGCGGACGCTGTGACAGGGTTGAGGGGCTCGGCGATCAATGCAGGGTCACCGAGGGCCGCGTCCGCGAGCGCTTCGCATGTCGAGAAGCGGACGTCGCCTCGTTCCAGCGCCGTTTCGATCACGGTCCGCAGGGCCTCCAGCCGTCCTGCCCGTCCCGTGAGGAACGGGTGGCACGTGAGCATGAAGAGCGCGCCATGACGTCGCATTGCGTCGATCTCGTGAATCCACATATCAGCGACCACCAGTGGCGACTGGATGATTTCGCCGATCTTGGGTTCCGGAAGGAAGGCATACTGCTCCCAGTCGTCCAGGCTCCAATGTGGGGGGAGCTCCGCAACTGTCCCCGCCGGGGTTTCAATGAGATACGGGACGTCCGCATCCATCAGGCTGGAATCGTATGTCAGCCCGTACTCAGCCACCAGCGACGGCGTCTGCCACGAGGGCTGCCACAGTGCGGCGCGATGCCCTTTTGGCGAAATGCCGAAGCGCCCGAGTGCGGCAAGCGCCAGATCGAAGTCGGCGCGTTCGTCGTCGAAACTCATGTTCACCGCGGTGCGGTGAGTGTGCGAGTGGTGCGCGATCTCGTGTCCCGATTCCAGGACTTGTTCAACCATGTGGGGATATCGTTCCGCGGTGACTCCTGGAATGAAGAACGTCGCCGGCTGCTGTACATCCTTCAACATTTGGAGAATCCGAGGAACGCCCACCTTGGGTCCGAACGCCTGGTGAGTCATCGCCATCGCATTGTCGGCGTAGCGGCGGCCGGCGGCCAGGATGGGGGACTCGGCGTCGACGTCGAACGTCAACGCCGCAACGCATGCCGCCCCCTGCCTCCAGCCGCTCTTATCGACGTCAGAAGTCATGGCCCGAGAGCCAGTCTGCGTAATCGCCGAGGGCCCGCTGCAGGGGCCAGGCCGATTCGTAGCCTAGATCCCTGGCCGCGGAAGCGATGCTGAAATGGCCCTGCAAGTCCAGGGTTGGATCCGTCCCTGGCCCGATCTCCACGGTGGCGTCCGGGAATGCGATTCGAACTTCTTTGACTACGTCGCTGAGGGTCCAGTACTCGCTGCCGGAGATGTTGTACGCCAGAGGCCTGGCCGAGGCCGTTTCCGGTGCCTGGACTGCCGCAAGTACGGCAAGAGCGACGTCGCGGACGTAGACCAGGTTGTACCGGTGGTCGGCCCCGTGGTCCTGTGAGAACGAACCGTCGCGGACCACGCCGCGCATAATGTCCCGCATGACCTCATCCATGCGGTTGCCGGGTCCGTAGACCTGGCCGATGCGCAGGGAGATGACGTCGATTCCATACCTTTCGCCGTAGACCTGTCCGAGCCATTCCCCGGTAACCTTCGTCACGGCGTACGGCGTCGTCGGATTTACGGGCTCCGATTCGAGAACCACAGGTGCTGAGGTCTTTCCGTACACGCACTCGGACGAGAAGAAGATGATCCGTTTGACGCCGTGGAGTCGAGCCGCCTCGAAAACCGCTACCGTTCCCTCGACGTTGGCAGCAAAGGTTGCCAGGGGAAAGCTCAGGGAATAAGTCGGGTGGGAGATGGCTGCGGTGTGGACGATGGTGTCCACGTCGTGTTCCTTGAATACCTCGAGGAGGCGGGGGATATCGAACAGCTCGCCCTGAACGGACACGACGTCGGGGCGTGGCGCCTCGAGGAAGTCCCGGTTGTAGCTGACCGTTTGATGGCCGGCGTCGGCAAGTTCGTTGACTATGTGGCGTCCCGTGAATCCGGCACCACCTGTGACCAGGACAGAGCTCATGTGATTTTGCCTTTCAGTACGAGAGTTAGGTGTGGGATTCAATGTCCGAGCGGGAACGTCGTGGTTCGACCACCGTCGACAACAAGGTTTGTTCCCGTGACATATGAGGATTCAGGGCCCAACAGCCACAGCGCCGCCGCAGCAATCTCCTCGGCCAGGGCGAATCGGCCAAGCGGTACGGACGCTTCGTCCCTGGCGCGTTCTTCTTCGTTCGCGAACTCGGCCGCAAGCATCGGAGTATCTGTCGTCCCCGGCGACAGGGCGTTGACCCGGACGCCGGCAGGTGCGAGTTCGGCGGCCAGTGACCGCATCATCGACAGGACACCGCCCTTGGTCGCGGTGTATGCGGTGTAGCCAGCCTGGCCGACGAGTGATAGCTCGCTGGCGGTGCAGACGAGCGATCCACCGCCGTTGGCTGAGAGCGTTCGCGCCGCTGCCCTGGCGAAGTGGAATGTGCCGGTCAAGTTCACCCGGACCAGTCTCTGCCACAGCTCGTCGGACGTTTCGGCGATGGGCGCAACACTGGAGATTCCTGCGGAGTTGAACGCTCCGCTCAGTGGTCCGAGTTCAGCTTCCGCCTGGGCGAAGGCGCTATCGACCTGTTGGGACTCAGAGACGTCGGCCTCAAGGAAGATCACAGCGCCCGAGAGTTGGCGTTTTGCGTCTTCAAGCAGACGGTCCGGGAGCCCAACTGCCGCAACCTTTGCCCCCTGCGCCAGAAGCGCCCGAGTGGTCGCGAGACCGATGCCGGAGCTGGCTCCGGTGACAAGGTAGGCCTTGTCCTGAAAATGGCTCATGTCTTCTCTTCCCCATTGGTTGTGGCACGGCAGGCGCAGCCTAGAAGGCTGATTTAGCCAACGAGCGCACGGGTGTGGTCGTTAAGGAACATGCCGCGGGGGTCGAACTCCCGGCGTATCTGGATGAAGGTGTCCAACTCCGGGTAGAGACGCTCCAAGCGGCTCCGCGTCATGAAATGGATCTTGCCCCAGTGTGCCCGTGGCTCGAATTCCTGCAGCACCGCATCCGCATCCCGGAAGAAGGGCCAGTAGTCGGTCCCCGGTTCGGTGGTCAGGGTAATGACGGTGGTGTCGCGCCCTTGGAACTGGGACATGTAACCTTCGTCGGCTTTCACCCAGCGGACCTCAACGGGGTACTTCTGGTCGGAGTGCTTGGTGCGGATCAGGTCCTGGACAGCCTCGACGGCCTCCAAGCCGTGTTCGCTGGGAACGAAGTACTCGAGCTCATGGAACGGTGTGGTGAATCCGCCCGGGTAGATGCGGTACGACCGGTCCAGCCGGGCACCCTCCGTGCGGGAAATTTCACGCTCGTCCTTGACCTGGGCGATGTTGTACCGCTTGGTGTAGCTGCGGTTCGCCATGCCCTGGCCAGGCGAACCGGGCAGGTCCAGGAGCTCGCATGAATCGTCGTCCGGGCACCAGAGGAAGGAGTAGTGCCGGTTCCCGTCGATGTCGGCCTGCCAGGTTGCCGCGGTCTCCGCCCACGTGGGATAGGTAATCTCCTCCTGCAGGTAATAGCGGTCCTCGACCGCCAGTTCTACCTCGAGGAAAATCCCGAGCGTCCCCAAGGCGACCTGGGCGGCCCTGAGTTCGCGGAGCTGGCCTTCACCGATTTCGACGATTTCGCCGTAGCCGTTGATCAGCCTGACCCAACGCAGGGCTGATGAGAAGCTGCCCAGGTTTTTTCCGGAGCCGTGGGTGCTGGTCGCGAGTGCCCCGGCGATCTGCTGCTTGTCGATGTCGCCCTGGTTGCCCAGTGCCAGCCCCTGCTCCCACAGCGGATCGCCGAAGGCGTTGATGGTTGTGCCGGCCAGGGCCCGCGCACGGCGCCGCATGAGGTCGGTTCCGGTGATGGCCGAGAGTGCGGACATGTCCATCAGGACGCCGCCCGTCTGGACCAGCGGTGAGGACGAATGCCCTGAGCCGACTGCGCGCACGGGCAGGCCTTCGCGGATGGCGAACCGGACGGCGTCGAGCGCTTCCTGTTCGTTCCGCGGCCGGACGGTGAAGGCCGGCGTGGCGCTCTGGTTGCCGCCCCAGTTGGTCCACGTTACATCTGTTCCGAAGGGAGCGGACGGGGTTGCGGCGCGCGCCGACGACGCCGAGTGGGGATGATTCATGGTGGTCATAGCTGAGCTCCGATCCTGGTCTTAACGCTCATGCGCCGTGGTTGATCATGACGTGCTTTGTCCGGGAGTAATCGTCCAGGGCATACAGCGAGAGGTCGCGGCCGTAGCCGGATCCCTTGAATCCGCCCCACGGAACCTCGCAGGCCAGCACCAGGTGGGAATTGACCCAGACGGTGCCGAAATCGAGTTTCTTCGGAACGCTGAGCGAGAGGCTCGAATCCCGCGTCCATACCGAGGCGGAAAGGCCGTAGGGGCTCTCGTTGGCCCGAGTAATGGCCTCTTCAGTGGAGCTGAAGGACTCGACGGTGACGACGGGACCGAAGATTTCGTGGGTAGCAATATGCGCCCCTGCCGGTACGTCGCTGATCACCGTGGGTTCAATGAAGTAGCCGGGGCCTTCCAGGGCAGAGCCCCCGATGGCCACCTGGAGACCGGCAGCCTTTGCCTCCGCGAGCGCTTCCTTCACGCGGTCGAAGTGCGGGCGCGAAATCATGGGACCGATTTCGACGTCGTCCCCTGCGCCCGGGGCGCCGACGACGAGCGTGCCGACTTCCCGTACCAAGTGCTCAGTGAACTCCTCAGCCACGGATTCGTGGACGAGCACGCGGCAGGCGGCGCCACAGTCCTGGCCGGCATTCCAGAAGCCGGCGTTTCGCACGCCGGCGGCGGCCGCGCGGAGATCGGCGTCGGGGAAGACCACAACAGGGGCCTTGCCGCCGAGTTCCAGATGGACGCGCTTGACGGACCTGCCCGCGGTCTCCGCAACCGCCTGTCCGCTGACGACGCTCCCCGTCAACGCAACAAGGGCCACATCGGGGTGTTCGGCGAGCCGCTGTCCAACGGTTCGGCCTTGTCCCGTCACGATGTTGAGAATTCCATCGGGGATGCGTCCAGCGACCAGTTCTACCAGCTTTAGCGTCGAGAGCGGAGTCTGCTCCGAGGGCTTGAGGACGATGCTGTTTCCGGCGGCCAGGATGGGCGCGATCTTCCAAGCAGCCATCAGCAGCGGGTAGTTCCACGGGGTGATGACGCCGACGACGCCGACGGGTTCCCTGAGGATGACCGACGTGTGCCCGGTGGCGTAATCGCCACCTGCCATGGACGTCAGCGTGCGGGAAGCCCCGGCCATGAATCGGAAGGTGTCGATGGTGCTTGAGACATCGTCCTCCGCGACCGCTCGCGGTTTGCCGGTGTTGGCGGACTCGATGATTTCGAATGCTTCACGGTTGGCTTCAATGATGTTGGCGATCAGGGAGAGCACCTCTGACCGTTCCTTCGGGGTCGTGGCCCCCCAGGACTTCTGGGCCGCCACGGCCGCCTCAACCGCAACGTCCACATCCGAGGCTGTGCCGGCCTGCACCGATGCAATGACCTGCTCTGTGGTGGGATCTACGACGTCGATCAGCCGAGTCGAGGAACCGGGAACAAACGCTCCACCGATGAAGTGCCCCGCCGGAGGCAAAACGCTGGCGCAGCTTTGCTCCGCGGAAGAGCGTCGGACTGTGAACTGCTCGAGGTCAGTGAGTGTCATGGTACTTAGCCTTGCTTTCTGCGCCGGTCTCGGCGTCGGGAGTTTGTGTGGGGGCCGGGCGGTATGCCCGGGGAGGGCGGTATGTCCGGGGAGGGCGGTATGTCCGGGGAGGGCGGTATGTCCGGGGAGGGCGCTAGGCCCGGGGCGCTTCAATCAGGTCAGCTGCGAATACGGGCGACTGAAAGGGGGCGACATCCGGCGTCTTCCGGAACACGCGTGCCGCAAAGTAGTACAAGGGTGCAACGACCACCAGGCCAACAATCCAGGAGAGGTCCACGCCATTCATCGCTGCGGCGACAGGGCCCGTGAACATCGCTGTTGCCGAGAACGGAACCTGGATCAGGGCGCCGGCAACATAGGCTCCGATCGCAATCCAGTTGAACCTTCCATACACTCCACCGTCGCGCTTGAAGAAGTCTTCAACCCTGTAGTCGCCGTGCCGCAGAAGGTAGTAGTCGACCAGGTTGATGGCCGTCCACGGAACCAGGACGTACATCAGGAAGGAGAGGAAGTTCGTGTAGAAGAAGATGAAATTGTCGCGTGCGAACAGCGAGATCATGAGGGCGAGCGTGAAGAGGATGATCGCCGCAATGGTCCGGGTCTTGGCGTGGGGCAACCAGGTTGGCCTGAACGTCTGCCCAATGGTGAGGGTGCACAGGACCCCGCAGTAGAGGTTCATGGCGTTCGACGCCGCAACGCCGAGGCAGAAAATTCCGATGATCACCATGGTCCATGGCCCGAGCATGGATCCCAGGCTCCCGACTATTTCGACGCTGCTGCCATCGTTGATCAGTGCCAGGGCGAGCGTTCCCACCAGGGCACCCAAGACCATCGGGAAAAGTGTTCCCAGGACGCAGCCTGAGTAGGATGCCCAGAACGCCGGGGCCGAGCCGGTCCCCTGAGGCATGTAGCGGGAATAGTCCGAGACGTAGGGAGCGTAGGCGAGCTGCCAGAGGGCGGAGACGGAGATGGTGGCCATGAAGCCCACCCAGTTGAAGTTTCCCTGGTCCAGGAAGCTGGCCGGCAATCCGTGGACGACCAGGATCCAGGTGAAGGCCAGCACCAGCGCCAGACCGGCCACGATGCTCAAGAAGCGTGCATAGGCGTGGATGAGCCGGTAGCCGAAGATGGTGGCAACGACGCTCACGACGCCAATGACAATGATGCCTGCGTCAACACTGATGCCCGGGTTGACTGCGGCCAGTGCTTGACCGCCAAAGACGAGGTTCGCCGCAAAAAACCCAACGTACATGATCACCACGATGACAACGATCAGTAGCGCCCCGTACGAACCGAATTGACCGCGGGTCTGAATCATCTGCGCCACGCCCAGCTGCGGGCCTTGGGCCGAATGCAGGGCCATGAAGATGCCACCGACAAGGTTTCCAATGATGATTCCGACGATGGCGGGCACAAAGCTGAGCCCGAACACCGTGGTCGCGAGTCCCCCCGTCACGATGGTCATGATCATGATGTTGGAACCGAACCAGATGGTGAAAAGATCCCGCGCTTTTCCGTGGCGTTCATCGGCGGGGATGGGCTGAATGGTCTTGTCCTCGAGCCGGGGCACCTCGCCCGCGACGGTGTGAGTGGGGTGCGTGCTCATGATGCGTTCCAGGAGTTCATGGGAACCTCTTTGTTCTGTCCCGGCGCTTCGTCGAGCACGGGATCTGATGTATCAATCATTCGTGACTTTTGTCACAGTGGAAATCCGGCGATTGAATAGACGCCGTAAACCTGTTCATACATATGTACAAATCAGGCGCGATGCCCAGCCCTCGTGGCTCAAACGGTGGCGGTTTGCAGTTCTTGGGCGACGTTGGCGGTGGCCTTGCTGCGGTTCACCATCAGGGCGAGGAGGTCGAAGACGAGGGTCGCGGCGGCGACTGTGGTGATGTCTGCGTGGTCGTAGGCCGGAGCGACCTCGACGACGTCGGCGCCCACAATGTTGATGCCGTCCAGTCCGCGGAGCAGCGCCAGCAGTTCGCGGGAGTGGAGCCCGCCCATTTCCGGGGTGCCGGTGCCCGGTGCGTAGGACGGGTCCAGGACATCGATGTCGATGGAGACATACACCGGGGTGTCGCCCAGCCGCTCCTTGACGCGCTGGATCGCGGCCGGAACGCCGATGACGTCCAGGTCCGAGCAGCGGATGATCTGGAAGCCGAACTCATGGTCGCGGAGGAAGTCGTTGCGGTCATAAACCGGGCCGCGGATGCCCACGTGCATCGACTTGTCCTCGACAAGAAGGCCTTCCTCGAATGCCCGGCGGAAGATGGTTCCGTGCGTGACCGGCTGGTCGAAATAGGTGTCCCACGTGTCCAGGTGCGCGTCGAAGTGGAGCAGGGCCACCGGGCCGTGGACCTTGTTCAACGCCCGCAGCATCGGAAGCGCGATGGTGTGGTCGCCACCGATGGAGATGAGCCTCTTGCCGGAGCCGGCGTCGCCGAGGAGCGGGAGGGCCTGCTCCTCGATCTCGCGGACGGCGCGGGCGATGTCGTAGGGGGTGCAGGCGATGTCGCCGGCGTCCACAACCTGGGCTTCGTACACGGGCTCGACGTCGAGCTCCGGGTGGTAGCCGGGGCGCAGCAGCCGCGACGCTTCACGGACAGCGGCCGGACCGAAGCGGGCGCCAGGGCGGTAGGAGGTACCGCCGTCGAACGGGACACCGACAATCGCAATGTCATAGTCCGGCACGCGGTCAATCTGAGGAAGCCGGGCGAAGGTGCCCAGGCCCGCATAGCGGGGGACTTTTGTTGCGTCGACGGGGCCGATTGGCTTGTGCGTGGTCATGTCAGGGATCCTCCAGTTGCTTTGGTTTCAGCCGGCCTGGCAGATGTTCTTCTCTGAGCTGAGGTCCTGCGCCGGTCGAGGTCTATGCCTTAACTATTAGTGATCGGCGTCACGTGGCATATGCGTCGATTGACTACAAATAGCCGAGAGGCTTATACATATGTATAAGCGGCTTGGGGACGGCCTCCGGACTGATGAACAGGAACCGCGAATGGCGATCACCGTGGCCGAACTGCTGGCCGAACCCCAACTGGGCCTGACCCTGCTGGCGGGCCCGGCCGGCCTGGGCAACCGGGTCACCTGGGCCCACACCTCCGACCTGCCGCGCTTGTGGGAATGGGTCACCGGCGGCGAGCTCATGATGACCAACGGGCTCTCCATTCCGGCCGATCCCGAGGGGCAGGTTGAGCTGGCCGAGGCGCTGGTGAACGCAGGTGCCAGTGCCCTGGCGATCGGCGAGCAGATGCATGCCCCCGAGCTCCTTCCGCAGTTCCTGGCGGCCTGTGACCGCCTGCCGCTGCCGGTCATCAACATCCCTTACCCGCTTCCGTTCATCGCAATCGCACGTTCGGTCGCTGAATCTTCACTGCTTGAGGAGTCCCGCAGGCTGCGCCAGACGGCCCGTATCTACGACCTGCTGCGTCTCGCGGGCCCATCGGAGAACCACTGGCAAAGCCTGATCCTGGGCATCGAAGCTGAGCTCGACGCCAGCCTCTTCGTGGTTGATCGACGGTGCCTGCATGCCTGGCATCACGGAGGCCAGTCACTGCCGCCGGAGCTAAGGCAGCAACTTGAACCGCTGACCAGCAAGTCACCTGTGGCCAGCAAGAAGTTCCAGTGGCACCGTTTCGGGGACAGCCACCTTCTCATGATGGATATTCCGACTCACGCCAATGCGCTTCTGGTGGTGCTGCCGAAATCCGAGCCTCACCCGGATGCGGTGGTGCTGCTCCATGCGGCCACAGTCCTTGGACTGGAGCTGTCGCGGACGGCGCTGTCCCTCGAGAACCAGCGCCGGCTGGGTGCGGAGTTCCTCTTGCAGGCCTTCGACGGGCGCCTGGGCATCGCCGACATTGAAAGCCGGCTGCCTGAGTTCGGGATTTCGACACGGGAATTCCTCATCATCTCCATGTCCAGCGAGGACGGTGAGCGCCTCGCGGGGATCCACGTTGATCTTTGGCGACACGGCTATCCGACGGCGTGCCAGCGCTCTTTCAACACATTGCACTTGGCTGTCGCCTCAGACTGCACCGATGATCTCCTGCGGCATACCGTCCCCGTGGACGTCAGGATCGGGATCAGCCGGCCTTCCGCGGCCGCTGGAGTGCAGAGAGCTCTTCAGGAATCGATGTGGGCACTTGGAACGGCATCAAGCACCGGCGAGCGGCTGGTCCGGTATGCCGAGGGACCCTCGTGGCTGGGACTGACCAGCTTTGAGGAAGGCAATGCACTGGTCCAGCGGCTCCTCGGACCCATCTTCGAATACGAACAGGGAGAATACGGGGACCTCATCGTCACGCTGAAGACGTTCCTGGACATGCAACGGTCCTGGCAGAAAACGGCGGCGGCCCTGTTCGCGCACCGGCAGACCATCATCTATCGCATCCGGAAGATCAGCGAGCTCACCGGCCTTGATATGACCGAAACCTCCACGCTGGCGCAACTGTGGTTTGCCCTGCAGATCCATGAAGCCATGGACCTCCACGGCAATCCGCGGCGTCTGCCGACGGCTGAGGTCAGCACTCCACGACGTTGACGGCGGGGCCGCCGCCGTCGGTCATCCCCATCGATTGCTCCGTAGCCGCCCTTATCAGGTGCCAAAAGGACGGCTACGGAGCAATCGATAGGTTTAGTGGGCCCCTGTCTGCGCGGCCCGTTCCGCGAGGACGGCGATGGCCAGGGAGAAGCGGCCGGGTAACGGAGAAAGTGCCAGACGGAGCCAGATGGCGTCCGAGTACGCATCGAACCGGACTGGACTGACGCGCAGTTCCTCGGCCACGGCCAGCACCTGCGTGTGAGCCGTTAGGTACCGTGCCGGCGTCATGCGGTTATTTCGTAGATGAAGCTCCAGATGGGCGTCCAGACCGGCCAGATCCCGGGCGGCCTCGTGTCGGGCCGTACTGTCGAAGTCCAACAGTCCGGGCTGGATGTCGCCGTCAGGAACGATGATTTGCTTGTCGTACAGGTCTCCGTGGGCCCATACCACCGGATCCGGTGCCGTCCGTAGCAGGTTCATGGCCACTTGCTCTGCAGCGGCGCGCAAGACAGCGCGCTGAGACGACAACTCGGGGACGTTTTCATTGTGCCGCAACCAGTCGTCCACCCGTCGACACACCTTCGTGGCTTCCCACTCTGCTGAACGGAGCGGAAGGCTGTCGAGAACGCCTCGTGCTGCTGGGCCATGGGAGCCGTTCAGTTCCGCGACCCAGGCGCGCGACCATTTCTCCCATGCCTTGGCGAACGCTTCATCGCAGACGGCGGCCTCCACCCGGCCCAGCTCGTTCAGAGTCGGTCCCGGCATGGTGCTGAAAACGATGACGTCCGCCTGGGAACTCTGACGAAGGATTCTGGGCGTTTTGAAGTTGCCGGCGTCCAGCAGGACGTCCATCTGTGCGCAGCGCTCGGCCGGTACGACGGCGCCCCCGGGCCCGAAGATCTTTATATAGCGGCCCTCCGCCCGGACGACAGCCTGGTGGTACGGCCAATACGAAATCAATTCCCCCTGCTGCGCTTCCGCCCGCAGGGCGGGCAGTCCCGGATCGTCCGGCGGGATGAGTTCGAGGTGCCCGTGACGCAGATGGGCTCCCCGGACGCCGGGCCGTCCCGGTGTCCGGACCTCTAGAACGTAGTCTCCCGGTGTCCTATCGGGCCACGCCCGCTGGATATGCCAGGTTGTGCCGGAACCGTCGTCGGCGGACAGTGGGACGGGGGAAGGCCAGCTGATGTGGGGAGGGTCCGCCGCCATGCTCGGTCCGTTCATGTTGCCGTCCTCAGCGTTCGCGGGCTCTTCCGACACAAGCCGGCTGGTGTGACCAGCATGGCCTACAACGATGAGGCGCCGATTAAAGGGTCATGAAGGAACCCTCATGAAGGCCTTCCTGCCGGTCCCACGCGAGCGGCGCCGCGTGCAGCACAGGTGCCAAGAGGGAGGCGGCGAAGGAACGCCCGAGACCGCAAGTGTCGAAGGGGCTTGGAGGGGATGCCGTTGCTGAGGCCTAAACGAAACCGCGCCGCCACCGGGCTGATCCCAGTAACGGCGCGGTTCTTCGTGGGGCCCCCTGTCGGATTCGAACCGACGACCCCCGCTTTACAAGAGCGGTGCTCTGGCCAACTGAGCTAAGGAGGCATTCCTGCGCCCCTGGACTCCAAGCACTGGATTCCAAAACACCAGACCAAGAATTGGGCGGATGTCAGGACGCTAGACAAGATTAGCCCACCGACGCCCGGTGAGAAAAACGCGCAACGCCCCTGCCGCGAAGCGAAGGGCAACAGAAAGGCCCGGCCCCGCATTCATCCGGGGCCGGGCCCTCACTTGCGGGCTTTCAACGGCAGGTGCCGTGGCGGGCTACTTCTTGGCGTCGACCGCGGCCTGCAGGAACTGATCGAACGGAGTCTGGGCGCTGTCGCCCTGGCCCCACTGCTTGCCTTCGACGAACACGGTGGGCGTGCCGGTCACTCCGATCACCGAGGCCTCCTGCGTGGTGTGCTTGACCCACGGGCGGTACGTCTTGTCATCCACGCACGTCTCAATGCTGTTGGCCCCGACGTCGGCGGCCAGCTTCTTCAGCTCGGTATCGGAGAGTCCCGCACCGCCTTCTGCCGGCTGCTTGGCGAACAGCAGGTCGACGAAGTCCGAGTACTTCTCCGGGGATTCGTTGACCACGCAGGCTGCGGCGTTGGCCGCGCGCGAAGAATAGTTGGTGGTGGACCGGCTGTCCAGGAAACCGAGCGGGCGGTATTCCACCGAGATCTTGCCTTCGTTGCGCAGGTTGGTGAGCGTCTCGTTGTACTGCGCCTCGAAGCTCTTGCAGACGGGGCAGATGAAGTCGATGTAGAGGACCACCTTGACCGGTTTGCCGGCCTCAGCCTCGGCGCCCGGTGCCGTGACCGGAGACGGCGGGGTGGCCGGCGCTGGTGGCAGGTCGGACAGCTTCACGGTTGCGGGATCGGTCTTTGCAACCTCAGTGTTCGCCAGCAGGGTGACGCCGCCGTGGACGTTGCCGTTGGCCGGCGTGGGCCCCTCGTCGGCCACCGGGGCGTTGTTCTTGATGTTGGAAGTGACAACCAGCGCCACGATCACGATGATGGCGACGACGGCGGCAACAATGCCCCACCCAATCAGCAGCTTGTTGCGCTTCTCTTTTTTCAGCTGCGCCTCGCGGATTTCACGGGCTTTGTCACGCGCCGCGGCAGTGCGCTCTGCCTTAGACTGTCGGGGTTCGTTTGCGGGGCTCATTGGTTCCTCGGGTCGTTCGGCCAGGGACGGTCCACTCAGTGGCAACTTCATCATTTTAGGGGAGAAACCCGAGAACTTGCGCTTTCAAGTTTCCTCCCGCCTGCCCAACGGACGAATAGCCCGGAAGATTCCGTGCGGCTAGGGTTGATGGAGAGCCACGAGCGGACCCCAGGGGGCACCAATGGAAGCAACGGACAGCGCCGGCCACGGCGGGCACGACACCACTGAAGCGGCTCGGACGGCCACCGACGGCGCGGCAACCGGCGCCGGGGCAGGGGATCAGTTCGACTTCATGGTGGTGTCCAACCGGCTGCCCGTTGACCGATGTTCAGCCGACGAGACCGGCTGTGAGGACGGTTGGCGCCGCTCCCCCGGCGGACTCGTGACAGCGCTGGCCCCGATGATGACCAAGACCGACGGCGCCTGGGTGGGCTGGCATGGCGCGCCCGATGAGAGCGTCGAGCCTTTCAGCCACGGCGGCATTGACCTGATCCCAGTCCAGCTGAGCACGGACGACATCGAGCTTTTCTACGAGGGCTTTTCCAACGCCACCTTGTGGCCGCTCTACCACGACGTGATCGCCCCGCCGGAGTTCCACCGCACCTGGTGGGACTCCTACCGGAAGGTCAACCGGAGGTTCGCCGACGCCGTCATCCGCCATGCGGCCGACGGCGCCACCGTCTGGGTGCAGGACTACCAGCTCCAGCTGGTTCCGAAGCTGCTCCGGGAGGCCCGGCCGGACCTGACGATCGGGTTCTTCAACCACATCCCGTTCCCTCCGCCGGAGATCTTCGCCCAGCTCCCGTGGCGCCGGGCGATCATCGACGGACTGCTGGGCGCTGACCTGGTGGGCTTCCAGCGCAGCAGCGATGCCGGAAATTTCATGCGCTCCGCCCGGCGCTTCCTGGGCGCCAGCGTCAAGCAGCAACAGGTCCACGTCAGGGGCACCGACGGCGAAACCACCCACATCGCGAGGGCCCAGGCATTCCCTATCTCCATTGACGTCAAGCAGATCAGCGAGCTGGCGAAGAGTCCGGAAGTCATCGAGCGCGCGCAGCAGATCCGCCGGGACCTCGGCAATCCCAAGACCATCTTGCTCGGCGTCGACCGACTCGACTACACCAAGGGCATCCGGCACCGGCTCAAGGCCTACGAGGAACTGCTGCAGGACGGCAAGGTCACCGTCGAGGACGCCTCGCTGATCCAGGTGGCCAGCCCCAGCCGGGAACGCGTAGAACAGTACCGCTTGCTCCGCGAAGAGGTCGAGGGCACGGTGGGCCACATCAACGGCACCTATGACACGATGCAAAACACCGCCGTCCGCTACCTGCACCACAGCTACCCCATCGAGGAAATGGTTGCGCTCTACCTGGCCGCCGACGTCATGCTCGTCACCGCCCTGCGCGACGGCATGAACCTGGTCGCCAAGGAATACGTCACGGCCCGGACGAACAACGACGGCGCCCTGGTGCTCAGCGAATTCGCCGGCGCCGCGGACCAGCTCAAACAGGCGCTCCTGATGAACCCGCACGACATCGACGGGCTCAAGGACACGATCATGCGGGCGGTCAACATGCAGCCCGCCGAGGCCGGACGCCGGATGCGCGCGATGCGCAAGCAGATCCTGGACCACGACGTCGACCTCTGGTCCTCCGACTTTCTGACCGCCCTCGCTGAAAAGGTTGTACGCGATGACTCCTGACGCCACCGATACCAACGATCCAGGCACGGCCCCGCTCTCGCTCTCCCCTGAACTGCTGGCGGCGCTTCGCCGCATCGCCGGCACCGAGCACCTGCTCGTGGCGATGGACTTCGACGGCACCATGGCACCGCTCGTGGATCATGCGGGGGACGCCCGCGCGCTCCCACGCTCCGCGGCCGCCTTCGCGGCACTGGCACACCTTCCCCGGACCACGACGGCGCTCATCTCCGGCCGCGCGCTGGACAGCCTGCGGGCCGTCGCCTCCCCGCCGGAGGAGACGCTGCTGATCGGCAGCCACGGCGCAGAGGTCTGGATGGGGCCCGGCTCCTCGCAGCTCATGCTCGACGATGCCCAGCGCGAAATCCTGGCCGAGGTCCGCAAGGAACTCGAAGGGATCGTGGAACAGGCCCCCGGAACCCTTCTGGAGGATAAACCGGCCGGCGTCGTCCTGCACACGCGGCTCGCGGCCGACGACGTCGCCGAGGACGCCGTCGCCGCGGCGCGATCGGTCCTGCAGGACCGCAGCGGCGTCTTCCTCAAGACGGGCAACCGCGTCCTGGAGACCTCAGTGGTGAATGCCTCCAAGGGCGAGGGCATTGCGTTCCTGCGGCAGGTTGCCGGAGCCACGGCTGTGGCTTTCGCCGGAGACGACACCACCGACGAGGACGCCTTGGCCAGCCTGGTCCCGGGCGATCTCGGTGTGAAAGTGGGGCTCGATTTCACCCAGGCCGAGTTCCGCGTGGAGGCGCCGGTCCACATCTGCGAACTGCTCGAGGCACTGCTGCGTGAACGGAAGAAGGCCGTCGAATCTGGGAGCTAAAGCGGGCATACTGAGCGGGCAACTGGGCGTCGGTCACGACTCAGGTTCGTAGCCGATCAACCAGTGCAGTCCGTGACGGTCGACGACCTGGCCATCTGTTGCGCCCCAGGGCTTCGGGGCAAGGGGGTCGATCACCCGGCCGTCAACGGCGAGCTTGTCGAACCACTCGTGGAGAACTGCCGGTTCGGCGGTCCCCAGCAGCGAGAGCATGAGGCCTTCGAACCGGACGCTTTTCTCGCCCGCTGCCGCATCCGACCCCGCCAAAGCGACTGCGCCGTTCAGTTGTCCGTGGGCAATGGCATCCGGCGGGCCGTCGCTGCGGTTGAACTCCTCGTACGTGAACAAGGCAAGCTCTCCGCCGAAAACGTCGGCGTAGAAGCCAAGTGCTTCACGCGCCGTGCCGGGGAAACTGACATAGATCTGCAGTGCCGTCATGCGCACAGCATACATACCCACTTCGGACGCCACATGACGGACATCACCTGTGACATCCGTAACATTTTGGTCCAAATGCCATATATCTGACATACTCTGGTTGTGATGTGGCGCACAGCTACCGTGCGGCGTCACTGGATACTCCTCGGCTTCGGCCGAGGAGTATGCGCGTGAGAAACCCAAAATTGAATTAACAACTAAATAAAATGACCATTCACTACGGATCGTCCGGCACGTACCTGCCGGTGAAGGGATTGATAACTGTGGCTACAGTTACTTTTGACAACGCAACACGCCTGTACCCGGGCACCGATAAGCCCGCTGTTGACAAGCTCAACATTGATATCGCCGATGGCGAATTCCTGGTCCTCGTTGGACCCTCCGGCTGCGGAAAGTCGACCTCCCTGCGCATGCTTGCAGGTCTTGAGGACGTCAACTCCGGCCGCATCCTCATCGGCGACCGTGATGTCACGGACGTTCCGCCGAAGGATCGCGACATCGCCATGGTGTTCCAGAACTACGCCCTGTACCCGCACATGACCGTGGCGGACAACATGGGCTTCGCGCTGAAGATCGCCGGCGTCAGCAAGGAAGAGCGTGCCGAGCGTGTCCGTGAGGCCGCCAAGCTGCTCGACCTCGAACCGTACCTGGACCGCAAGCCGAAGGCCCTCTCCGGCGGCCAGCGCCAGCGCGTCGCCATGGGCCGCGCCATTGTGCGTAACCCGCAGGTCTTCCTCATGGATGAGCCGCTGTCCAACCTTGACGCCAAGCTGCGCGTGCAGACCCGCACCCAGATCGCGTCCCTGACCCGCCGACTCGGCGTCACCACGGTCTACGTGACCCACGACCAGGTCGAGGCCATGACCATGGGTGACCGCGTCGCCGTGCTGAAGGACGGCCTGCTGATGCAGGTCGACACCCCGCGCAACCTCTACGACAAGCCGAAGAACGTCTTCGTGGCCGGCTTCATCGGCTCCCCGGCCATGAACCTGCTCGAACTCCCCGTCGTCGACGGCGGCGTGCAGTTCGGCGGGACCGTCTACCCGGTACCGCGCGACGTCCTCGAAGAGGCCCACGGCCAGACCGTGACCCTCGGTTCCCGCCCGGAAGACCTTGAGACTGTTGCCCAGGGCGAAGGCCTCCAGGTTGAGGTCGACGTCGTCGAAGAACTCGGCGCCGACGCCTACGTCTATGGCCACACCACGCTGGACGGCCAGAGCCACGACATCGTGGCCCGCGTCGACGGCCGCCGCCCCCCGATGAAGGGCGAGTCCATCTGGGTCCGCCCGCAGTCAGGCCACGTACACCTGTTCGACACCAAGACCGGCCTGCGCCTCGGCGACTGAGCCCCACCGGTTCCCTAACCTCGCTCCGCTTCGGCTAGGGAACCCTACCGGCGTGGGCCCACCCACCGGCAACCGACGGCGGTCCTCCCCTGTGGAGGGCCGCCGTCGGGCGTTAACTGCCCCGCTTTAGGTGCGGCCCTGCAAATACGGAAGAATTGATTCATGACCGAGGAACACGCATGACCGAGGAAAACAGCGCCCAGTGGCACGACGAGCCCACTGACTACGGTCAGATCGGAAAATTGCCCCGGTACGAAGCCGCGAGCGCCAATGACCAAAAGGCCTCGCTGGTGTCCAGTTCGCTGAGCATCACGGCCGCCGCCACCGAGCCCGAGCTCCTGGACTTGCCCTGGCACATTGCCCTCGAGGACTGGCCGGCAGAGTATTTGGCAGCGCTCCCCCGCGGCATCTCGCGGCACATCGTGCGCTTCGCCCACCTCGGCGGCTCCGTCATCGCCATCAAGGAAACTTCGGAGCACGTGGCCCGCCACGAGTACCACATGCTCCGCAAGCTGGCCCGGCTGGACGTTCCCGGCGTGGAGCCGGTGGCCGTCATTACCGGGCGCACCACCCCGGAGGGCCGGCCACTGAACCCCGTGCTGGTCACCCGGCACCTGAAGTTCTCCATGCCCTACCGCGCGCTCTTCTCCCAGATGCTGCGCAAGGACACCCTGACCCGCCTCATCGACGCCCAGGCGCTGCTGCTGGTCCGGCTGCACCTGATCGGCTTCTACTGGGGCGACGTCTCGCTCTCCAACACCTTGTTCCGCCGCGACGCCGGTGCCTTCGCCGCCTACCTCGTAGACGCCGAAACCGGTGAGCTGTACCCGGATTTGTCCACCGGACAGCGCGAGTACGACCTCGAAATCGCCCGCGTCAACATCGCCGGGGAACTCATGGACCTGCTCGACGGCGGCCTGATCGAGGAGAAGGTTGACCCGGTGGCCACCAGCGAGCTGATCATGGACAGCTACCGGCGGCTGTGGACCGAGCTGACGGAAAAGGAGTCGTTTGAGATCGGGGAACGCTGGCGCGTTGCCGCCCGCATCCGGCGGCTCAACGAGCTCGGGTTCGACGTCGAGGAATACGCGATCAAGACCACGCAGAACGGCTCCACCATCCAGCTCCAGCCCAAGGTCGTCGACGCCGGGCATCACCAGCGCCGGCTGCTGCGCCTGACGGGCCTGGACGCCCAGGAGAACCAGGCCCGCCGGCTCCTGAACGATATGGACTCGTTCCGGGCGGATAACAACCCGGGCATGGACGAGGAATACAGCGCGCACCTTTGGGTCAGCCAGATCTTCGAACCGATCGTGCGGGCCATCCCCCGCGACCTCTCCGGCAAGCTCGAGCCGGCCGAGGCCGTGCACGAGGTCCTGGAGCACCGCTGGTACATCTCCGAGAAGGAGAACCGGCACATCCCCCTGGCCGAGGCCGTCCAGTCGTACATTGACAACGAACTCCGCCACCGCCGGGACGAGGCTGCCATCATGCTCAACCCGGACACGGGGCTGCTCAAGATCCTCGAGGTGGAGACCGAGGAATCACGCTACGGCGCCGACGAATCGATCGACGAATACCCCGACTCCGACGACTAAGCCGCGCGCCGGGCGCGTTGTGGCACGCCCGGGCTAAATCGCCTCAGCTAAATCGCCTTGCCGGGGTTCAGGATCCCGGCCGGGTCGAACAGCTCCTTGATCCGGCGCTGCAGTTCACGCACCGGTTCTTTCTGCTCCAGGCCCAGCCAGCGCAGCTTGTACTGCCCGATCCCGTGTTCGCCCGTGATGGTGCCGCCCATGGCCAGCGCCACGGCGATGGACCTGTCCAGGGCGGCGCCGAGGCGCGCCATGGCATCGGGGTCCACGGTGTTGTCCGCCCGGTCGATCCAGAACGTGGGGTGCAGGTTGCCGTCGCCGGCATGTGCCACGACTTTGAGCTGGACGTTGTGCTCCGCCGCCATGGCCTCCAGCTCGGCCACGTAGTCCACCAGGCGCGAGCGTGGCACCGCCACGTCCTCGCCCACCCGGTATTCGTCGTCCACCTCGGTGCCGCGGCTGTTGCGGCGCAGCTCGACAAGCTGCTCTGCCTCCGCGTTGGCCTCCATGGTGACCACCGCTCCTCCCGCCGCCAGGACCGGACGGATGGCCGCGGCTTCCGCCGCCGCGCCGAACCCGTCCGTCTGGATCAGTAGCAGGGACGCCCCGCGCGCGGCCAGGTCCGAGCCGTGGATGTCGTCGAGCTGGGCGAGCGAGCCGCCGTCGAGCAGTTCCATGATGGCCGGCTGCACGCGGGCCCTGCCTACGGCGAGGACGCCGGCCGCGGCACTGCGGAAGTCCGGATAGAAGGCGGCGATGGTGTGTACTTCGCGCGGCAGGTATTTCAGCCGCACGGTCACCCCCACCACGATCCCCAGGGTTCCCTCCGAGCCGACGAACAGCCCGGTGAGGTCGTAACCGGCGACGCCCTTGAATGTCTGGTGGCCGGTGTGGATGAGGGAGCCATCCGCGAGCACGACGTCGAGGGCCAGGACCGAGTCCCGGGTCACCCCGTACTTCGCGCAGCGCAGCCCGCCCGCATTTGTGGCCACATTGCCGCCGACGGTGGACATCTTGAAGCTCGCAGGATCCGGGGCGAACATCAGCCCGTGCACGGCCGCGGCGGCGTTGAGGTCAGCGTTGATGACGCCGGGCTCCACGACGGCGGTCTCGTCATCCGGGTTGAGGTCCAGGATGCGGTTCATCCCCTCGAGCGTGAGCACCACGCAGCCCTCGCTCGCGTGGGCGCCCCCGGAGACTCCGGTGCCGGCCCCCCGCGCCACGAGCGCGACGCCGCGGGCGGCGCAGGCACGCACTGTGGCCTGCACGTCGGCCACCGATTCGGCCCGGACCACGGCCTGCGGCAGCTGATAATCCAAGACGGGAGCCTGGTCCACGGCGTAGGCGGCCAGGGTGGCGGCGTCCACGGCAATTTTCGCCGCGCCAAGGGAAGAAGTCAGCTCATCGATGATGCTGCGCATGCGGTCTCCAGTTCGGTCGGATTCGAATCCCAGTCTAAGGCTGTGCATTGTCGGTGATGCGGCTCACAGTTGCAAGCGCTTCCAAAGCTGCGTCGGATAGTCCAATAACCGGTCGAAATTACCGGAAGAAAAATGACTGGAAGCGTTTTCACTTTTTGGCAACGGAGCCTTACGATTGCCGTCATGTCCGTTGATTCAGTTCTTTTCTCGCCCGCAGCGCTGGCCGGCCCCCTGACCGGTCCGCTGACCCCGGTGCACGCCGCAGACCACATTCCCGGATGGTGGCGCTCTGCCGTCATCTACCAGGTTTACCCGCGCTCGTTCCGGGATCTGAACGGTGACGGCATCGGCGATCTCGCCGGTATTACGGCCGAGTTGCCGCGCCTTGCCGAACTGGACATCGATGCCGTCTGGCTGTCCCCGTTCTACCGCTCTCCGCAGCGTGACGCGGGCTACGACGTCAGTGACTACTGCGACGTCGACCCCTTGTTCGGCACGCTGGACGATTTCGCCGCCATGATGGCCGAGGCCACCCGGCTGGGGCTGCGGATGATCGTGGATCTCGTGCCCAACCACTGCTCGGACCAGCGCCCGGCCTTCCAGACCGCCCTGACCGCGCCCGCCGGCAGTCCGGAGCGGGACATGTTCATCTTCCGCGATGGCCGTGGGGCATTCGGCGAGGACCCGCCGAACAACTGGCAGTCCCACTTTGGCGGCTCAGCCTGGACGCGGATCACCGAGCCGGACGGCGCCCCGGGCCAGTGGTACCTGCACCTCTTCGACTCCTCCCAGCCGGACTTCAACTGGGACAACCTCGCCGTCCATGAAGAATTCGAGCGGGTCCTGCGCTTCTGGCTGGACCGCGGCGTCTCCGGCTTCCGGGTGGACGTGGCACACGCCCTCGTGAAGGCCCCCGGCCTGCCGGAGTGGGGCGGCCGCGCCGACGGCAGCAGCTCCGACGGCTTCCCCGGACACGACGCACCGATGTTTGGCCAGCCTGCCCTCCATGACATCTACCGCCAGTGGCGGCGGATTCTCGCCGACTACGGCCCCGACCGGATCCTCTGCGCCGAGGCAAACGTTGACCCGCTCCCCCGGCTCGCGGATTGGGTGCGCCCGGACGAAATGCACCAGGCCTTCAACTTCCCCTACCTCCACGCTGGCCTGGACGTGCACCGGATGCGCCACGTCATCACCGAGTCACTGACGTCGCTGGACGCCGTCGCCGCTCCGAGCACCTGGGTGCTCTCCAACCACGACGTCGTCCGCCACGCCACCCGCTTCGGATACAACGGGCAGGCGCCGCGCGACGGTGACGGAATCGGCACCTGGGATCCGCAGCCGGACGAGGACCTCGGACGGTCCCGGGCGGCTGCGGCGTCCATGTTCATGCTGGGGCTGCCCGGTGGGGCTTACCTCTACCAGGGTGAAGAGCTCGGCCTCCCGGACGGAATCGACATCCCGGACACCCGGCGCCAGGATCCCACTTTCGCCCGCACCGGGGGTGCGCGGCTGGGCCGCGACGGCTGCCGCATCCCGCTGCCCTGGCGGGCCGGGGAACTCAACGCCGGATTCGGCCACGGGCAGGACCCATGGCTGCCTCAGCCGGAGAGTTTCGCGCGGCTGGCGCGGGATGTGCAGGCCGATTCGCCGTCATCGCACCTGAGCCATTACAAGAGGATGCTGGAGCTGCGCCGCCGGCTGGACCTTGGCCGCGGCTCACTGTCCTGGTACGAGGACCTCTGCACGGACACCAGCCTTGCCTTCCTCAACGGCTCCACGCTGGTGCTGCTGAATGTGGGGTCCGAGCCCCTGGAACTGCCCGCCGGGCGGGTGCTGCTGCGCAGTTCGACGCCCCCGGGGGCCAGCTACGACGCCGGGGACGTGGCCAGCGCCGGCGATCCGTTAAGCTCAGGTGAAACTGTTTGGCTGGAAATCTATATCGAGGACACGGAGGGCTAATAAGCATGCCCGGCATCAAGGACGTCGCGGAACGGGCCGGCCTCTCCATCGCTACCGTTTCGCGCGCCTTGAGTGGCAAGGGCAATGTCTCCCCGCGCAGCCGGGAGCGTGCCCGGACCGCCGCCGCCGAACTCGGCTTCGTCGCCTCGTACCAGGCCTCCAGCCTCGCCTCCGGGCGGAACCACAATGTCGGCCTGGTTGTCCCTTCGATCCACCGGTGGTTTTTTTCCTCGGTGGTCGAGGGTGTCTCGGCGACCCTGCTGGACGCCGGCTACGACCTCACGCTGTACAACGTCAGTGAGGGCCGGGAGCGCCGCCACAGTGTGCTGAACGACTTCCTGCTGCGTAAACGCGTGGACGCCGTGATCGCCGTGTCCCTGGAGCTCTCCGAGGCGGAGATCGACCAGCTGCTGGCCATTCACCGTCCGATCGTGGGGATCGGCGGCCCGCTGCCCGGAGCGTCGACCATCCGCATCGATGACTCCGGCATCGCGGAGGCCGCAGCGCGCCACCTTATCCAGCTTGGCCACAGCAAAATCGCCCACATGACCGGCGATGCCGCCTATGAGCAGGACTTCCGCCTTCCCGGGACACGCCAGGCAGGCTTCAAGAAAGCCATGCGGGACGCCGGGCTGGCGGTCCGGCCGGAGTGGCAGGTCTCCGCCGATTTCACGATCCAAGGCGCCTATGCCAATGCCCGTAAGCTGCTCGGCAGCTCACCGGAACGCCCCACGGCCGTCTTTGCCGCCTCCGACGAGATGGCGATCGGCGTAATCCTCGCTGCCCGGGACTTCGGACTGCGGGTGCCGCAGGACCTCTCAGTCATCGGCATCGACGGCCATGAGCTGGGTGAGGTCTTCGGGCTGACCACGTTCGATCAGGACGCGCGGGGTCAGGGCGCCCTGGCCGTACGGCGCTTGCTGGAGAGGTTCGACGGCGCCGGCGACACGGCGGCCGCGCACACCGAATACCCCACGCACTTTGTCATCCGCAACAGCACCGCTGTTCCGCCCGTGGACCAAGGACGTCTGCGGGGCTAGGAACGCCCGGGCTGCGCCGGTCGGCCGCCGTTGTGTGCGCCGGCGTATAGGGGGATGTCAGATCCCCGGGCTGCTCAGGCGTCCGGGCTGCTCGCGCCGGTGCCGCCCATGAACCGAACGAAGCGGTCCAGGACACCGGGCCAGCCTGCCAGGTAGTCCGCGCGGGTGGCGGCTGGATCCTCGGCGCCTTCCCACCCGCTGTGAACCAGGCGGAGCTCTGTTCCCTCGCCTACCGCCCTGAATGCCACCCGGAGTTCGGTGGACCACATGGCAGTGGTGCCAGGGTGCCAGCTGGCATGGAAGGACAGCGGCGGCTGCCAGTCGTCAATCGAACCCCAAACGGCCGTGCTGCCATCGTCTGCGGTCTCCATGATCAGGTTCTCCTCGAACTCCACATATGATCCGGCGCCGTAGACGCTGTGGTCCTCAAGCGGCCACCACAAGTGCGTGTGCTCGGTGAACCCGACAAAGGCCCTGGCGACGGCGCCAGGCACCACCACCGTGAATACGACGGGATCGAGCTCGTCCGCTGCGGCAGGTTCCGGTGCGCCCGCCGGAGCATGGCTGAAGAGGTTATCCATGGGCAACAACTCTACCCGTGAGGGCCGTTCCCCGGCTTTCACGGAATGGCTGGTGGCAATTTCATGGTTTGTGGGGGTTAAATGCGGGAGGACCCCCAACGTGTGGTTGGGGGTCCTCGACCGTGAATGGTGTTCCGGCGGTGACCTACTCTCCCACACCCTCCCGGGTGCAGTACCATCGGCGCTGTGGGTCTT
>NZ_JBEGIG010000015.1:0-42753 GCF_040676555.1 Arthrobacter sp. LAR12-1-1.1 | reverse complement strand
AGCCGGCGCCGGCACTCCGCCCTGGATTACCGCTACCCCAACGAGGTCCACTACAGTTACCAGCAGCCGCCCGCGGCAGCGTAGAGAAAACCACTAATCCGCTGTCCGAAATCTCCCAAGCGGCCCATGTCAACACCACAACCCCACGGCATGAATACGTACAAGACCAACCACGCCCGGCACAACCAACCAGAAAGGAGACCCAGATGACCCCACCTCCCAGCCGGCGGAGGGCCCACTAGCCCGGGCCCTGAACCCGCCACCCACACAACCGAACAGGCCACCGCGGCGCCAGCCACAGACCGCGGCCAATGTCAGAGGGACCCACGCAGGGTCAATGTCCACACGTTAAAGCAAAAACCCCCTCTGACGAGGGGGTTGCTGTGCCCGAGGTGGGACTCGAACTGCATTCCCACCCCCGCAAACACTGGACTCCCCCGAAAACATGCGGAATCCGGCCCGATCCGGCCCCGGTATGACCCGATCCGACACCCAAAGTGTGTACTTTGTACACACTTCCTTTTTGCCACATTGAGATCGGGAACTCACGGATTCCACTCTTCTGTCCACAACCACCACGCTGCGCAGGCGTTGAGCCCATTGGCAGTGTCTATCAGACACTGCCAACCCGCCGAAAAAACTGACGAAGGCCGGCCTGTGGAAGCACCTCTCCGGGGTGGGGCCGGGATGTCCTCATGCCCTCGGCACCGGACTTTCCAGGGCAGCCGTAGGCTCAGAAAATGATTGGACGAGTAGATGAGGTCGTAGTGGATTGCCAAAACCCGGCCGCACTTGCGGAGTTCTGGTCCTCGGTCCTCGGTGGCGAACCAGTGCATCGAAGCGATGCGTGGTCCTTCATCGATCCGCCGGGATGGACGCGGCTGGCCTTCCAACGGGTGCCCGAAAACAAGCAAGGGAAGAACCGGCTCCACATAGACGTGCACGTGGAGGATGTGCCGGCCGCCTCTGACGCCGCCGAAGCCATCGGAGCTCGCAGGATCGGCAAGATCCACATAGGTACTGTGGGCACGTTCCAAGTGCTCCAGGATCCCGAAGGCAACGAATGGTGCGTTGTGCGCGCCGCAGGCGCATGACAGACAAGCCCCTCAGGAAAACTCCTTCAATGCCTCCGTCAGGAGGCGGCCCGGCGGGCCGAGTCGCCGGTGGATGCCGTTGGAGGCCACCACTTCCGCCGCGATGACGACGTCGGTGACGTCGCTGGCCGTGGCGCTGAAGGGAAACTGCAGCGCCCTGGAACCGGCCGTTCGGGCCGAACCGGGATCCACGGCCATCAGGTCGCAGACCGTACCGACCGCCAGCACAGATGCAGCGATGGGGGTGGCCATCGATCGGGCGGCACCGTCCGTAGCGGCCCGCAGCAGTTCCTGCGGGGAAAACCTTCCGCGCTGACCGGAACCGAGCCGTTCACCGTGCTCCAGCGAGCGCATTTCCACCCACGGGTCTATGACAGCGTGCTGGTCCGTACCCAGCGCTATGGTTGCTCCGGCGTCGGACAATGCGCGGGCCGGGCCGATCCCGTCGGCGAGGTCGGCCTCGGTGCTGGGGCACATCACCACCGTGGCGCCGGCGTTGCCGAGCAAGGCGACGTCCCCGGGCGTCAGGTGCGTGGCGTGGACGGCCGAGAGCCTGCCGGACAGCAGGCCGCGGCGCTCCAGCAGACCGGCAGGCGTGACGCCATAGGCGGCAAGGCAGGCCTCGTTCTCCGCCGGCTGTTCGCTGAGGTGGATGTGAAGGGGCATGTCTACGGGCAGTTGTTTGGCCACCACTGCCAGGTCCTTGTCCGGGACGCCACGCACGGAATGCAGCGCTGCCCCTAGACCGACCATCTCCGGGGGAAAGCTTCGCTCCATTTCGGCGCGAAGCGATGCCAGCCTCGCCAGCCAGGCCTGGACGTCAGCGTCGCCGAACCGCGACTGTTCGGGACTCAGCGGCGTATCGATCCCTCCCGCCAGATACAACGTGTCCAGGAGCGTCAGTCGGATCCCGGCCGCCATCGCCGCCCTGGCCAGCGCCAGCTCCATGGCATGGGGTTCTGCGTAGTGGGCCCCGCCCGGCTGGTGGTGGACATAGTGGAACTCGGCCACACTGCTGAAACCGGCGACCACCATTTCCGCGAACACCGCGCTGGCGAGCTTTTCGTAGCTCTCCGGTGTCAGCTCGGCCGCGCTCCGGTACATCTGCTCCCGCCACACCCAGAAGTCGCCGCGTCCGTGGTGCGTGCGTCCGCGCAGGATCCTGTGGAAGGCGTGGGAATGGGCGTTGGCGGCGGCCGGAAAGACGACGCCCTTTAGTACGTGGTCGCCGGGCTGCGGCTTTGCACCCGGTGTGATCGCAGTAATCCGGCCGTCCCGGACGTCCAGCCGCACCGACGCGAGCGCCGCGGCGGGGTCAACTGCACCGCCGTCGTCGTCGCCCGGGCTCCCGTCAGCCGGAGCGTCGCCGGCCACAACAGCCGACTCGCACCAGAACCCGGTCACAGCAGCCCCTCCAGGACATTCGCCAGGGCCTCGGCACCGGTGTTGGCGTCCTCGTCGGCAACGTATTCCTCCGGGGAATGCGAGATGCCGCTGGGATTGCGGACGAACAGCATCGCGGACGGCACATAGGCGGAGAGCACTCCGGCGTCGTGGCCGGCACCGGTAGGAAGCACAGGAGCCCCGGGCAGGATCCCGCTGATCCGCCGGGTCAGGCCGGGATCGAAATGGACAGTGTCGCTGTAAGACTCCTCCGTGAGGGTAACGGAGCATCCTTCACCTGCCGCTATCCTTTGGGCGGCGCCGTAGATCGATTCGATCAGCCGGGCGGTCACGGCGTCGTTGGGATGCCGGGCGTCGAGCCACATGTCTACGCGGGAGGCAATGACGTTGGTTCCGCCGGGTACCGGCATCAGGCGTCCCACCGTGGCGCGCGCATCCGGCTGGGCTGCGGCAGTGTCGCGCACGGCGACGATGATCTGCGCCGCTGCGACCATCGGATCCGCACGGTCAGCCATCAGGGTGGTCCCGGCATGGTTGCCCTGGCCGCTGATGCTCAGCTTCCAGCGGCCGTGCCCCAGGATGGAACTTCCGACGGCGATGGCCGGGCCGCCCGTTCCCAGGCCCTTGCCCTGCTCAACGTGCAGTTCAACAAAGTTGCCGATTCGGGCCAGGGCCTGGGCATCCGGACCGACGTGCCGGGGGTCGAGCCCGTTCGACCGCGCGACGTCCGCGAACGTGTTGCCGTCGCCGTCGCGCAGGTTCCGCGCCTTGTCGACGTCGATGGCTCCGGTAAGAAGGCGGGATCCGAGGCAGGCCACGCCGAAGCGGGAGCCCTCCTCCTCAGGGAACACCGTGATGGCCAGGGACCGGTTCGGCACATTTCCGCGGGCAATAAGGATGTCGACGGCGGCGAGTGCCGATGCGACGCCGAGCGGGCCGTCAAAGGCGCCGCCGCCGGGTACTGAATCGAGATGGCTTCCAGTGACCAGGGCACCGTCCTGGGGTTCGCCCCACCACGCCCAGATAATGCCGTTGCGGTCGGTCTCGACGGCCAGGCCACGCTGGAGCGCCTGTTCGATGAACCACGCCCTCAGGTCGAGTTCCGCAGTCGAGTAGACCGCCCGGGAATAACCACCGCGCACCGCGTCGCGGCCCACGTCCTTGATCGAATCCAGGAGCTGGTTGACGGTTTCCAAATGAACCTCCGAGTAGTGTGAACTGCCACCAAGTAAAAACCAATTTCCACTGCATGACCGCTTTCGGCCTATTAACCGCTTTCGGCCTATTAACAGTTGTCGCCGCCACGGCGCAGCCAGTCGTAGAGGTCCAGGCGTATTCCTCGTGCAACTCTCACTCGATGCAGGCTACAACATCAGCTACGCCGTCTATGTGTCTGACTACTCGCGGTACCTCCCTGCCGATGCTGCCCACAGGAAATCCGCCGCTGCCTGAAGCGCCTCATCACCAGACAGCTCTTGCGCCAACTCCAGACACTCATGGCTTAACCCGCCACCATAGAAGGGTCGTCTAGTCGGCGCCCGTCGTGCCGCCCGGGACGTCGAAGGCCTTGAGCACTGCCGCGCCTTCCGCGAGAAGAGGTTCGCGATCGGCTGGCTGGGCCACACGCCGGGTCACATCGCTCAGGAGAGTCTCGACGTACCGCCGGACTACAGCGTGGTGGGCCGCGTCGCCGAACCACAAGAGATCGCGGCACACGCGCAGCAGAGCCCGGACGACGCGAGGTTCGTTCGCGCCGTACCGCCGCACCTGTCCGAGGGCGAGATCCACGAGATAGGCGAAATCGCGAGCCGGCACGTGCAGCCTTATGGTGCCTTGCGCGTCCGCCACGGCCTGCGGACCGTGCTGCCGGAGCGCGAGGGCCGCGAGGATCGAGCCGAGATGATCGACCGCCTGGTTCGCGGTGTAGGGGTCGTTGATGGCGGGCGAGAGCGCCTTGGACGCGACGTCGGCGAGTTGCCGGATCCCGAAGGCGACGTCCTGCTCAAGGGTCCGTTCGTAGCCAATCCGCACGCTCTGCACGAGCGCCCGCCGCAGTTCAGCGCCAGCGTCGGGGGCCAGGGGACCTTCGCCCGCGCTCGCCCACACCCAGGCGAGCGGAGCCCCGGCGACGACGTGTCGGCCGACCATGGGCACCATCTGGGCAGTGAGGCCTCGGCTCGCGAGCGCGCCGACGAACGCCTCAACATGGAAGGCTTGGACATATCCAGACCGCGGTGCCGGCAAGGCCGTGGCGCCGGGCGGCGGGTTTGGCATGCGAAGAGTGGGGTCGCCCGGGACGAACGACCGCTCGATCACCTTGAGTGTGGCCGTCTCGACGCGCTTCATGACTTGGTCCACCTGGATCGAATGCGCCAGGTGGTGGGCGAAGTAGACGAGCATGATCATGCTCACGAACAGCAGCAGCAGTGCGCCGCTCACCGCGAGGCGCGGGTAGTCCTGGGTGCGCTGTCCGCCGGCGATGCCGACGGTGTAGAGGCCCGCCGTGCTGTACGCGAACGTGGCCATGAACGTGCTCAGCGTCACCTGGTTGGGGATGTCGCGCAGGAAGTTCCGCAGCAGTCGCGGGCTGAACTGCGTAGACGCGAGCTGCAGGGCAACGACGGTGAGCCCGAGCACGACGGCGATGACGGTGACCATCGTGCTCGCGATCCCGATGAGCAGGTTCCGCGCGTCATCGGACGTCCCTTGGAATAGGAGGACGGCGAGGGGCGGCGCTGCGCCCAGCTGCACTGCGGAGAGCCCCGCCCCCGCGATGAGCGCGAGGGCGACGGCGCACGTCGGCATCGCCCACAGGGCACTCGCCAGATACTCCCGAACGGCCTCACGCCTCACATGTAACACTCTCGGCCGACGGTCCTCGCCCGTCAAGGGCAGCGCTGCAGGGTTGCCGCCCAGTGGGGCGCAGTCGCCCTGGGGGCGCATGGGGTGCTTCTGCAAGTCAGGGGACCACATGCAAAACGTCGCAGACAGACCAGGTCCCGGGCCGGCGGAGCCCTTCGGAGCCGGACCGGGGCCCGACAGCCGACCGCGCGAAGCGGATGCCCATAATTCCGTTGCAGCGAATCGGAACCCAGACCGGATTCGAAGAACCAGCCCCACATTGCCTGGTTCTGGCCGCTCTTCTTTATTGACGACCGCTCTAGCGAATTGCCGGCTGGTGGCCCGCCAAGGCACGCCGTTTGATCCAGGGCGGCGCCTCTCGAGCCGAAAGTTCCTCTGGCCGGGGTACGTTCAAGTGGTTCGATGTGCCTGCGGGGCTTTACGGGGGTTGTTGAAAGAGTCGCGCCAGCCCAGTTTCTGAATCCGAGAGGGCGAGGATGACGTCACCGGCACGCAGTGTGGTATTGCCGCGGACTTGGATGAGATGGCCATCTCGTCGGATCATGCTGATCCACCCTGACTCGCCTAGGGCCATGTCCGCTATCGTGGAGCCGTCTGCCGGGGATCCTGGCTCAACGACGTGCCGGTGTAGTCCGTGTGGTTCGTCTGTGAACCGCAGGCCAATGCCCCAGGGTTCCGGGTCGATGTGGCGCATCGGCACGTGCAGGAGTGCGGCGAGGTAGGGCACGAATGTGCCTTGAACGACGACCGAGGTCAGTACGACGATGAATACAATGGAGTAGATACGTGACGCATCGGCCGGTCCGGCGCTGAGGATGAACATGCCCAGCAGGATCGGGACGGCTCCTTTGAGGCCGGCGAGAAGGATGAATGCACGTTCGCCCCGACGCAGCCGGATGGGTGTTATGAGCAATCCGACAAGGGCGGGGCGGATGATGAGGATGAGCAGGCCGGCAAGGACCAGCCCGATCTCCAGCTCGCCGGATCGGAGGATATCTCGGAGCGAGACGCTGAGCCCGAGAACTGTGAATGCAACGATTTCGGCCAGGCTGGCGATACCGGCGCTGAAGCGTTCGATGTCGCGTTTGTGAGGGGCGCGTTGGTCTCCGATGATGATTCCTGCCAGAAAGACGGCCAAAAACCCTGAACCGTGGAGCAGGGTCGTTGCGGCGTAGATGAAGGCTACAGCCGCCATCGTTCCCACCGAGTGCAGGGCTTCGTTAGGCAGGACAACTTTGCGCATCAGCGCCAATAAGCCATGGCCGGCGAAGAAACCGATGAGCGCGCCGACGGCCATTTGGAGTGTGAAATCCGCAGTGACACTGGCCACGGCGTCAAGCCCGACTCCGGTGACACCGAGCAGGCTGATCATCAGGGCAATGCCGACGGGGTCGTTCGCCCCCGACTCACCCTCCAGGATGGTGCCGGTCCGACCAGTGATTTCCCGGCCGCCCAGGACGGAGAACACCACGGCGGGATCTGTCGGGGACAGCGCCGCGCCAATGAGCAGGGCCGTGCTCCAGCCGAATCCAAAAAGCGCATGTGCGGTCAGCGCCAGGGCGGCGGCCGTTGCTGCAGTCCCGGCGATACCGATCCAAGCAATGGCCCCGGCGGATTGGCGGAACCGGCGCCAGCCGATGTGCATGCCACCATCGAAGAGGATGAACACCAAGGCAACTGTGACAATTCGTTGTTCCACTGTCACCGGGATATGTTCCAACGCAGGGATAACATCGGAGGCCAGGGCCGCGGCCAAGAGAAACACTGCCGGCGCGGGTACTCGGAGCCGGGCGCTGAGGCGGTGGGCCAGCACGGCGGCAAGAAGAGCGGCCGCGACCAAGAGCATGACGAGGCTGAACGGCTCGACGTCGATCACGTGTTGAATGCTACGCCAGTGACGGGTGTCAGAGGCCAGGGCCCGGCCTGTCAGCACTCGCGGCCGCAATTCGTCGACCGAAGACTTTCATCAGTCATATGGCGGCGCTTGCGTGAACTTCGCCGCCGCTCAGCAGCCTTCGGGCACGTGGTTGTGTTGGCCTGGCACAGACGTCAATCAACGCTGGCGTGCCCCGCACATCCGTGTTGCCCTTACCCGCAAGCTCGTCGCGGAAGTCGGCCTAAAGTCGAGGGACGTTGATGCCGAGTCCCCCGCCGAGGATCAATGGTCCGGCAATGCCGAACTGGGCCAGGGTCTGTGCTGTGCGCCCGCAACTGGGCTGGAGCCTGCTGGCCTTCATCGTCCTGGACACCGCCATCGGCGCCGCCGCGTACCCCCTCGCTGCACGACGAGGAACCGCCCACGCCTGACGCATCGCCCGTGCTATAGCCGGTGTCGAACGACCAAGGAAGCCCCAGAGGGCATTCGTTGTCCGGGGCTTCCCTGGCTCCCGGCGGACTACGGGAACTCTGCGGCTGGACCACAGGGGGGCGGCGGGATCCCCTGGTGTCACTCGCCCATCATCGTTGGCCGGCTGCGCCCGGCAGGAATTCTGATGAGACATCTCTGTCTTGCGGTCAAAGTCGGGGAACCGTGCATTCGTTGGGTAATTTTAGGAGTTTGGATCGAGGTAGAGCGAGAATCCAGTGATTTCGTCGTTCTCGTTCATCTCGATGTGCAGCTTGTCCTCGTCTGAGCAACCGCCTGCATCTGCGCGCGCCACAAAACGCTTGAGATCTCCGAACGTGGCACGCTGTCCCTCAGGTCCGGAGAACTCAATTTCCAATTTCAGTCCGACAGCCATGGCAGACTGTATGCCAGCCAGCGGGGTCAACCGTCTGTGGGTCCCAGAGCCGGGTCAGCGGCCACCGGTGCGGGTGATGGTGGCTGCCGGAGGATCCGGGGCCGCTCGCCGGTGAACGTACGGCGACCGATCGCCGGAGTGGTGGCGGCCGGATCAGGGCTGGAACCTGTATCCGATGCCCGCCTCGGTCATGAAGTGGCGGGGGTTGCCGGGTTCTGGTTCGAGCTTGCGGCGGAGCTGGGCCATGTAGACCCGCAGGTAGTTGGCTGCCTTGGTGTAGGCGGCACCCCAGATTTCGGTGAGGAACTGCTGCTGGGTGACGAGTTTTTCGGGGTTCCGGACCAGGATTTGCAGGATGCCCCATTCCGTGGGGGTCAGGCGCACGTCCTGCCCGTTGCGGGTGACGCGTCTCAGGGCCAGGTCGACAGTGAAGGAGGCTGTGGTCACCACGCGCGCTTCGTCAGCTTGGGTGGTCCGGCGTTGGCCGGCGCGCAGCCGGGCCAGGAGCTCGTCCAGTCCGAAGGGTTTGGCCACCACTGATGCTTCTTCAGGTGGGAGTCGCTCACCGCGCCGGGCCCCTGACGGACGCCCTTGGCGTCCTGCAGACCGAACAGCAGCCACCGACTGAAGTTCTCCCCGACTCCCGGCCGCACCGCCGAAGGATCCGCAGGCGGCCTGCTCATCGTGGTCATGTGTACCTCTCCGCGCGATGCCCGCCGTCGTGTTCACTGCCGACGATAACACCGGCCCGGGCCGCGCTTCCCGGGCCGGCATCAATCTGGACGGACCCTTAACACCGGCCGTTGCGCGGTCTTCACCGCGAACTCATGGAGCCGCGGGCGGGGATTTCGATGTAGAGGATGGATCCGGCGGCGGGCCGCAGGTACCGGTGTTTACGGTGTCGTGCGGGCCGGTAGAGGTGTCCGAAGGGGTCCTCCACACGGGCTTGCTCCAGCCGGTCCTGGCTTGCGAGCCTTTGGTCGATCTCCTGAATGTTGGACGGGTGTGATGCAAGGCCGTCAATGTTCAGAGACCAGGCGCCCGCGGCCGGTGCTGTCCCGCGTTCCAAGCCGAGGGTTTCGAACAGGTCCGAGACCACTTCGTGACGGGTAGCGGGGTAGAAGCGCCGGAGCCGGTGCCCCTCCGGGTGCGCGTTTTGCGCGTCCAGCCACGCGTGGCGGAGCCAATGGAATTCCACCGGGCCGCGGGAGGGTCCCAGGATCAGGTGGCGGTTCGGATCCAGGGCCAGGCGGTAGGCGGTGCCGCTGCGGTCGATGATGCACGCAGCTTCCCCAACGTACTCAAAAGCCGACAGCAGATCCTGTTCGGACCCCAGATGGCGTGAATAACGTCCCGGCGCTCACTCGCCCATCTGCGTCAGCCGCCGACGCGCCGGGGCAAGGATCTGCGGTGCGGGCCGGTGTGCCGGTTGCGCTTTCGAGTTCGCCCCGCTGAGGCGTTCGCAGGGCCGGTCACTTGGATCCCGCGGAGCGCGGTGGTGGGGTCGGCACGCGTGGGAGCAAACATGCGGTGAGGTTGCGGACGGTAATGCCGGTATGTGTCGCGGGCACAAGCAGCGCGGAGGCGAGAGTATGGCCGCGTTGGCTCGGGCCGCTGGCTTTGCGGTGGCGGGTTTCGTAGGCGCGGAAGGCGGCGGCGTGGTCCTCGGGGGTGACGGCCAATGTCTCGGCCAGGGTGGTGGCGCCGATCATGGCCAGGCTGGATCCGTCTCCGAACAGGGACATGCAGGAGGCGGCGTCTCCGAGCAGCGCGACCCGGCCGCGGGACCAGGCCGGCAGCCGGACCCGGCTGACCGAGTCGAAGTACAGGTCGTCGGCGGCGCGCAGGCGCTCGAGCAGCTCAGGCAGCACGGGTGGCGCGGGTGCCGGCCAGCCGGCGTAGGCGTCGAGAGTGATCCGCTTATGGGCCTCGACGTCGCGCCGGTCGAGCCCGGGCCGGTCCGGGCCGCGAAAGATGAACGCGGCCCCCTCGCTGCCCCGCACGGGGTGCACCGTTAGTGACCGGCCCGGCGCGTTGTACATCAGGATCGTGGCCGGATCTGCCGCGAGGCGGTCGAGCGGCAGTGTGGCGACGTACAGCCCGAGGTGGCGGACGAAGTCCGCCTCCGGGCCGAACACCAGGGTGCGCACGCTCGAGTGCAGCCCGTCGGCGCCAACCACCAGGTCAAACCGGCGCGGGGCCGCGTGCTCGAAGGTGACGTCGACTCCCCCGGCGTCCTGGCGCAGCGCGGTGATCGAGTCGCCGAAGACGAACTCGGCATCGTCGCGGGCGGCATCACAGAGGATCGCCGATAGGTCGGCCCGGGGCACCTCGACCTCGCCGCGATTTGACCGGCCCAGCCTTAGCGGACCGATCCGGCGGCCGGAGGGTGTGACAAACGCGAAGCCGGTCGCGTCGGTGGCCGCGTCACGCAAACGCGGCAGGATTCCCATCCGGCCGGCCACCTGGGCGGCCCCGCGACGCACATCGACCGGGTTAACGCTGGAGCGCAGTCCCCGGGCGCGTTCGACGACCGTCGGGCGGAATCCCTCCCGGGCCAGCCAGTAAGCCAGGGTCGGGCCGGCGATACCGGCACCGCAGATCAGCACTGTGCCTAGCCCCATACCCGCCATCCTAACGATTTCGAAGTGCCCAAGAACCTGGCTCAGCCCGCGGCCACTGATGTGCGCGCCGCGGATCATCTAAGCGCCAGCCGTGGTCCGGGGCGGTGTTGAGGGCCCCGGCCGGCAAGCGTCTGGCCCCTGCACCTATGCCGGCCCCCTACCGCAACACCCTCCGACCGCTCCCCCGCCGCGAAAGACTCATCTAAATTGTTCCCGCACAGCCGCGCGCAGACGGAACCGCAAACCGCCATTTCAAGCCGCGATTTGACCCCCCACTCTCCCAGACCAGCGGCGAAGGCCTTAGAACCGTCCCGGAGAAAGAGTGGCCCGGTATCCGAAGAACATGCATGCTTATCTGCAGCGGCAACTCGCAAGTCAGTCCACTTCAGCAGCAAACTTTTTATGCGAGTCCGCCTGGTGCTGAGAGCCACTGTTCGTTCGAGAAGGAACAACGGGGCCAGCCCGCTAAGGAGGTCCTCTCGTGGGAGGAAAAGTGAGGCGGTGAGTACGTCTGGCCGGCTTCTGGGCTGGCTGCTTGGCCTTCCACCGGTTCGGTCGCCATCCGTAGGGGTGCAGCGCGATCTGGCGATCCCGGCGCGGGATGGGGTGGTGCTGTTGGCGGACCGGTATTTTCCGGTGACCGACGCCCGGGCGCCGGTGGTGTTGATCCGCACGCCGTATGGGAGGGGGTCAGCCAACATCCTCGTGTCGCGGCTGATCGCCGAGCGAGGCTACCAGGTCCTTGTCCAGAGCCTGCGCGGCACCGGCGGATCCGGCGGGACCTTCAACGGATTTGTGATGAACCGCGACGACGGCCTGGCGATCATCGAGTGGATGCGGGGCCGGGACTGGTTCCCCGGCGCGTTCGCCACGTGGGGCGCCAGCTACCTCGGGTACGCCCAATGGGACTTGGCCTCCCAGGTGATACCCGAATGGAAAGCGGCGATCCTCGACGTCGGTCCATCGGATTTTTATCACACGTTCATGTACCCCGGAGGTGTCTTCGCCCTCGGCAACGCCCTCGGATGGGCCCAACTGGTGAGCAGCATGTTTAGCCCGGACCAATCTATCCGGACCCGGACCGTGTCGGCGCTCACGGCCAAGGCCCGGTTGACGCGCGCCGCGAACCAGCTGCCGGTCAGTGGAGCGGACAGGGTCGCCACGGGTGACCGGATCGGATACTTCCAGGAATGGATCCGGCACGAGCGTTACGACGAATACTGGGCGGCAATGGATTACCGCCCCAACGCCTCGAACATGCCTCCGGTCGTGCATCTGGCCGGAGCGTGGTGGGACTTCTTCCTCCCCAACGTCCTTGCCGACTACGCAGCGCTAAGTCGCCCGGGACGATCCGTGCGGCTGTTCATCAGCTCGGCGGCTCACGGCCGGAACATGGCACTCCGGTCCTACCAGCGCGATGCGTTCGCCACGCTTGACCGCGCGCTCGGAAACCGACGCCCGTCAGAACCTGCTCTGCCGGTCAGGGTGCGGGTCACCGGCACCCGCCACTGGGCCGAACTGCCCGGCTGGCCCCCGGCGACCGGCCGTCCGGCCCGGTGGTACCTGCAGCCTGCCGGAATACTCGACATGCGGCCGGCCCCGCCCTCGCCCCCGTCCCGTTACGTCTACGACCCGGCCAACCCGACACCCGCGGCTGGCGGCAGCGTCGTCGGCTGGGGCGCCGGCAGCCAGGACAACAGGACACTCGAAGCCGGCACGGACGTCCTGACCTTCACCAGCAACCGGTTGGAAACCGATCTCGACGTCATCGGCCCCGTCACCGCGACACTGTACATCCGCTCCAGCCTCGAGCACACAGACTTCCATGCCAGGCTCTGCGACGTGGATCCGCACGGCCGGTCACTAAATCTCTGCGACGGGATCATCCGCCTGCACCCAGGAAACAACCTCCCGGACCCCGAAAGAATCCGAACCGTCCACATCCAGCTCTGGCCGACAGCCCACCGCTTCCGCAGCAGCCACCGCATCCGGCTACAGGTCTCAAGCGGCGCCCACCCGCGCTTTAACCGCAACCCCGGGACAGGCGAGCCGCTGGCCACTGCCATCGAGCTGCGCGTCGCCCATCAGGAAATACTCCACGACCCCCCGCACCCCTCTACCCTGAATCTTCAGGTCGTCCCTCACCCAGGCGGCGCAGCCCACTATTCTCATGACGGACGCCACACCCATCTGAACTGCGTCTCCGTACAAAAGGGGCAGCTGACGGCAGTCCGACGGCGGCGGGTCTCCGGCGAGGGGTCCCGCCGTCGTCGTCCATGCCCCGCAGGGCCGGCATGAAAAAGAAAAAGGAGTTTCCGATCGGAGGGTAACCTTTCGGGCTACCCCCTGCTTGGGCCTCTGCCGATGGGCGGATTACGTCACGCCGTTGAGGCTGCTGTTGCCTACCGGCACAGGCCGGGTGAAGGGAACTGCTTGGGCATAATCACTATCTGTCTCACAGAAGATAGCGGCATCAAAACCGGGACGGTTCACGGACAGGTGGGTTCGATCCCAATGCCATTTCGACAAACCACCGAAGCCTACGGGTAGCCTTGAGCCATGGCCTCATCCGCACCCACCCTCGCGACGCGCTGGGAACCCCTGCCCCCGCGAGTCATAGCGGAGCTGCTCGGGCCGTCATCGGCGCGTTGGTGGCTGTCCGGAGGGGTGGCGCTCGACCACTGGCTCGGCACTAACACTCGCGAGCACGACAATGTCGATGTCAGCACGACGATCGCCGACCTGCCCCAACTGGTGCAAGACCTGCCGGCGCCGTTTAGCGCGTGGGCTCCGTCAGGCGACGGCGTTCTCCCTTGGGCAGAGGCTGATATGGATGCCGATCTGCAGCCGATCCGTATCCATGACGACGCGACGGGCGCATGGGTACTGCAGGTCGACGTCGAGGACGGCACGGATCGCGTCTGGGTTTATCGCCGAGATCCCCGACTGCAACTGCCGTGGGATCGTGCAGTGATCGACGTCGACGGCATCCCGACCGGGGCGCCCGAGGTGCAGCTGGTCTGGAAGGCGCTGCGTCCCCGTCCGGAGGACGACGCCGACAAGGATGCGGTTCTACCGGAGCTCTCAAACGAAGCCCGCGCCTGGTGGGAGCACGCGATTCTGACGATCCACCCGCACTCGTCATGGTCGATCCATGTGCGTAGCCCGTTCGCTCCGGGTAAGGCCAGCTGGAACAGGACGAAACGCTAGCGCTCCGCTTGGACCGGCCGGCGATGGGAAGCCTGACTGTCCTGCCTGTGTCGCGTCGATGAGGTGGCCTACGATCCAGCCGATTCTCAAGAGCGAGTGGTAGCACCCTGCAGGACATGGTCGGGCCTTCTCCCAGGTCATGCTGCCAGTGCCGTGAATAACAGGTGCCTTCATTACAAGAACCTCACAATCTCGAGGTCGACTGGCGACACCGCGTCGCACCGTCCCCACCGACCTCTTCAGTTGCGCCGATGCAGCGTGAGCGGCCTGTCCGATTTTGAGACGCCCGCAGACGCTTACGACTACGACCTGTATTCATCCGCCGCAACCGCATCAAGCACCAGCGAGCGGAACCATCGCTGCGCCTGCGAGAGGCTGGCCTCGCGCCGCGTGTACAACTCCACCGGCGTGCTCTGCCCGGACCAGGGCAGCTCGGCGATGCGAAGGCCGGGAAACCAGCCGCAGAACACCCCCGCTACATGTCGAGGCAGCAGGACGACCAGATCCGTCGCCTCGAGCACGGCGGGCACGGTGCCGTATTCCTCCATGGTCAGCACGACCTGGGACATCAAGTCGTGTTCGGTCAGCGCCTGCACAGGATAGACGTGCCCGCCACGGGCGGAAACCCGCACAAAGCGCCTCCCCTCGAACATGTCAGGCCCGGTCGCGGGCAGTGGATGGGACCCGGACGACAGCGCCACGTATTCGACCGAACGCACGTGCGTCCTCCACAGCCGCGGTGTGCTGATCCGCGACACGGTCAGTGCCAGATCGATGGTGCCGCGGATTAGCCCGCCCTCGACCTCGTCTGAATCGAGCCGTTCTACCTGAATCCGCGGATCGGCGCCGACCCGCCCGAGGGCGGTCATGATCGGTGGGAGGAACGTCTGCTCGCCGATCGAGGTGAGTCCGAGGACGAGTTCGCCGCTGAATCCGGTCGGTTCGAACACGTCCGATCCCATGACGGTCGCGTCTATTTGTGCCAAGGCGTTGTGTAGGGGCCCAAACAGTTGCGTCGCCTTCGCGGTCGGCACCATGTCGTTCCCTTCGCGACGGAACAGCTCGTCGCCGAACCGCTCCCTGAGCCGCTTCAGGGAATAGCTGACCGTGGGCTGTGTCACGTGCAGTCGCCTGGCGGCGCCCGTGACGCTGCGCAGCTCGTAGAGCGTGACGAATGTCCGGAGCTGGTTGAGGTCGGTGAACGTCATCTCATAGATCCTATCTATGGCTCTGTCTTTGCATATCTATTGGATCACAGTGGCAAACACCCCTAAAGTCAGTTTGGGGCAGCACTGATTCAACGACGTGCAGCTGCTCTCGCACCGCTTACACCCAGTGACAAGGACGACACACGTGATTATCGACATCCACGGCCACTACACCACAGCTCCAACACAGCTCGGAGCCTGGCGTGACCTGCAGATCGCATTCACTGAAGGACGCGCGGACGCTCCTGACCCCGCGACCCTGCGCATCAGCAATGACGACATCCGTGAGACCATCGAGGCCAACCAGCTCAAGCTCATGAACGAGCGCGGCAGCGACGTCACCGTATTCAGCCCTCGTGCCTCGTTCATGGCGCACCACATCGGAGACCTCGCTGTGAGCGAGACCTGGGCCCGGATCTGCAACGACCTGTGCGCCCGCGTCAGCGAGCTCTATCCCGAACACTTCCTAATGGGGGCGATGCTCCCCCAGTCCCCCGGTACGGATCCCGCGACGAGCGTTGCCGAGCTTACTCGCGCCGTCGAGGAACTCGGCGCTGTCACCGTGAACCTCAACCCCGACCCGTCCGGCGGCAACTGGACGTCCCCGCCGCTGACCGATCGCTCGTGGTACCCGATATACGAGAAACTCGTCGAGTACGAGATCCCGGCGATGGTGCACGTCAGCACGTCGTGCAACCCGGCCTTCCACACGACCGGAGCGCACTACCTCAACGCCGACACCACCGCGTTCATGCAACTGCTCCAGGGCGACCTGTTCCGCGACTTCCCCGAGTTGAAGCTCGTAATCCCTCACGGCGGCGGCGCCGTTCCCTACCACTGGGGGCGCTTCCGTGGACTCGCAATGGCGCTGGGCAAGCCCGTAATCGAGGAGCACCTGCTGAACAACGTGTTCTTCGACACCTGCGTGTACCACCAGCCGGGCATCGACCTTCTCACCAAGGTCGTCCCGACCGAGAACATCCTCTTCGCGAGCGAGATGATCGGCGCCGTGCGCGACGTCGACCCGCGCAGTGGACACTACTTCGACGACACCAAGCGGTACGTCGACGCCACCACGAACCTGAACGACGCACAGCGCGCGCAGGTGTTCGAAGCCAACGCCCGCCGTGTCTACCCACGGCTTGACCGCGCCCTTACTGCGCGCGGACTCTGAGAGGACCATCAAATGCGACTGAACAACCTCGGCATCGTCCGCACCAACATCGAACGTCCGGATCCCACGGACGTCGAACGGCTTTCGCAGTTCGGCGTCGCCACTATCCACGAGGCGATGGGGCGAGTCGGGCTCCTGCGCCCCTACATCAGGCCGGCCTACACCGGCGCCAAGCTCTGTGGTCCGGCAGTGACCGTGCTGCTGCAGCCCGGTGACAACTGGATGTTCCACGTCGCGGCCGAGCAGGTGCAGGAGGGCGATGTGATCGTCGCCGGCTGCACCACCGAAAGCGAGGACGGCTTCTTCGGTGAGCTGCTCGCCACCTCGCTGACCGCCCGCGGCTGCAAGGGCTTGGTGATCGACGGTGGTGTCCGCGACGTCGCCGATCTGGAGAAGATGGATTTCCCGGTGTTCTCCCGCGCTGTCAACGCCAAGGGCACGGTCAAGGCCACCCTCGGATCGGTGAACATCCCCGTAGTGGTCGCGAACGCCGTGGTGAACCCTGGCGACGTGGTCGTGGCCGACGTCGACGGCGTCGTGGTTGTCCCGGGCGAGCTTGTCGGAGCGGTGGCAGACGCCAGCCAGAAGCGCGAGGATAACGAGGAAGCCAAACGCGTGAAGTTCCGTGAAGGCGTCTTGGGCCTGGATATCTACGGCATGCGCGAGCCTCTCGCCAAGGCCGGCCTGGAATACGTGGAGAACTGATGATGACACACGGCGATACCACCGGAGATTTCGAGAAGTCGGAGGGCTGGCTCGACTGGTATGACGGACCGAGCACACCGACGTTCCGGCTGCCAGAGGGCTCTGTAGACGCCCACTGCCACGTGTTCGGGCCGGGCGGGCAGTTCCCCTACGCACCTCAGCGCAAGTACACCCCGTGCGACGCCTCGGCGGACCAGCTGTTCGCCTTGCGAGACCAGCTGGGATTCGACCGCAACGTCATCGTACAGGCGACATGCCACGGTTCCGACAACCGAGCCCTGGTCGACGCATTGCAGCGTAGCGGAGGTCGCGCCCGCGGCGTTGCGACCGTCCGCCGTGACGTGACCGACGAGCAACTCGCCGAGTTGCATGAGGCCGGGGTACGGGGCGTCCGGTTCAACTTCGTGAAACGTCTGGTCGACCGCGTGCCCACCGACTCGCTCGAGGAGATCGTGACCAAGATCGCGCCACTTGGATGGCACGTTGTGATCTACTTCGAGGCCGAGGATCTGCCCGAGCTGTACGACTTCTTTTCGTCGATCCCGACCGACTTGGTCGTCGATCACATGGGACGGCCCGACGTGACCAAGGACCCGGACGGTCCCGAGTTCGAACTGTTCCTGCGATTCATGCGTGAGAACACTAACGTGTGGACCAAGGTCTCCTGCCCTGAGCGTCTGTCCGTCACCGGCCCCCGCGCTCTCGAAGGCGAACAGCACGCCTACCGCGACGTCGTGCCCTTCGCCCGCCGCGTAGTCGAGGAGTTCCCCTCCCGCGTCCTCTGGGGAACCGACTGGCCGCACCCCAACCTCAAGGACCACATGCCCGACGACGGGCTTCTGGTCGACTACATCCCGCAGATCGCGGCGACGTCGGAACTGCAGCAGCAGCTGCTTGTCGACAATCCTCGCCGCCTCTACTGGCCCGAAGGAGTATGACATGGCACTCGACAAACCGTACAAGAACGTCCCTGGCACCACCATCTTTGATGCCGAGCAGGCCCGAAAGGGCTACAACCTAAACCAGTTCTGCATGTCGCTGATGAAACCGGAGAACCGCGAACGGTACCTGGCCGACCGCGGTGCGTACCTGGACGAGTGGCCTCTCAACCCGGTGCAGCGCCAGGCGGTGCTCGACATCGACCTCAACACCTGCATCGCCGAGGGCGGGAACATCTACTTCCTGGCCAAGATCGGCGCCACTCACGGCCTGAGCTTCCAGCAGATGGCCGGCTCGATGACGGGCATGTCTGAGGCCGCGTACCGAGACATGATGATCGGCGGTGGGCGCCGCCCGGAGGGAAACCGCCTCAAGGATCTCGACGGATGGACGCCTCCTGAGCCCGGTCAGAAGGCCGAGACGATGCGGCGGGATGCTCCGGCGCAGTACACCTCGGCACTATTCACCTCGCACGTGCCGGCGATCGGCGCGGCGATGGACCTCGGCAAGACCGAGGAGCCGTACTGGAAGAAGGTGTTCTCCGGGTATGAGTGGACGCGAAAGTGGGCCAAGGAGAACCTGCCCGACGTCGTCATCCTGGTGTACAACGACCACGCCACGGCCTTCGACTCCTCGATCATCCCGACCTTCGTACTCGGCACCGGCGCGGAGTACCCGGTCGCCGACGAGGGCTATGGCCCCCGCCCGGTGCCCGACGTCAAAGGCTATCCCGAGCTGGCCGCACACATCGCCCAGTCCGTGATCCAGGACGACTTCGACCTCACGCTCGTCAACGAGATGGTCGTAGACCACGGCCTCACGGTGCCGCTGTCGCTCGTGTATGGCGATGTCGAGGAATGGCCCGTCAGGGTCATCCCCCTCGCCGTAAACGTTGTGCAGTACCCGGTGCCGTCCGGACGTCGCTGCTACGAACTCGGGCGTGCGCTCCGCCGTGCGCTGGACAAGTGGGACGGTGAGCCGCTCAACGTACAAATTTGGGGAACCGGCGGCATGAGCCACCAGCTGCAGGGCCCACGCGCTGGCCTCATTAACGAGGAGTGGGACAACGCATTCCTGGACCACCTCATCGCCGACCCCGTGGGCCTGACAGAATGGCAGCACATGGAGTACGTCGACGAGGCCGGGTCCGAGGGCATCGAGCTCGTCGACTGGCTCATCGCGCGCGGTGCGATGGATGATCAGTTCGGAGGCGAGAGCCCCGAGGTGAACCACCGCTTTTACCACGTGCCCGCGTCGAACACCGCCGTCGGCCACCTTGTTCTCACGAACCCGACCGACTGACCGCATCCGCAACAAAGGAGCCCCCATGACTGACAAGATCCGTGTGGCCGTCGTCGGCGCCGCAGGCGCCTTCGGCATGAAACATCTCGACGGCCTGATGAACATCCCCGATGCCGAGGTGACCGTCGTCAGCGGCACGCGGCTCGAACCGACCCAGGCGGTCGCCGAGAAATACGGCGTCGCGAACGCCGTTGTCGGCCTGGACGCCGTGCTCGAGCGCGACGACGTCGACGCGGTGATCCTTGCGACGCCCACGGGGCTCCACGCGTCTCAGACCCAGGCGGTGCTCGCCGCCGGCAAGCACGTGCAGGTCGAGATTCCGCTGGCCGACTCGCTCGTGGACGCCGAGGCAGCGCTCGAGGCGGCTGAATCATCCAATCGCGTCGCAATGGTCGGCCACACCCGCCGCTTCAACCCCTCGCACCAGTTGGTACATAACCGGATCGCCTCGGGCGAGTTCCACGTGCAGCAAATGGACGTGCAGACGTACTTCTTCCGCCGCACCAACACGAACGCGAAGGGCGAGGCCCGGTCCTGGACCGACCACCTGCTGTGGCATCATGCCGCGCACACCGTCGACTTGTTCGCCTACCAGGCAGGCAAGATCGTGCAGGCGAACGCGATCCAGGGCCCGATCCACCCCGAACTCGGCATCGCGATGGACATGTCGATCCAGCTCAAGAGCGAGTCGGGCGCGATCTGTACGCTGTCGCTGTCGTTCAACAACAACGGGCCGTTCGGCACGTTCTTCCGCTACATCGGCGACACCGAGACCTACGTCGCGCGCTACGACGATCTCTACAACGGCCGTGAGGAGTCGATCGACGTGTCGCACGTCGCTGTCAGCATGAACGGTATCGAGCTGCAGGATCGTGAGTTCATCTCGGCTATCCGCGAGGGACGCGAGCCGAACTCGTCGCTTCGCCAGGTGATCGACTGCTACCGCGTGCTCGGCTCGCTTGAGAAGCAGCTGGCGTGAGGCTGCCCTCCACCGGGCTCGGCTGCATGTCGCTGAGCCACGCGTACGGCGTCCCCCCGTCGCGTGGCGAGGGGCTGGCGATGCTGCGCGCGGCTCTTGACGAAGGCATCGGGATGCTCGACACGGCGACGCTTTACGGCGGCGGCCGCAACGAGGAACTTGTCGGTGCCGCGATCGCGGGGCGCCGCGACGAGGTGTTCCTGGCGAGCAAATGCGGGATGGCGTCCGTCGACGGCGTGAAAGTCATCGATGGACGCCCCGATACGCTGCGCGCACAGGTCGATGCTTCGCTGAGCCGGCTCGGTGTCGACTACATCGACCTGTACTACCTGCACCGTTGGGACAAGAAGGTGCCGATCGGCGACAGCGTCGGCGCGCTGGCCGAGATGGTCGCCGCGGGCAAGATCGGCGCAATCGGCCTGTCCGAGGTGTCGGTGGCGCGGCTGCGCGAGGCGCAGGCAATCACCCCTATCGCGGCTGTGCAGAACGAGTACTCGCTGTGGAGCCGCAATGCCGAGCTTGGCATGCTCGACGCCACTCGCGAGGACGGCGTGACTCTGGTTGCGTTTTCCCCGGTGGCACGGGGCTTCCTGGCCGATGCGATCAAGGACCCGGGCGAGATGGCCCCGAACGACATCCGCCGCAGCATGCCGCGCTTCCAGCCCGAGCACTGGGGTGCGAATGCGGCACTGCTGGACTTCTGGCGAGAGCTGGCCGCGGAGGCCGGTTGCACGCCCGCACAGCTCGCACTGGCCTGGCTGCTCTCCCGCGGCGATCACGTTCTGCCGATCCCGGGAACAACGAGCGTCGCGCACCTGCGCGAGAACATGGCGGCGGTCGGCATCTCTGTCGACGGCGCGCTGCTGGCGCGGGCCGGCGAGCTGATTGGCACGGCCACCATCTCTGGCGCGCGCTATGCACCGGCATCTGCCGCCGAAGTCGACGCCGAGACCTTCGAGGATGCCGCATGAGGGCGATCTCGTCGATGGCCACCCGCCACGTTCTCGCCGACCTCGCTGAAGCTGCCGCCGCGGCGGGGCTACCGCTTCTGCAGCTCGAATCCGTCGGCGGAGTGGACGCCGCCCAGCGGGTTACCGTCGGCGAGCCGTTCGACCTTGTGTTCCTCGCCGTGGACGCTCTCCAACGCCTCGCTGCCGAGCGGCACGTCGATCCGGCATCCATCGCCCCGATCGTCCTGTCGGAGGTAGCCGTAGGCGTGCCCACACGCAGCCCCGATGCAGCCAAACGTCCCGAAGGCACGGCCTTTGCGAATGCCGATGAGCTTCGCAGCGCCCTGCGCACGGCATCCCGCATCGGATACTCCACCGGTCCGAGCGGAACCGAACTGTTGCTAATGATCGACCACTGGGGCATGACCGATGAGGTCCGCGACCGGCTGGTGCAGGCCCGTCCAGGCGTGCCCGTGGCGCGCCTGCTCGCCGAGGGCGAGGTCGATCTCGGCCTGCAGCAGCTCAGCGAGTTGGTCGGGCAGCCCGGCGTGCGCATCCTCGGCGTCCTCCCCGCCGACTGCGCGATCAGCACGGTCTTCGCGGGTGCTGTCGCGACATCCTCCAGCGACGCGGCTCGTGCTGCGGAGGTGTTGGCATTCTTCCGCTCCGACCTCGCGGCATCCATCAAGTCGTCGCACAGTTTTCGCGCGCCCTGAGGCCCTGCCGTGACGGATTGACCGATACGGGTCCTGCAGACGTTTAGACCGATGCGAGGCGCACAGACGACCGTAGAGAACGAACGGGCGAAGCGCGGTCCTGTCCACCTCGCGCCGGGGTCCTCGGCGAGCTGGTGACCTGCCAGAATGTCCCTTTGACGCCGCGCCTCACGGGCGCGGCGATGTCCGAGCTCTTCCCGCGGCTTCGGAGTCGCGCATAACGTGGTCATGTCCCGTAAGGTGGAACCGCTTCGCTCTTGTCAGCCAGATTTGGCGGAGGTTACCGGCTACTCGTTCGCACCGGCGCTCTATGTCCGACATTGCCTCTCAGCGCCAACAGCACCGAAGGCGCCTCGTGCGACAGGGCCGATGCTGCAACCGGCTTCGATTGGAGGGACCTTGTGAGCAGGCCCGCTCTTCGGCCTATCGAGACCTGCCGCTTTGGGCGCTCCCTGTTGACTGAATGTGGCGCTGTCCTTGGGATTATTCCTCCGTCATGGCCTGGGCGATGGACGTAAGACGGGCAGTCCGCGTCGACGTCGTGGATATCCGATGTCGTACCGGAAAGGCTTTCTCTGCCTAGATGAGTGAGTCCGTATTCGTTTAGTGGTCGTAGGCGATGAGTGAGCGTTTGCGGGGTGCGTCGATGTGCCAGTTGTGCCAGATGCCGGCGGCGAGTGCGAAGAGTCTGGCCGCGACTCTGGCATAGACTCCGGCGAGGGCCCGTCCGCCGTGCTGTTCAAGGGTGAGTTGGCCTTTGAGGGTGTCGAAGACGGATTCGATCCATTGCCGGATGCCGCCGAAGTTCCCGAAGCGGGGCTTCTCGTCTTTGCGGTCCGGGCGGATCAGGTGCGCGCCGAGGTCCTCGGTGATGAACCGTTCGAACTCCCGGCCGGCGAAGCCTTTGTCGCCCGCCTGGCTCAACGAGCTTGGTGGGGGTCCTGGACCGGTGGACAAATCATGAGGAAGACAGCGTTCGCACGCGTCAGGTGGGCGACGAGTCACGCCGGTTCAGGACCTTTACCATCATTACCGTGGGCGAGAGGCTACCGTGGTGGTGAGGCTGTTCAGTCCTTGCCGACGCCGACGCCGACGGCGTCAGCGTGCTCCGGCACGTTGCACGCTTGCGCACGCGAAGCTTCTTCTCGGGTTCGCTGAGGCCGGCCGAGCGCAGTTCGTCGGCGGTCCAGCCAGTGTTCCAGAAACGCACTCATCACCGCAGCCCAGCCCGACCCGACGACAGCCGGCACCCGCTGAGGGGTGCCGGCTGTCGTCGGGTCGGCCTGGGGATGCCGGGCCGCGGGGTTCCGAGAGTGCGGTGCGGCTCAGGCCGGATCCGCGGGGGTCGCCACCTCGGGCTGGGGATCCGAGAGGGTCTTCGGGACCGTGTCCTCGAACTGCGGGAGGCGGTTCAGGTACTCCACCACCGAATCCGTGGACTCCACGTCACCGAACTTGTTGTCGATGTCGTAGAGGTTCCACTGCACGACGCCCGGGACGCGGTCGCCGATGGTCTCCCGGGGGATGATCGGGCGGAAGCCCTTCGCGATCGCGTCCTCGACGGTGTGGCGCACGCACCCGGCCGCGGTCGCACCGGTCACGATCAGGGTGTCGATGCGGTTGGAGGTCAGGAAGAGCTCCAGGTTCGTCCCCGGGAACGCCGAGGCGCGATTCTTCTCGATCACGACCTCGCCGGGCGCAGGCGCAATGCGGTCGTCGATCTGCGCCCAGTAGGAATCCGCCGGAAGGGTCTCCGTGGGGATCTTCGAGTACCACAGACCCATGTCGTTCGTCCCGGAGGTGGCGTCGCGGTTGCGATACACGTTCGTGGTGTAGAAGACCGGGACGCCCTTGGCGCGCGCGGCCTCGTTGATCCGCTGGACGTTCGGGATGATCTCCTCCATGCCCGGGCAGCTGAACGGGTGGCCCGGACGGGTCCAAGCGTTCGCGAGGTCGATGTGGATGACGGCGGGGCGGTTGCCGTAGCCGATCCGACGCTTGAATCCTCGCTCGTTGTAGATGCCCGTGCCTGCTTCGAACGCCTCCTCCAGCACTGCTGCAAGACGGGCTTCGATGTCGTTGGACGTCTCTGTCTCTGTTGTCATGGTTCTCTCCACTCTCTCGGCTGTTGTGTTTCTACGGTAGCAACGAGGTTGCTGTAGTGGATACTGTAGCGCACGAACCGGCACAGCACCAGAGGTGCCCGGAGTCCGCATCTCCACCGCACCAACTTTCGATAGGGCGAGCATCGGCGAGTGCGTCACTCCGGCAGCCCGGCGAGGGTCCGGTTCGCGGCCGCGGCGGCACTGCTGACCACGATCCGGGCGCGATCAGCAGTGCCTGCCCGGGGGCCGCCCGCCGACCCCAGCTGCACGGGCTGAGGCGTCCGCAGTTTTCCCGGCGGAAACATTCGTGCCACGCGATGACAACATCCCCCGGTTTCTCTGATGAGGCTCCCATTGCTCCACGAGCAACATCGTCGGCCCGCCTGGTCAGGTATATCGGGTGGATAGAGCGCACAGTAGGCCTATGTGCGTTGCTCCTGTTGTGACTATGTTGCTAGCAAAGCAGCCCCTTCGGGACAAGGCAAAGGCAGGGAAGCCTGCCGAAACTCGGATGTAGTCTGAGCGGAACACTTTGAAGGCCCGCCAAGGCGGGCTTTCTGTTCGTTAATCTCACGTCCGCAGTATGGAACTGACAACCTCAGTGAGGCGGGTACAGTTTGCGGCATATGATGGCCCCAAAGAGTGGCGGGATAGTCACGTAGCGCGAAAGGATGAAGGTGGCAGGCAGGCCGAGGCAGGACAACGGGCAGGTCCAAGGAGCTGCGGCGTCACTGTTGAATGGTCTTGCTGTACTGGAAGCCTTTTCCGTTCAAAGTCCGGTTCTTGGTGTGACTGAGGTTGCTCAGCGTGTTGGCCTCCACAAGAGCACGGTCTCACGCATCCTTAGCGGTCTAACAGAAGCTGGATATGTCCAGCGGGATGAGGAGACGGGACGGTATCGGCTCGGGCTGGGCCTCCTCGCGTTATCCGCCCCTTTGCTGGCGGATCTGGATGTCCGCCGTGCTGCGGTTCCGTATTTGGAGAGGTTAACCGAAAGCACCCAAGAGACCAGCGCTATCTCGGTCTGGAATGGTCACGAGGCCATCGTCGTGGAGCAGGTTGCCAGCCCGAATCAGGTCAAACACACTGCCACCATCGGAACCCGGTACAACAAATTCGAGAGCTCTTCGGTGCGGGTTTTCCTGGCGGAGCTGGCGCCGGCTCTCGCGACCGAACTGATCGAATCCGGGCAGATACTACGCACGGCAGGAGATGGTTTGCCGTTGGACCACACCGCCCACCTGCAGGAAGTCGCCCGGCAGGCATACGCCGTTAACGACGGTTCGACTACGGAGGAGGAGTTTGGGGTCTCCGCTCCGGTTCGGGATTACCGGGGCAAGGTGGTTGGGTGCATCACTGCATCCGCCCCCCGTTCCCGTGTGCACAAGCACGCCACCAAGGATGCTCTGGTTCAAGCCGTACAACAGGCTGCCTCGGAAGTATCCACCCGCTTGGGCTGGGCGGCCTCGCTTCCGGGGTGATTCATCCACGCGGCTAGGCGAACGTCAGCAACATCGTGTATTCGACCGCATTCAGATCGAGACGCTTGACCGCGCTGTCGCACTTGGAAAAAGTCTTCCGAGAGGGAGCAGCTGCCAACTTCGAGGGGGTGGCCCTGCTTGAGGTTCCGTCGGTCCCTGCTCTGGCAAACCATCGAGGATCACGACTCGCAGGCCCATCGGCTCCTGCTCGGATCAGCCAACAGCGCCGTCAGCGACCTGGATCTGTTTCCCCGGCAGGCTGCCCAACCGTGTAGACACCCGCGCCGCGGCCTCTAGCACGGCATCGCGCAGGATCGACTGACTCTGCATGTACTGCACTCGGGATCTGGGCGCGCTGGCTGTGATGCAGCCGACGACTTCGCCCCGGTAGTCCCGCACAGGAGCGGACACGCCGTATTCCTCGTAAGTGGTCTCGCCGTCGTTGACGGCGAAGCCGTCGTCCCGCACGCCGACGAGCTGTTCGTGGGCCGGGTCTTCGAGACCGAGGTAGCCCTCCCGCAGGACCGTACGGTCGGCAAGCAGACGGTCGGTCTCCTCGGGCGGCAGTTCGGCGAGGAACACGCGGACTGAGGAACTGGCGAACTTGTTGTAGCGCGTGCCGATCGCCGCGCTGTGCTTGACCTGGTGGGTGGAAGCCGTTTGTTCCACGACAATCGCGTTGCTGCCGTTCCAAACGGCGATCGCGGCCGTTTCGCCGGTGGCCTGTGTGACCTCTTCGAGGTGGGGCAGGGCGGCACGGCGGACGCTAAGCTCGGCCAGCAGTGGTCCGGCCAGGCCGATCATCCCGAGCCCGAGGCGGTATCGCCCTGTTTCCTCGTCGCGCTGCACGTAGCCGGCTTCGTCCAGGCCGCTAAGCATCCGGGAGACCGTGCTCTTGTGCAGGCCAACGAGCTCGGAGATCTCCGTGACGCCCAGGAGGGAACGCTTGGCGACGGAGAAGGCTTCGAGCACGGTAAGACCGTTGAGCAGCGATGCTGCCGCCCCTTGCGGTTTGTCAGTGGTTGTTTGTGGGTCAAGCATGGGTTCTCCCTCTCCAGGCGCTACGCGCAGTCACCGTAGCCATCGTACGGTGTGCCCATCCAACCTCTCTCGTCGGAGGACAAATCATACCTGTCCCGGCACGCCGCAGTGCGGCCCAGGAGATCCGGGGCCGCGCTGTGGCATTGAGGGTCAGATCAGGCGACGGCAGCCCTGGCGACCGGGATCGCCGAGGTCGGGACGGTATCAGCGAAGTCGGGCAGGTTGTTCAGGTACTGGATGACGTTCTCCAGCGGCTCCACGTCGCCGAACTTGGAGTCCATATCGAACAGGTTCCACGCCACGACTCCTGGCACGCGGTCGCCCACGGCCTCCTTGACGATGATCGGGCGGAAGCCCTCGGCGATCGCGTCCTCCCCCCTCCCCACCTTGCTTGGCAGAGCCTTGCCGAATCCTTCCGCAAGCTGCTCTCCAACACTTTGGGAGGCGCACGTCCCCTGACGCAAAAGGGGAAGTCCCAAGAAATGAACGTCAAAAGCATTGCGCGTTGTTCATAAAGGAACTAAATTGCTTTCTAAGCAACGATGTGAGCTACCGCACATCGGATTGCGGGACCGGACCCCCGGCCCAGCGGACTAGCTCCAATCCCGGGTGAATCCGGGCCCGGCCGAGAGGCCCCCGTCTTTACCTTCAACCCAGTCCTGAACCAAACTTTCGAAAGGACCCCCTTATGAAGCGCATCGGAGTAGACGTCGGCGGTACATTCACCGACTTGTATTTCTCGGACGACGACCAGCGCATCGCCGTTGTGGAGAAGGTTCCCTCCACCCCGCACGATCCGTCTGAGGCCGTGATCAACGGCATCATAAAGCTCTGCGCGAAGGCCGGTGTGTCGCTTTCGGAGATCGACCAGCTGGTGCACGGAACCACTGTCGCCACCAACACCGCGCTGACGCACACGGGTGCGGAGGTCGGGATGATCACCACCGAGGGTTTCAGGGACATCCTGCACATCGCCCGTCACAAGAAGCCGTACAACTTCTCCCTCCAGCAGGATCTGCCCTGGCAGACCAAGCCCCTGATCAAGCGCCGCCACAGGCTCACCGTCAAGGAGCGCATCACCGCACCGAACGGCGAGGTCCTGGTTCCCCTGGACGAGGACGAGGTCCGTGAGCGCGTGCACGAGCTGAAGGCGGCCGGAGTCGAAGCCATCGCCGTCTGCCTGCTGCACTCGTATCTGAATCCCGCCCACGAGCAGCGGATCGGGGAAATCGTCGCGGAGGAGTTCCCTGAGGCCTACCTGTCCCTTTCCAGCGAGATCGTGCCCCTGTACCGGGAGTATGAGCGGTTTTCCACCACGGCGCTGAATGCCTATGTCGGGCCCCGGGTCTCCCGTTACCTCTACCGCCTGCAGGAGCAGGCAGAAGGATTGGGTTACAAGCGGGAGATCCTGCTGATGCAGTCGTCCGGCGGTATGGTCCCGATCAAGGAAGCCGCCAAGCGGCCCGTCACACTGATGATGTCCGGACCGGTCGGCGGCCTGATCGGCGGCATGTGGGCCGGTCGTCAGTCCGGCTTCGAGAACGTGGTCACTCTGGACATTGGGGGGACCTCAGCGGACATCGGTGTGGCCTACCAGGGTGAACTGCGCATGCGCCACCTGCTGGACACCAAGATCGGCGACCACCAGGCAATGGTCCCGATGGTGGACATCGACACCATCGGCGCAGGCGGCGGCTCCATCGCCTACGTCGACGCCGGCGGGGTCTTCCGCGTCGGTCCGCAGTCTGCCGGCGCCGTCCCGGGCCCGGTCTGCTACGGCCGCGGCGGGACGGAGCCGACATCAACTGACGCCCAGATGCTGCTGGGGCGCATGCGTCCTGACCGCGTCCTGGCAGGCTCAGGCATGGATCTGGATCTCGATGGCGCCCGAAAGGCCATGGAAGGTCTGGCGGAAAAACTCAACATGTCCGTGGACCAGGCCGCCCTCGGCGCGCTGCAGATCCAGAAGTTCGGCATGACCCAGGCGATCGAGCAGAACTCCGTACGCCGCGGCTACGATCCACGTGACTTCACCCTCGTCGCGGCAGGCGGCGCCGGCGCACTGTTCGCCTGCGAGATCGCCGCGGAGCTGGAGGTCCCGAAGGTGCTGATCCCGGCCCACCCGGGCATCATGGCTGCGACCGGCCTGCTGGCTACCGACGAGAAGTATGAGTTCGTCGCCACGAGGCGGTTCACGTTCGCCAGCGCGGACCCCGCCGCCATCCAGGGCTCCTATGAGCAACTGGAGCGCGAGGCCAACGCCCAACTCGATGCCGAGGATGTGCCAGCCGGACGCCGCAAGCTCGAATGGCTCGCCGACGCGCGCTACGAGGGCCAGGGGTACGAGATCCGCTTCACTGCGCCCGCCGGACCGGTTAACCAGGCCTGGCTGGAAAAGGCCGAGGCAGCCTTCCACGACGCCCACTTCGAGGAGTACGGGCACCGCTTCAAGAACGGCACTGTGGAAGTCATCAACATCCGCGTGGAGGCCAGCGCCCTGATGGATGACCTGCCCACGCCGGAAGCGATCAAGTCCGGTTCCCTCGATGACGCCCTGGTGGAAACCCGCCCGGTGACCTTCGAACAGGATGGCAAGCCGGTCACCTTGGACACCGGCTTCTACGACCGCGACAGGATGGGCGTGGGAATCACCTTCACCGGCCCCGCCATCATCGAGCAGTACGACTCCACCACAGTTATTCCTCCGGGATTCTCCGGAGCGGTGGACGCAGCCGGCAACCTCGTCATCGACTGCCCGGCCGCCACCCAGAGCGCCGAGAAACTGGCCACCCCGATCCTGATGCGCGTGATCGGCGGCGCCCTGAACTCCGCAGCCAAGGAAATGGCATCGGTGCTCTTCCGCATGGCCTACTCCTCGATCATCCGTGAGTCCGAGGACCTCGGTGCAGGGCTCTTCGACAAGGACGGCAACGTGCTGGCCGAGTCCGACTCCACGCCAATGTTCATGGGCTCGATGCCCAAGATCGTCAAGGGTGTGATCTCGGTCCTCGGCGACGACATCCACGACGGTGACATCATCCTGCACAACGATCCGTACCTCGGCGCCACGCACTCCCCCGACGTCGCGATCATCGAACCGATCTTCCACGACGGGGAACTCGTCGGCTTCGCCGGCGCCTCGGGCCAGCTGATCGACAACGGCGGTGCGTACTCCGGACTGATGGTGGACATCCAGGACATCCAGTCCGAAGGCACCATCTTCCGGGCAGTGAAGATTTCCGAGAAGGGCGTCCGCCAGGAATCGCTGATCCGGCACATCCTCAACAACACCCGGACACCCACCTCCAACGAGGGCGACTTCCAGGCGATGATCGCCGCCTGCGAGCTGGCCAAGTCCCGCTATACCGCCCTCATCGAGCGGTACGGCTTCGGCGCGGTCCGCGAAGCCGGCCAGAGCTGGATCGACTACTCGGAGCGGATGCTGCGCCAGGAGATCGCCAAGATCCCCGACGGCGTCTACGAGACCGAGGTCGGCTACCTGGACGACGACGGCCGCAACTACGGCAAGAAGCTGCCGATCGTCGTGAAGGTGATCATCGAGGGTGACGAGATCACCTACGACCTCACCGGATCCTCCGAACAGGTGCCCACCGCCTACAACTGCGCATTCGAGGGCACGACGGTCTCGGCATTCACGTTCATCACCCGGATGATATTCCTGGACGAGGTCGCCTTCCCCGTGTTCGTGCCCCAAAACGAGGGCATGCTCAAGCCGCTGAAGGTCATCGCCCCGGAGGGCACCATCTTCAACCCCACGTACCCGGCCGCAACCTTCTCGCGGTTCTCCCAGGTACAGCGGGCCGTCGACCTGGCCCTGCGGGCCCTCGCCCCCGTCATCCCCGAGCGCGTCACCGCCGGCAACTCCGCCCACATCCACTTCATCTCCTACTCCGGATGGGACGAGAAACAGGGCGAGTACTGGGTCTACCTCGAGGTCAACGAGGGCTCCTACGGCGCCCGCGCCACCAGCGACGGGCCGGACTCCGTAGACAACCTCATCGCCAACACCCGCAACAACCCGATCGAGGAGCTCGAGTGGCGGTTCCCGATGCGCACCGACCGCTACGAACTGCGCTCCGAGCCGGCGGCCGCCGGTGAATTCCGCGGCGGCATCGGCATCGTCCGGGAGAACACCTTCCTGACCGACACCGCGATCACCTGCGAGGGTGAACGCCACGAGTCGGACGTGCCATGGGGCGCCTTCGGCGGCCATGACGGCCTCAACGGCTCGCTCGTGAAGAACGTCGGCCGGGCGGGCGAGGAGTCCTGGCCGTCCAAGGTCACCGGACGTCAACTGCTGGCCGGTGACTCCCTGCAGATCACCGTGCCCAGCGGTGGTGGCTTCGGTGACCCGCACAAGCGGGACCCGCTGAAGGTCCTCGAGGACGTGCTGGACGGCTTCACGACCGCCGAGGCGGCCGCCCGTGACTACGGTGTGGTCCTCAAGGAGGTCAGCGGCCAACTCACGGTCGATCTGAGGTCAACCGCCGAACGCCGCGAGGTTTTGGTCGCCGAGCTCAGTTCCGCAACCTAAGCCAGTAAACGCAGTAAAAGGGGCGGCCTGGAGCCAGTTATTGACGCTGGTCTCCAGGCCGCCCCCTTCGTTCCCTACTGATCACACCCCCACCATCCCCGTGAATTAGGAACCGTTATGACCACTGCCCCAACCTTTCAATTTGTCGAGTCTGATGTCACGCCCAAGGACGTCCGGCTGGCCACCTGGATTTGCTTCTTCGCCTGGACCTTCGCCGTCTATGACTTCGTCCTGTTCGGCAACCTCCTGCCGGTGCTGGCCGCAGACCTCGGCTTGAGCGCGGCCCAGTCCACGGGGATCAATACCTGGGTGACCGCCGGCACTGCACTCGTGGCCTTCGGGATCGGCCCGATCGTCGACCGGATCGGCCGCCGCAAGGGCATCCTGATCGCCGTCGTCGGTGCCGCCGTCGCCTCACTGCTGACCGCCACTGTCGGCTGGGTTGTGGGCATCGCTGCCGGCCTGGGACTCGTCTTCCTGGTCCTCGTGCGTTCACTGGCCGGCCTCGGCTACGCCGAACAGGCCATCAACGCGGCCTACCTCAACGAGATGTTCGCCCACAACAGCGATCCCGCCAAGGCCCGCCGCCGCGGTCTCATCTACTCACTCGTCCAATCCGGCTGGCCGGTCGGCTCCGTACTTGCTGCCGGGTCCGTCTACCTGCTGTTCCCCATCGGCGGGTGGGCGCTCTGCTTCGCCGTCGCCGCCCTCCCCGCCGTCTTCATCGTCATCGCCGGACGCTGGCTCAAGGAGAGCCCCCAATTCGCCCACCGTCACCAGATCGACAAGATGATCAAGGACGGCCGGATCGAAGAGGCGCAGCAGCTCGGAAGCAAATACGGAATCGACGTCTCGGAGAAGGCCAGCCCACTCGTCTCGGTCTTCCGCGGAGAGTCGCTGAGGTCCACCCTGACGATCGGCGGAGCCTTCCTCCTGAACTGGCTCGGCGTCCTTGCATTCGCGATCCTCGGCACGTCGCTGCTTACCGCACCGGACGGCAAGAACATCGAGTTCGACAACGCGCTGCTGGTACTCATCATCTCCAATGCAACGGCCTTCGCCGGCTACCTGTTCCACGGCTGGCTCGGCGACCGGATCGGGCGCCGCAACGCGATCGGAATCGGCTGGATCCTGTGTTCCGCCTCCTTCTTCACCATGCTCCAGGCACCGAACGGGAACTTCCCGCTCATCATCGGGCTGTACAGCGCCGGGCTGTTCTTCCTCATCGGCCCCTTCTCCGCCCTGCTGTTCTTCACCGGCGAAAGCTTCCCCGTCCACACCCGGGCAACCGGAAGCTCCATCATCAACGCCTCCGGCCAGGTCGGAGCGATCATCGGCGGCCTGCTGATCACCGCCGCCCTCGCCGCCGGCGCCGGCTGGATCAACGCCACCCTATGGTGGGGCGTCCTCCCCATCCTGGCCTCCGGCCTGCTCATCTTCGCCGCCCGGAACGTCGACCCCAGCAACGTCCGCCAGGACTGACAGGGACGAACCCGCACCACAAACACCATCCGCACGGCGGGAACTCCCTGAACACCAGAGAGCTCCCGCCGTGCCTATGACTTTAATAAGGCAGGTTCCCTTATCGGGTGGACCACCTAACGGCGAGGTCCTCACCGCCCTCAAGCACTGGCGCTGACACCGCCTGATCCATGAATGCACCCCCGTCATCTACCGGTCCAGCGGGTTTGCTGCTGCACCGTTTCCCCGCCTGGGTGAGCAGGAGGTGGCATGCCGAGGTTGCCGAAGAGGGCTGACGGGCCGCTCGTTCCGCTAAGCTTCCTTGCGCAGCTTGGCCTGCTCCACCAGCTCGGTCATCCACGGCCGGTGCCCGCGGTGATGCCCCGACGCGTGCCGATAGCGGCTATCACGCAACGCGGAAGTGATCCGAAGGGGCCCATAGGTGGGCAGCATGGACGCTGCAACCGGGACGGGCAGGCGGTGACTCTGGGACAGCTTCAGCTCTGAGCTTGCTGGGTTTGGAAGATCCTGTCGCTGACACTATTGCCAAAACTATGGAACCGGCTTCCGTTGCCGTTGACCGTGCCGTCCAGGACGTTGAAGCTCCGTCCGGCAACCTGGCCTCGCTAGGACGTCCACTCTCCTCCCCAGCCCTGTCCACAACTGGCAACGTCAGGTCCGGAGGAAAACTAATTCATCGACGACGGCACCTTCTGCCCAGGATTCCAGTTCCTCCCGGCGGACAGCTCCGCCCGACGGCAGTTGAGCTCTTTGAACGCGCGATGGAACTGAAGATCCCGCACAACCACTTCACGGTCTGGATGGTCATCCCGCCCCGGGAACCAGGCGGATCTTGGCCCGTTGTTGCGAGAGTGGTTCAGTCGTTCAGATGGCACTCTTCAGCTACGGGGCGGGGATCCTGCTCGATTTCGTCGTACCGGGTAGTTTCAGCTTCAATGGCTACATGCCTCCCGTCTGGTCATTGCGCCAAAGCCTTCCCTCTGACGCATCATGGATTGCCGAGCTCCGCGCTCAAGTCATGCGTCCCGATCTCGAGCGCCTCGGACGCTGGGATCCGGTGCGCGTCAGACAGCGCTTCCTCACGGGCTTTCACCCGGCGCATACGTTTGTTATCGACGTCGGAGCCTCCGCGGCGGGTGTCATTGCTGTCCGCCCCGAATCGGATGAGAAATGGATCGAACACTTCTATCTGGCCCCCGAGTATCAAGGGCAGGGTCTGGGGAGCGCGGTGCTGCGCCACGTATTGGAGGCGAAGCGCGATCACCGGCCTTTCCGGCTCACCGTCCTCCAAGGCAGCCCGGCGAGACGCCTCTACGAACGCACCGGATTCGTCCACGAGCACGAGGATTCGATCGATGTCTTCCTCGTCGCCGAAACGGACCGGAAGGTCGTGCCCAGGAGAACCCGCTCCCGCTGAACGACCCGCTTATTGGACAGGCCAATGGTCAAGCAAACTCTCCGCAGTCCCCCGGAATTAGTGCCTCCGCCGCCTGCCGCGGGGATGCCGGCCGCCGGTCAGTGGCCGGTGCGCATCCGGTCACGTGCGCACCTCACAACGGCGGACAAGTCCAGCCCGTAGGTCGGCCCGTCGCCGGAACCGTACTCCTCTAGGCGGGCCGCACCGCGCTCGAGGAGCCGGATCGCACCAATGCTGTTCCCCCGGGCGGCGTGGGTGAGCCCGACGCAGATCTGGGCGAGACCTTGCCAAAGGTTGCGTTCTTCGGCCGGCCCGGCTTTCCACCGGGCCTCGAGTACCTCATGAGCGGCGAAGGGCCGGCCTGCCTCCACCAGACTCCGGGCCGCAACCAACGTCTCCGCCGGCGGCAGCGGCTCCTCCGAGACCGGCTCGACGCCAACGCTCCCGTACGCCAGCGGCCGGCCAAGAGCGTCACGCGGCCGGGCCTGCCGCGGGCGCCTTGCAGCATCCCGATCCCTGTCACCCGTCATTGCCGTCTCCGCCCTGAGCGTGCCCGGAGCCTACCGACCTTCATACGCCCAATCCTAAGACCCGGCCCTTCGAACATCCGCTCCGCCGCTAGGATGCCGTCGGGACAGCGGCCGCGAGAGAAGAAATGATCACTGCTGGTCGCAAGCGGCGCAATCTGGCATGCCGACCCGCGAAGGTACGTCAACTGGATCGTTTCACGGCGCTCGATTGGTGCCTGGGCCGATCGGGTGACGGCGTCCTCATCAGATGAACAGGAACTTGGGAGAGCGCGCACCATGAGCAACGAATGAACAGCCCCCGACGTTGCAGTGGACGTCCGGTTCACCCTGGCCGGTACACCCCTGACCGTCCGGCATAACGGCCAGGGGCTGGAAACCTGCGAGTGGCTCCCGACGCCTCACTGGCCCCACGGCGCGCTGGCGTTGCTGTTGCCACGGAATTTTCCGAAGAGGATCCTCAATGTCATAGGACTCCACGGTGTACGTCAAGACCGAAGCCATGACCATTGTCAGCACCGTAGACACGATCCCAGCGGTGAAGGGTTTGACTATGGCCGCCAGCACGCTCGAAATAGGGCGGACTGCTTTCGGGAGACAGGCATGGGCGAATGCGTTTGCCGAGCTGTCAGCCGCAGACCGTGGCGTGCGGTTGGAACCCGATGATCTCGAATTGCTCGCCACGTCAGCCTACTTGATAGGCAGGGACGACGTCGGCGAACAGGTCCTGGCACGCGCGCACCGAGAGCGATTGCGTCGTGCGGATCGCTCCGGCGCAGCCCGGTGCGGGGTTTGGCTCGCAATACACCTCGTGCTGGGCGGCGAGAACGCCCGGGCCGGGGCCTGGCTCGCGCGCGCCCGCCGATTGCTCGACGACGTCGGACATGACTGTGCCGAGCAGGGATACGTCCTAGTGTTGGCCGGACTCGAAAGCCTGGCGGAGGGCAACGTACCAACTGCGCGCGCCACGTTCAGCCTTGCCGCTGACTCAGGCGACCGCTTCCGTGACCCCGATCTGATGGCGCTGGCCCGGCTCGGGCTCGCGCAGTCCCTGGTAGGTGCGCGTGAAACGACCCGGGCCGTAGAGTTGCTGGACGAAATTATCGTCCCTGTCACTGCCGGGGAAGTGTCCCCAGTCGCTGCCGGAATCGTATATTGCGCCGTGATCGAGGCGTGTTTTGACGTGTTCGACCTGCCTCGGGCGCAGGACTGGACGGCGGCTCTCAGCCGCTGGTGCGCGGCCCAACCGGATTTGGTCCCGTACAGAGGGCAGTGCCAAGTGCACCGGGCCCAGATCCTGCAACTCCATGGTGCCTGGACGGATGCCGTGATTGCCGTACAGGCCGCCTGCAGGCGGCTGGCCGACCCGCCGGACCAGCCCGCACTCGGCGCAGCGTACTACCAACTGGGCGAACTGCATCGCCTGTGCGGCGAATATGCAAAGGCCGAGGCGGCCTACTTGCATGCCAGCCGATGGGTGCGGGACCCGCAGCCAGGACTCGCGCTGCTTCGGCTTGTCCAAGGGCAAATCGAGGCGGCTGCCGCGGCCATTCGCCGGTCGCTTAGCGAAGCAGGGAACAGTGTGGACCGCGCCAAGCTGCTCGGCCCTTGTGTCGATATTATGCTCGCGGCAGGTGATGTGCCGGCCGCCCGGGCGGCGACCGACGAACTCCAGGGAATCGCGGAGGGATTCGGCGGGTCGTGGCTAGGCGCGCAGGCGGCGCAGGCCTCTGGAGCCGTACTCGTCGCAGAGGGGCATTCGCAGTCTGCAATGGCGGCGTTGCGCCGCGCCTGGACGGACTGGCAGGAACTCGACGCACCATATGAAGCGGCCCGTGTCCGGGTCCTGATGGGACTGGCATGCAGCGGCCTCGGAGACGAACACTCGGCGGAAATGGAGTTCGACGCCGCCCGGTGGGTGTTTCAAGAGCTGGGCGCCCTGCCGGATGTGGCCAGGATAGACACGTTGCAGCCAGGAGTTGGCCACGGGAGCGAAATCCCGCTGACGGTCCGCGAGAGGGAGGTGCTGCGCCTGGTCGCGAGCGGGCAAACGAACCGGGCGATTGCTGCCGACTTGTTCCTGAGCGAGCGGACAGTGGCACGCCACGTCAGCAACATTTTCACCAAGCTAGACCTATCATCACGCTCTCAAGCTACTGCCTTCGCCTACGAGCATGGACTCATTCAGGGCGGTAAGCCCGTGGCCTGAATTACCGGGTGCGGAATTGGGCAATTCTACCGATGCGCCGCGTGGCCACCGCTGCCTAATCTCGTGTGCACAAGCAGCAGCGACACAAGCCTGAATGGAGCGAAACAATGTCAAGGCACCTGGTGGAAAGGGAGTCCAACGGCGGGCGAACCGTGATCGCCGGACTCGACGGCGGCGCGGTTCACCTGAAGGACGACCAACTGGAGGGACTGGCCTCCGGCATTGGACGGCCGCTCCTGCGGCCCGGCGTTGACGGCTGGGCGGCAGCGGTCATGCTGTGGAACGCCGATGTGGCCAAGGCCCCCGCGCTGGTGGTCCAGGCCGCGTCTGCACAGGACGTCGCGGCTGCCGTCTCCTTTGCCCGGGACAACCGCCTGCTGCTCAGCATCAAGGGCGGCGGCCACAATATCGCCGGAACAGCCGTGGCCGAAGGTGGATTGATGCTCGACATGTCCGGAATGAACGCCGTCAGCGTCGATCCGGAAGCCCGGCTCGCACGGGTCGGTCCGGGATGTCTGCTGCAGGACGTGGACCGGGCCACACAGGAATACGGGTTGGCGACCGTGCTTGGCTTCATCTCCGAGGTTGGCGTCGCAGGACTGGCCCTCGGTGGCGGCCTCGGCTATCTGACCCGCCGATTCGGCTGGACGGTCGACAATTTGGAAGAGGTCGAAATCGTTACAGCTGACGGTCAGATCCGCACCGCCAACCGTGCCGAAAACGCCGACCTGTTTTGGGGGGTGCGCGGAGCCGGGGCCAACCTCGGAGTCGTCACCCGCTTCACGTTCCGGCTGCATGCCGTCGGCCCAATCGTGTTCGGGGGCTTCATCGCCTGGCCCTCCGAGCGGACAGATGAGATCCTCCGCGCCTACCGGACAATGACGGGCGACGCGCCCCGGGAGCTTGCCGTGTGGCTGCTCCTCATGCAGGCGCCACCGGAGCCGTTCATCCCGCTGGAGTGGCAGGGCAGGAAGATCTGTGCCATGACCGTCTGCTACACCGGTGAGCTTGACCGCGTCGACGAGGTGCTCGCGCCGATCCGCGCGCTCGGCAAACCCATCGTGGACCTGCTTTGCGAGCAGCCGTATACCCAGATCCAGTCCTACCTCGACGACGGTGAGCCCAAGGGCCTGCACTATTACTGGAAGACCGAGTTCGTCGCCGCTCTCAGCGACGGGCTCCTCGCGACCGTCGTGGACCAGTTCGCCGAGTGTCCGGTCCCGGGCGCGGAGCTGGGGTTCCTCCACCTCGGCGGAGCGCTCAACGAACGCGCCGAGGACGACGGCGCGGTCGGGAACCGGAACGCGCAGTATGTGCTCGGCGTCAACGGCATGTGGGAGCCGAACGAGCCCCGGGCGGACGCGTACCGCCAGTGGATCCGCGACGCCTGGCAGCGGCAGCGCCCCTTCGCGACCGGCCGCACTTACATCAACTTCCAGACCGCAGACGACAGCCAGGAGCGTGTCCGCGCGAGCTACGGCGCAAACTACGCGCGGCTCGTGGACATCAAACGCAGATATGACCCGGGAAACCAGTTCCGGGTGAACCGCAACGTCGTACCCACAGCCGTTCCGGAAAGCGGATGACGGGCGGGGCGCTGGTCATGCGCGGCGGCAGTGTGGCCCGCGGTGGAAATCAACTGCCTGCTGCCGGCTAGGGCGAGCCCCGCTACGCCCCCGGGGCCGCCATGGGTCGAAAGCCGCGATTTGGCATACAACCAGGCCACGACTCCGGCATCGCCCAAAGGTCGATGCGGACGTTGTCGGGAGGACTTCGTCCAACAATCGCACTCACCACGCCGCTTCTTCATGCAGTCGCGTCAGGGCGTACGGCCCCCGCACCAGTCGGAGGTCCACCGCCGCCCCGTAAGCCGGTCCGCCACCACAACATATCCTGCCCGTTCCCCCCACCGCGAAAAATCCCATTCAGATACCGGGCTCACAAGTTGGCGCGTGCCCCGCCCGGGCCTGCGCGAAGCCTCGCCGCGGTCAGTGATGGCGCCACGCCTGTCATCACCAAACTCGACAGGCTCGCCCGATCCCTCCCGGAACACCTGCGCCTAACGGGTCGGACCAAGTTGACTGAGCCGCCCCTGAGCCGTCGTCAGCGGCCCCGAATCGGACAGGGAGACAGCCCTATCCCCGGAACGGCGCGTTCCCCTTCTGGAGGGCTATCGGACGAGCGGGAATTCGTCAGCGCCGCAATCCACGAGTGTTTCGGCGATGGCCTGATCGAGGGGTGTTCCCTCTTCGGTCAGCGGACGTCCATCGGGGCGGCCGTACATGTACACGTTCTCCATGCTGACCAGACGGGCGCCGGTGCCTTCGGCGGCGGCCAGTACCCCGGACTGCAGGGCTTAGAACTGTGTGTTCCACTCAGGGTATGGCGGGTTCAGGGTCTGATAAACGACGGCGCCCCGCGGGCTGCTTCGGCGGCGAATGCGGTATCGCTGGCGTCCCCGGCGGCAACTTCCACGTCGTTGGGACCGCGTGCTCGTCCTGACCAGTTCACGAGCCGGACGGTCCGGCCGCGGCTCCGGAGGGCGTCGTACGTGGCGAGCCCGATGGCTTCGGTACCGAAGATGACGTGCAGTCCCGTGCTCACGCTGCTGCTACCCCGGCCGTCTCGCCGGGGCGCTGTTCCACGGCGGGCCGGCGAGACCACGATGCTGACGCCGAGTGCAGCCACCCACAACCCCCAGCCGGTGCTGCCGAGGAGGCCCGCAAGGTCCCAGACGGGGAAGCCCGGGAGTGCGGTGGCAATGATGTCGCCCTGATTCAGCAGGTAGATCATGCTGACGGCGAGTCCGACGGCACCGAGCCAGCGCGGAAGGACCCCGCTGCGCAGGATGATCACGCAGAGTGTGACCGACCACGCGATGACAAGCAACTGACCCAGATGCTCCCCCGGCAGCGCTCCGCCGAACTGATGTTGGGCGGTCCAGGCGGCGTCCACGGCCGCCCGTGTCGTGGCGTCGCCGCTGACATAGGAGCCGGCCAGGGGCGGAACGACGAACACCCAACGCAGGAATCCTATGAGAGACAGCAGCACCGAGGCGGCACCTGCGTACGTGGCGACCCGCAGGACCGGATCCTGGCGGAGGCCGAGCGCCGCGGGCAGTAGCAGAACCGGTACGGCAAGGAGCCCGTACGCCCAGGCCGTCGCAAACCAGATCCAGACCAACCTGGGACCGTCGGCTGCGAATGCCGCCAGCACCACGCTGGCCGGCTCCCGCAGGATGTCCGGCCAGTCAAACGTTACCGAACGTGTGGTGGCTGCCGCGGCGAACGCGAGGGCGCACACAACGAACAATCCGCCCGTCACCCAGCGAAGGTTCCTGTCCGAGTACGTGAATGTCACGACGGTCAATGTTCAACATCCAGTTTCCGGCCGGGCATAAGTCAGTCCAGTATTTCCATCTGGAAGCCGCCGCCGCGGCGCCGGACCCTGGTGCGCGGATACACCTCCAGGGGCACGTCACCGAGTTGTTCGGTTGACGCCGAGGCGTACATCCACACACATTGGCCGGGTGGACATAGAGGAAGCCGCATTCAACGCAGGCCCCATCATCCTGCCTCCGCCGGCATCACGGTAGCTCTGCGCCGGGACGCTGACAAGGACACGGCACACCTCGGCCAATTGGCTCCGCCCTCGCGCACCCCCCGCTGCCGCCGTCCCGAAAATCGGCAAGTCGGCGGTGTTCCCCGGGGCACTCTGGAAGGCCTGCCTTTCAGGGCTGTGTTGCGTCGAAGAAACGCTCGTCCGGTCCGGTTGCCGTGATCTGGCCTGCCCGGGACCGGATAAAATCGCGGTCTTCCTGTGAGAGCGTAATCTCGCCGTGCTGGTCACAGTCGGCGCTTCCGCCGGTCGCCTCACAGATGGTGGCCACCATCGTGCGCGGGAGGATCAGGCATCCCGGGTTGTCGACCAGCCATTGCCGCGTTTCGGGCCTGAGCCTGTGCCAGTTGTCCTTGACGATCATCTCCATCGATGCTGCCTTCCTGTGGTGGCCACGGCCGAAGCGCCAGGTCCGGGTAGTGGATCGTGCTCAGCCTACGCCCCGCGATCGGAGAATGACACGGCGCTCGGAGCTGAATGGTCGCATGGAGGGAACGGACTTACCGGCACGTACAGAGGCTGATCCTCGAGCGTGGAAGCTTGAATGCAGTGGCGGCCACGATGACTCCGGCGCCGAATTCAACAGCCACCTCAGAGGTGGCGGAGGAAGGGCGCGCGGCTCGAATAGGCGCTCTAAATGGACAGCCTGACCTATGCAGTGCGGGCAGCGTGAATGCTCAACCGAGGTAACCCCGCCGATTCCGCAGGCCGCGCCAATCGCCACGACCTGTGTCTCAATCGGCGGCTGAGCGAACGACACACCACTCGTTGCCTTCCGGATCCTGCAAGACCTGGAATGTGCCCACTGAATCGGCATGGATTGCGCCAACCATTACAGCGCCAAGGGCTACCGCCGCAGTGGCAGCGCCAGGCACGTCATCCACGTGCACATCTATATGGAGGCGGTTCTTCACCTGCTTCGTCTCGGGCACGCGCTGGAAGGCTAATCGCGTCCATCCCGGCGGATCGATGAACGACCATTCATTGCTTCGATGCACGGGAGTTCCGCCAAGGACAGTGGCCCAGAACTCAGCGAGTGTGGCTGGATCTTGGCAATCCACCACTACCTCGTCAACGCTTCCAATCATTTTCGGAGCATACCTGAGCAACGCGTCCGCCGGTGTCCGACCCACAAACGACCACGTCCGAAGCCGAAAGTGTGGACAACGAACACACCCCCAAAATTGTCCTTCTGAGCACGCCGAACGCCTCCCGCACTCCCCATTGAGGGGCGCGGTTCTCCTTTGACCTGGCAAGAGTGGGGACTTCCCATACGGGTTCACGCCGTCCAAGTTTCTAGGGCACGGCACCCCGCAATCAACGGAGCTTTCAACGACTGGGAAGCCGAACTGACAACGAACAACTCCATGGCCACGACACCTCCTTCGCGCAGCCCATGAGCTCCCGCCGGGCTCTTTGCCGGGACCTGCTGCGGTGCCAGTTCCGGGTGGTGCAGGTCCCAGGCGGGGCGTTCGGGCTCACCGTTTCCCGCATGCCGGTCCCCCATCGCGACATCCTCGGCCCGCACTGGCTCTGCGAGAAAATCCGACACAGTTGCTGGGACCCTTGATTCTCGTACATCCCGCCCGCAATACTGTCCCGCTCTACTTGGACAATCGCGATAGTTGCACCTGCCCGCGCAGATCTCCGGCTACGCCCGGGTCTCCACCAACCAACAAGACCTAACAACGCAGCGCAAGGCACTTACGAGTCTGGGCGTCCTCGAGGGCCTAATCAATGGTGACCACGGCGTGACCGGAGAACGGGAACGGCCGGGACTGAACGAAGCCCTGGCGGCCGTCCGGGCCGGCGGCACCCTGATCGTCACCAAACTCGATAGGTTCGCCCGGCCCCTACCCGATGCTCGAGAACATCATCGAGGACAGGAGTTCCGGCCGCCGACAGGGACGATCATGAGAATTTGATCCCAAGTCACAGCAAGTCATGCAGTTTCCAAGCGCTCCCAGCCATGAAGGTGAACCCAGCAACACCGCTGTCCACGTCAAAAGAAGGAGCCGCCAGACCGCAACGGCCACCAACAAAAATGGGCCCCGGGGCCCATAAAGGAGATTTGTACACATTCAGAGGACCACAAGCCCCTGAACAGTGAAAACACGTGCCCGAGGTGGGACTCGAACCGCATTCCCTCCCACGCAAACACTGGACTCCCCCGGAAACATGCGGAATCCGACCCGAACCGACCTAGGTACGACCCAGTCCGACGTGTTATGTCGCAGGACATAGGTGACAGTTCTTTGTCAGGTCAATGGTGACAGTTCCGAGGTTTGGGCCGCCTCGGAGTTCTCGGACAGTGGACCCCCTTAAAATCGGGGGACTACTGAAATGAGGAATGTGCAGAATGCCTGCATCACGTCGCCGGTTCAGCCAGGAGTTCAAGGACCAGCTGTGC
>NZ_JBEGIG010000014.1:0-43183 GCF_040676555.1 Arthrobacter sp. LAR12-1-1.1 | reverse complement strand
GCCGGCGCCGGCACTCCGCCCTGGATTACCGCTACCCCAACGAGGTCCACTACAGTTACCAGCAGCCGCCCGCGGCAGCGTAGAGAAAACCACTAATCCGCTGTCCGAAATCTCCCAAGCGGCCCAGCCATCAAGCGGATTGTCTAGCGGACAGGGAGCCGAGCCAGCATGCAGACCGAAACGCGCCCCTTCATAAAACCCCGCACCTATATCTGGAAGGCCGCAGACCGGACTCAGACCCCCGGCATCGGCCTGATGCACGGCGGAAAAATCCGGGCCCATCTCACACCAGCCGAAGCCTATGACCTCGCTAACCGACTGGTGGACATGGCCGACCATCTTGAAAGGGACAACTAATGTTCGCCTCAAGGCCAGACCGCCATGAATTCAACATCAGGCAGGCCGCCAGTTACGGAGCCAAGACGGGACTACTCCTCACCCCAGACGGCGGCCAGGAACCCGCCGTCGTACTCCGCAGCGGCGGTGTTATCCAAGCCGTACTACCGGCGGCAGACGCGCTGAGGTTGGCAAACGAAATAGCCGACGCCCTCAGCATTCACCGCAAATACGCGACCAACTAGAAAGGCCCGCCTGCTAATGGCCGACTGCACCTGCACCGAAACCAAACGCATCATCGTATGCGAACTGAACCGCGGCGACGGACCCTGCCTAACCACGCAGGAACCCGCCACCCCAGGCCAACCCCCGGCGCTCAACTCCGACGCCCTCACAAACACCATCGCCGCAGCACTCGGCGCAAACGTCATCACCAGCATCGAAGGAAACTAACCCTATGTTCTACGAAATCCGCAACATCACCCGTGTCTTCGCCGGCCTCGGCATCGAACTGCCCAAGGAATCCCAGGACGCCGCAGCCCTCGCCGAAGCCATCCTCAACGCCACCCACGAAACCGCCGGCGCCGACCTCAACGCCAGCATCCTCGACGGCACCACCACCATCGACAACATCGCCGACAAACTCCGCGAAACCGCCGTTGCGATGCTCGCCGCCGAACGCATCCCCAACGCCGCACACGCCACACAGGACGCCGTAAACCGGGCATTCTTCACCGGCATCCGCACCAACGCTGACAGCCTCGTAAAAGCCCTCCGCAAACCCTTCGACACCGCAGCCAAAACCATCACCGACGCAGGCCGGCACTTCTCACCCGACGCCAACGCCGGCACAGTCCTAGCCGCAGGACCAGCAGCAGCGCAGGCATGGGAAGACCTCACCGCCGCACGCAACACCGCAACCCAGGTACGCAACGCCCGCGTCATCATCGCCGACGCCGAACGCGACAACACACCCGGCTACCTGCACTACATCGCACCCGTAACCGACCTTGCCAAGATCCACCTCGCCGAAGCCCTCTGGCACTCAACAGGTGACGCGCTCCACCACCTCACCCACGAAGGCTTCACCCTCCGACTCAACACCGCAGCCGAAGCACAGAGCATGGTCAACGCAGCAAAGACCACAGCACAGCGAGCCGCCGAACAGGTAGCCGCAGCAGCACGAGCCGCACGCCTCGCAGACACCAGCAGCGAAGTAGCCATCCGTCAGGCAATGGACAAAGCCAACGCCGCCTGACCACACAGACAGGTGACGCCCGCGACTGTCGCGGCGCGGGCGTCACCACCCACCCCGCCACACCAAGACACGTACTCGCAAGCCAACCCGCCGGGGAGATGAAAAGAGTCCGCGGAGGGTTCAAAACTTCTGAGATGTCCCCGGACATGCACCCAGGGGCGGGGAGCGGCCATGTGCCCCCTCTAGACCGCCGGGAAGGGGCGCCGGAAGTGCGACGGTCCTTGGAGGCCGTTTTTTCGTTTGTTCCAATTCACAGAAGGAGTTTAGATGGCTGGGAAACCCAGCGCCCCCGCGGATTTACGGGCGAGCGGTAAGAAGCTTTGGCGGGAAACGCTGAGCGATTTTGACCTTACGGCACCGGAATTACGGTTGCTTTTGGAGGCTTGCAGGACCGTTGACGAGCTGGAAATCCTCAGAACCGCCATTTTGGACGGGGATCTGATTACGAAGGGGAGCACGGGCCAGCCTGTTGTGTCCCGCGTGTATGACGAGATCCGCAAGCATCGGGATTCCCTGGCGAAGACGATTAGCGCCCTTGGTTTGCCGGATGATGACGATTCCAAGCCCTTGACTGTGGCTCAGATCAGGGCCCAGAAGGCTAACAACAGCCGGTGGGCCGCTCACCGTAGCGCCGTGGCAACTCATGGCTAGGCGGCGCGTGCCAGAGCCTGTAGCGCACGCTCTGGAGGCGGATCCTAACCGCATCACGCAGCAGCGGCTACCGTCGCCGCGGGGCGAGGTCCGTGCTTGGTTCAAGGGCGGCATCTGTTACCGCGTACGGATCGCCGGCACTACGTATGGCTGGGGTGAGGGTCCGTCTGTTTGGGCGGCTGTACTTGACGGCAGCTTCAGACCCGAAGACTTCGGGAAGCACAACAAATAACGACATAACGGAAGCCCGACTGGAATGCGCGTGGAAGGATCCATACATGACAAGAACAGCGGGACGCCGCGCATGGATCATCACTTGGGAACCGGCATTGCCAGACAAATCCCCCAAACGAGTCTTGACAGTACTTCGCCCCACTACGGGGTTCAAGAAGGTTGAGGAGACAGTAAACCAATTGTGGCGGATGCAGGCTCTTAGCGTGGAGGAGCAGCTCGATCTTCTTCTTCCTGGCGCCAGTAGCCCGTATGTGGCAGAGGTAGCAGGTAATGAAGTTATATGTGGCCCCAGCTCCGTTGTCGTGGCTCGGCAAGCGAGAAACGTGAGGCCATCCACCGCAGCACAAAGTGTCAGTGGCTTGGAGTGGGAAGTGATTCCGCGAAAACCTCAAACGAGACACTTCGGTTAACTCGGTCATGCCCCCGCCCGCTTGCGACTTGCAGGGTGTCATTGACTTAGCTGTTTCAGAGGTCCTATTTTGGAACCGTTCTGCTGGCTGTCCATCCAAGCATGGATCCTATCCAAGCCTGGTAGCACTACCCAAGCCGCCGGCGGGACGGTCTACCGGAACGCCCCCGCACCGGGTTGGGTGCGGGGGCGTTTTGGACTCGGATTAGGGTGTCGTGGTTGGAGAGGTGGCCCGTTCCGTCCCCGGTTCATAGAGCGGGGCACCTACCGCCGCCGTTGCTCCGGTAGAGCTTGGCGACGACAATGGTTAATGGATCCTGGTGGATCCCCAATGACGGCATGACGGTCGAGCATCGCGCCCCCGCATTACCTTCCTCAACCCGGTGTGCGAGGGCGCCTCAGCGTCCGATTACGATTACGGAAGCTACCCGAAAGTCCTTGCAAGCCTGCCCCTGACTGACGGCGGCACCGTGAGGGTCTACGCCGTCGCGGAACGCTGGAACCCCTCTTACATCCTCGTGGGATGGGCAGACGACCAGCGGCACGGGCATTGGGCCTGGATCCCGCCGGCAACGTGGAACGCGTTACGGACTCAGATTGGGATATTGAGGAGTACCGGCGTTGCCCGGAGAAACTGCGTCCCATCCGTTGGGGCAACCGTCTGCCCGGATTTCTGCCCGCATAGTTACGGCAGACACAGAAACCCCCGCCGGCTAACCATGCTGGCGGGGGTCTTTTCGTCTGTTCCAAATGAAGCAGACCGGACATCGCGGCCTGCTTACCTTCGTACGCCACCCATGTGGCCCGCCCCCGAAGATCGTTGCTTCGGGCCACATATAGGCCCAATCGTAAGCGTACTTATAGCCCCCGGCAAGGTTTGACTTGCAAAGTTGCGTCGCCTATGTTTGGACAGTTCCGCCGCATCCCCCAATGGCGACGGGGCCAACGAACACCCCCGCGCCGCGAACCTCCCCAGGTAAGGTGCGGGGGTGTTCTGCGCATTGGGCGGTTCACTGACTCCGAGACCAGCTCCACGCATGGAGTTCGCGGAGCCGGCCTCTGGGGTGATGATCGTCATTCCGAGGGAGAAATGACGCTGTGGCGTGCCCCCAACCGGGCTGCTGTGCCACGACCTCAAAGTACCCGCCTGACCTGCGCTTTTCCTTGGCGCCGCGGGCCGGCCTGGCCACATCCGCTGGGCAAACCGGTTTCCCGGATTTCTGCCGGTGTAGCCGCCGTCGTCTGTACTTGCTATGCCGGGTTGGGAGTCTTCGACTTATCGGCGGGCGCAAAGTAAACCCTGCCATCCGGCCCCGGGTTGGTGGTTGGGAACTGGTTGAACCGGGTGCCCTGAACTTCGCGCCAACCGATTGGTGAAAGTTCCTTCAACACCTGCCAAAGCTCGCTGCCCTCCTTCTTCATTACAAGGAGCACGCCCGAGCCCTCCACAACATGGTAGGCAAAGCGCTCGTCCTCTTTGTCCGTGAACTGGCCTTTTTTACCCTGCGCATCCACATATGAAACAGACATAAGTCTCCCTTTGAACCTTCCGAGTCGATCATCTTGCGCCCGGGCACATCAATAATCCTAAGCAACTAAGGCACGGAACACCCGTTACATGAAGATGTCAGGCCCCCGGCCTAGTGTCCGTTCCGTGGTGAAGATTGATGTTGAAGCAGTGGGCGCGATGCTTGATGAGTTGTTGGCGCCTGTTGAGCGTTCCCCATTCGAGGAACTGGAGCCCGACTACGAGTACATGGAACCCGCGCCGTACTGCACTTGTCATTGCCACTAGGCGGCGGCGGGCGGGGCATAATTGCGGACATGATTGAGCAACTTTGGGGCGTTGGCGGTGTTGTGATTGGCATCGCCGCCACCACGACCGGAAACTGGTGGATCGAACACTCAAAGTTCAAGCGCGAGCGCACCAAGGTGACTAGCGATCGCGCCCGCGAGGTCTGCTTGAAGTTGCTCCGGAGCATTGACGACGAGCTAGAGGCCTTGGATGCTTATCAGGATGAGCATGGCGCCTTCCCAGGGGACATGGGCCACGACCCCGTGGACTCGCGTGCACGGGAAATGCTGACCGAGGTCCATCTGAATTGCCACCCTCGTATTCACAAATCCGCTGTCACCCTAGTCGACGCAACGGACGCATGGGCATGGCGCGGAGGCAGGAGAGACGCAGTAGGGAAGCGTCGAATCGAGTTCATCGAGCTCATTAGGAAGCGCCTTAGTTAGGGCACCAGTCCGCAGAAAGTCCGCAAGAGGTCCGCAAAGCGCCAAGTTCCGGCGAGTATCGCCAACATCCAAAACCCCTAGAATCCAAGACAAACGACGTCTGCCAACTCTGCACTAGTACCTGAAATACGTTCAACGAGAACGTCTTCTGCGACTCCTTCGACACCAGGCTCTAAGCCGGCGACGCCGGGCTGCGCGGCGCCCAGGTTTCGGCTCGCCGCTGCGTTCTCGGGCTGGCGCCAGGGTTTCGGGCCGGCGCTACGCGGATCCCCGCCGCGCCGGTCCGAAGCCGCAGCGCAGGTCCAAAACCTGCGCGAAAACCCCTCCCGCGCCACCCCGTGCAGGCGTAGCGTGGGGCCATGGAGAAGACCGGATGCGCGGTGGTGGGCGGTGGACCTGCGGGGATGATGCTTGGACTGCTGCTGGCCCGGGCCGGGGTGCAGGTGACAGTCCTTGAGAAGCACGCTGACTTCCTGCGGGATTTTCGTGGCGACACGGTGCACCCCTCCACGATCCGGCTGATTGACGAACTCGGGCTCGGGCAGGACTTCAGGCAGCTGCCGCAGAGCCGCCTGAAGAATGTCGCTTTCCCCGTCCCGGGCGGGCCGCCCGTGACCATGGGCGACTTTAACGCCCTGCCGCCGCCGTACAACTACGTCGCCATGATGCCGCAATGGGATTTCCTGAACTTCCTCGCCGCCGCCGCAGCCGAAGAGCCGGGATTCACCCTGCTCATGAGCCGTACGGCCACCGGGCTGGTCCGCAACGGGGGCCGTGTCCGCGGAGTCCGCTTCCGGACCCCGGACGGCACGCAGGACGAACTCCTGGCGGACGTCGTGATCGCAACGGACGGCCGTCATTCCGTGCTCCGCGCCGCGGCCGGGCTGGCGCCGAAAGAGTTTCCCGTGCCGTTCGATACCTGGTGGTTCCGGTTGCCGCGGTATGCCTCCGAAACGGGCGAGGTGGCGGGCATCGTGCCGGCCTTCGGCCCCGGCGAGGCGCTGCTGGCGCTGTTCCGCAACGACTACTACCAAATGGGCTACCTGGCGGCCAAGGGCACCGACGCCCGGATTCGCGCGGAGGGCGTCGAAGGGTTCCGGCGGCGGGTCGCGGCGCTCCGCCCGGACCTCGCCGACCGCGTTGACGCCATCCGTTCCCTCGATGACCTCCACTGGCTGGACGTGCGCCTGAACCGGCTGCGCTCGTGGCACATCAACGGGCTTCTGTGCATTGGCGACGCCGCCCATGCGATGTCGCCGGCTGGCGGCGTCGGAATCAACCTCGCCATCCAGGACGCGGTGGCCACCGCCGAGTACCTTGCCCCCGCACTGCTCCGCGGCCGCGTGAGCACGGAAGACCTCAAGAAAGTCGAACGACGCCGGCGGCTGCCCACCGTCATCGTGCAGACCGTTCAACGGGTCATGCAGCGGGCAGTCTTCGTCCCGATCATGACCGGGAAGCGGTCAAAGGCGCCGGCCGCGGCATTGTTCTTTGCCCGGCACGTTCCGGTGTTCCGCACCATCATTCCCCGCTTCATCGCCTTTGGTCCGCGCCCCGAACATGCACCGGCCTTCGCGCGGCGGGCCGAACCCCAGCCGCAGCCCTAGCCGCGCTTTGGCGCCGACATACAGGGCTCCGGCTGGGAATCCGCCCCGGACCAGCCACTAAACTGGGACCCATGACTGCCACCCGTGACTTCGCAGCTGACGCTGCCTCTGCCCGTGCCCGACTCCTGGAACTGATCAAGGAACTGGCCGTCGTCCGCGGCAAGGTCATTCTCTCCAGCGGAGCGGAAGCCGACTACTACATTGACCTGCGCCGCATCACGCTGCACCACGAGGCGTCCAAGCTGGTGGGACAGGTCATGCTCTCCCTGATGGAGGACGCCGGGATCGATTTCGAGTGCGCCGGCGGGCTCACCATGGGGGCAGATCCGGTGGGCACCGCCGTCATGCATGCCGCCGTCGACGCCGGCCGCCCGGTGGACGCGTTCGTTGTCCGCAAGGCGCAGAAGTCCTACGGCATGGGCCGCCAGGTGGAAGGTCCCTCGGTCGAGGGTCGCAAGGTCCTGGTCCTGGAGGACACCTCAACCACCGGCGGTTCCGCGCTGACCGCCGTCGAAGGCGTCCGTAAGGCCGGCGGCAACGTGGTGGCCGTCGCGGTGATCGTGGACCGCGACACGGGAGCCAAGGAAAAGATCGAGGCCGAAGCCGGTGTTCCGTATCTCTTCGCCTTCGGCAAGGACGAACTGGGCCTCAACTAGCGCTCCGCCCTCGGCTGACGGGGATGGACGGGGTACAGGGGGTGACTTATCATTTCTTAAATACCCCCGTCCGTACCCGCATCTGGAGAAACGCGCCATGCTCCCGCACCCCGAAGACTTGAGGGCTGACTCCGTCGGCACTGTCGACCAGATCCAGAACCTGATCCTGGACAGCGCGGACTTCGAAGTGTTCCTGAACGAACTCGCGCGTTTTTCCGCGCACCAGGTGGCGGGCTCCGGCGACGACGCGCTGTGCGGAATTACCTTGCTCCGGGACCGTAAGGCCGCCACGATCGGGTGGAGCAGTGACTCCGCCCGCGAAGTGGACGAGATCCAGTACTCACTGTCCCAGGGCCCATGCCTGACCGCTGCCAAGGAGGAACGGGAAGTCTACGTCCCTGACCTCTTCGACGAGGACCGCTGGGGCCCTGACTATGCCTCCGCCGTCGCCTCGCACGGCCTGCGCTCGGTGTTGTCGGTGCCTTTCCACCTCCAGGGCGAAGCCCAGGCGGCGCTGAACCTCTACTCCGATGTCCCGCACAAGTTCGACGGCGACGTCGCTGTCCGTGCCCGCGGCTACACCCGTGAAATCTCCCAGGCACTGCGGCTGGCAGTCCGCTTCTCGCTGCACACGGACAGCGCCACCAACCTGCGCGCCACCCTTGAATCCCGGACCGTCATCGACATGGCGATCGGGATCGTCATGGCGCAGAACCGCTGCGACCAGGAAACCGCGGTCCGGATCCTCACCGATGCGTCCAGTAACGGCAACGTCAAACTCCGCGATATCGCCACCTCCCTGGTGCAGTCTGTGGGCGGAACGGCAACCCGGACGCACTACGAAGAGCCGGACCGGCGACAGGCGGGCTGAACCGGCAGTCGCCTATGACTTGTGTGCAACCACAAGCGCGGATACGCTGAATGAGGTTGAGCCGTCGGCCATAGACATCCTTCTTTGGAGTACCTATGGACCAGACACTGCAAGCCCACGTCAAACTCGATGTCGTTTCCGACGTCGTCCGGATTAGTGTCCGGGGGAGCCTCACGCAAGCCTCCCGCCCCTCCCTGACGCACATTGTCCAGCGCGTTCGCCGCATGGGGATCATCTCGCACATCCGCGTCGACCTCGGCCTGGCCGCATTTGTGGAATCATCGGCGCTGGCCGGCCTGCGCAACGACCTCAACGCGATCGACGGCGGGAGCGCCGGCTCGGACATCGCCGGCATGCCCGCCCCCGGCGGCGTTTCCCTGGAGCTGACCGCGCACCGCGACGATTCCGCCGCATTGCCCACCCTGGACATGTCCGGGGAATTCCTGTCCTCCGTCGATCCCTCCGGCACCCGGCGGCTGACCCGGTTCTCCGACGACGAACTCTTCGCCGCGAGCGACTGTGTGTTCGGCCTGCTCGATGACCCCGCTGACATGGCCCGCTCGGAACTGCTGGCAACGTATGACGAGATCGGCATGGAGATCAGCCGTCGCGAGGTCGGCCGCGAGCCCGAGCCTGTCTAGCCGGCCAGCGGCGGCAACGCCGCTCCAGGCTGCCCTTCTGTCTTCCGGATTGGTCGGGTTTCTCATCCCCGCCGGACCGTGGATACGGTAGTAATGTGCCGGCCGAGATGGAACCGAACCATCCGCGAGGCCCCGGTGCTGCCGAGGCCCGCATGCTCCGCCGCGCCGTCGAGCTTAAACGGGTTTCCCGGCGGACATTCCTGATCGGCGCCGGGTCCGCTTCACTGCTGGCGGCGGACATGCTGTTCACGCGGCGCGTGCAGACCGATCGGCGTGTCACCCGGATCCTCGAAGTGCCGGATGACGTCGCCGAACTGTACTATCCCCACGCCAGCTGGATCCTGTTCCCCGGCTACAAGACGGGCTGGGAAGAAGCCCTGTGGATCCTGAACGCCTTGCGCGGATCCTTGAACAAGAGGGGCCGGCTCGGCGCCGTCGGGTATTCCAACGAGGGGCTGGACATCGACGAGGTGGTCATTGCCGTGATCGAGTACGTCCGCGCCCACAATCTCACCACCCTCTACTTCTACGGCCATAGTTTCGGCGGCATGGTGGCAACTCAGGTGGCTGCCCGGCTGCGCGAGCTGCACGGCGTCGAAGTGGCGTTCATCCTCCTGGATTCCAGCCCGGCGAGCCGGCACGACGTGCTGGACCAGAGCTGGTTTGAGGGCGTGGTGCTGCTCTACGAAAGCGGGTTCCGCTTCCCTACGGTGCTGCGCGGTGGCTACGAGCTCGGCGAGAGGATGCTGCACAAGAATGAGCGCAGTTGGGGCCAAGTAGTGGACCAGACCCTGGAACAGCTGTCTCCGCTCGCGCCGTCCAGCGTGCTGATCCAGTCCGAATCCGCCTACATCTACCACTTTGAGGCAAGCCGTTTCGTCGGGAAACTCGGCGAAACAAAGATGGCGTTCATCGGCAACCCCCGGGACAAGACCGTGGACTACGAGACCGCCCGGGATACGTGGTCGCTGACCTTCAAAGCCAACATGGCCTCGGATGACCTGCGCACCGACGGGGCGAGGCCGGAGCACGCGAGCCCGGGCTGGAGCCCGTTCGTCTACCGGCCCATCATCGACAAACTCCAGGACGACCTCTTTCCGCTGCCGGGCGGCGGCGGGAAGAAGACCGCGTTCTAGGGGTTTCCTCAGATCTGGTTCTTGAGGTCCGCCACGGAATTCAGGATCTGGTTCGGCCGGAACGGGTACGCGGCGATGTCGTCCCGGTGGGTGATGCCGCTGAGCACCAGCACCGTGTGCAGGCCCGCTTCCATGCCGGCGATGATGTCGGTGTCCATGCGGTCGCCGATCATGGCTGTGGTTTCCGAATGCGCGTCGATCTGGTTCATCGCCGAGCGGAACATCATCGGGTTGGGCTTGCCCACAATGTACGGTTCGCGGCCCGTGGCCTTGGTGATGAGGGCGGCGATGGCCCCGGTGGCAGGCATGGGGCCGTCCTTCGAGGGCCCGGTGGCGTCCGGGTTGGTGGCGATGAAACGCGCGCCGGCCAGGATCAGGCGGATGGCCATGGTGATGGCTTCAAACGAGTAGGTGCGGGTCTCGCCGAGCACCACGAAGTCGGGGTTCTGGTCGGTGAGGATGAAGCCTGCCTCGTGGAGCGCCGTCGTGAGTCCTGCTTCGCCGATCGTGTAGGCGCGGTTCCCCGATTCGGAGCCGCGGACCTGGTCCTTGAGGAACTGGGCAGTTGCCAGGGCCGACGTCCAGATGTTCTCCTCCGGGATTTCCAGTCCGGAAGAACTGAGCCGGGCCGCGAGGTCCCGGGGCGTGAAGATCGAGTTGTTGGTCAGCACGAGGAACCGTTTGGAGGTGTCCACCCAGCGCTGGATCAGCTCCGAGGCGCCCGGGATGGGCTGGTTCTCGTGGACCAGCACGCCGTCCATGTCCGTGAGCCAGCATTCGATTTCCTGGCCACTGCGGTACATCGAGGCATATGAACGTGCCCCGTCTGAGTCGGTCCCCTGCTCTTCGCGCTGATCTGCCATGGTGTCCTCCGCCGTAAGTGTGCCGCTACCTGCCTCCCAGTCTAATGTTGAGGCGTGACTGAACCCGAGATCCCCGGCGACGCCGGCGTAGAGCCTGTGCCAGAGACGTCAGCGGACCCGGCGGCAGTGGCGGAACCGAAGGCGGAGGTCGGCGTCGGCCCCTGGGAAGGCGAACTTCCACAGGGCGAGCACTGGGACCCGGACCTCCTGGCGGACGGCGACCGGCGCAACGTGGTGGACAAATACCGCTACTGGAAGCACGAGGCGATCGTGGCGGACCTGGACTCCAAGCGCCACAATTTCCACATCGCGATCGAGAACTGGCAGCACGACCTCAACATCGGCACCGTGGTCCGGACCGCCAACGCGTTCCTCGCCAAGGAAGTCCACATCATCGGACGACGCCGGTGGAACCGCCGCGGGGCCATGGTTACCGACCGCTACCAGCACGTCCGCCACCACCCCACCGTTGAGGACTTCGTGACCTGGGCGCAGGGGGAGGGGCTGGCGATCATCGGGATCGACATCTTCCCGGACTCCGTCCCGCTGGAAACCTACGAACTGCCCAGGGACTGCGTCCTGGTCTTCGGCCAGGAGGGCCCGGGCCTGACCCCTGAGGTCCACGACGCGGCGCTGGACACCTTGTCGATCGAGCAGTTCGGCTCCACCCGCTCCATCAACGCGGCCTCTGCCGCCGCGATCGCGATGCACGCCTGGATCCGCCGCCACGTGTTCGGCCAGCACCTCTAACTGCCGCCGAGATGGCACTTCACGGCAATGCTTTCGCCCAACACTGCCGCGAACTGCCGTCTGGGCGGGAAGCTCGGGCGGTGAGCGGCAGGCGGGACCGCCGGGGGAGCGAGTGTTACACAGGCACAGTGACCGGAGACACTGCCCCGGCGCAGGAATGACTAGGATGGTTCCTAGCCGACGAGGTTCCCTCCAGGAGCACCAGCCCGTAGACGAAATTCACTTTAGGAGTCAGCATGCCCATTGCAACCCCAGAGATCTACTCCGAGATGATCGACCGTGCAAAGACGGGTGGCTTCGCCTTCCCGGCTGTCAACGTCACGTCCTCCCAGACCCTAAACGCCGCCATGCGCGGCTTCGCCGAGGCGGAATCCGATGGCATCGTCCAGGTCTCCACCGGCGGCGCGGCCTACTGGTCCGGTGCCTCCACCAAGGACATGGTTGCCGGCTCCCTGGGCTTCGCGGCCTTCGCCCGCGAGGTCGCCAAGAACTACGGCGTCAACATCGCCCTGCACACGGACCACTGCCCCAAGGACAAGCTGGACGGCTTCGTGCTCCCGCTGCTCGCCGCTTCCGAGGCAGAGGTCAAGGCCGGCCGCAACCCCTTCTTCAACTCGCACATGTGGGACGGCTCCGCCGAGACCCTGCAGGAAAACCTGCGGATCGCCCGGGAACTGCTCGAGCGCACGGCTGCCGCCAAGATGATCCTCGAAGTTGAGATCGGCACCGTTGGCGGCGAGGAGGACGGCGTCGAGAACGCCATCAACGACAAGCTTTACACCACGGTCGAGGACGCCCTGGCCACCATCGACGCTCTCGGTTCCGGCGAAAACGGCCGCTACATCACGGCGCTGACCTTCGGCAACGTGCACGGCGTATACAAGCCGGGCGGCGTCAAGCTCCGCCCGGAGATCCTCAAGGACATCCAGGAGCAGGTGGGCGCCAAGATCGGCAAGTCCAACCCGTTCGACCTCGTGTTCCACGGCGGCTCCGGCTCCTCGGACAAGGAAATCGCGGACGCCGTCTCCTACGGTGTCATCAAGATGAACATCGACACCGACACCCAGTACGCGTACACCCGCCCGGTGGTGGACCACATGTTCCGCAATTACGACGGCGTGCTGAAGGTCGACGGCGAGGTCGGCAGCAAGAAGCTTTACGATCCCCGCGTCTGGGGCGCTTCCGCCGAGGCCGGTCTGGCCGCCCGTGTGGTCGAGGCCGCCCAGCAGCTGGGCTCCACCGGCAAGACCTTCTAGCCATGTCCGACGAGTTCCGCAAGAACCTGATGGGCCCCGAGCCCACGCTCCTGCCTGCCGAGACTGAGATCTACCAGCACCTCGCGCTCGGCCAGGAAGCCGTGGACCTTGTAGCCAAGCACCCCACGTCCTCGCTCCTGTGGGCCATCCTGGCCGAGGAAGCGTGGGACGAGGGCCGCACCATCGATTCCTACGCGTACTCGCGGGTGGGCTACCACCGCGGCCTGGATTCGCTGCGCCGCAACGGCTGGCGCGGCGTCGGGCCGATCCCGTGGGAGCACGAACCCAACCGCGGCTTCCTGCGCTCCCTCTACTCGCTGGGCCGGGCGTCCGCGGCGATCGGCGAGGCCGAGGAACCGGAGCGGATCGAAAAGTTCCTCAAGGATTCCGATCCCGGCGCAAGGGCCGCCATCGAGTCCGAGGGCTGACGCGCGGTTAACCGACGACGGCGGGCTCCCACCTCAAGGTGGGAGCCCGCCGTCGTTAATGCGTGCGGGTGGGTGGGGATCAGGCCTTGGCCAGGCCTGTGCGGGCCATGGCATCCGCGTACGCGGTGTGCATCTCCGCCAGGTACTCTTCCTGCCGGGCCGGAGTGCCGGCGAATGCCCGGCCGCTGAGTGAGCGGACCTTGTAGGTCTTCAGGCCGCGGCGCCAGATCATGGGCACTTCGGTCTTGAGCAGCAGGTTGGCCAGGCGGTTGGCCTCGGTGCCGTGGGCCACGATCACGGAGGCGCGGGGCACGAGGGCCAGGAACTTCAGCAGCGGCTTGAGGCCTGCGGAAATCTGGTCCGGCGTGAATTTGCCGTTGGGTTCGCCGGGGACGTACCACGGGTGGACGTTCCACGGCATGACGAATTCGGGGCGCAGGCCCAGCTTCCACTGGATTCCCAGCATGCGGGTGGCCGCCTCGTCTTCGCCGGCGGTGATGAAGCCTGACGCATCCGCGGTGCCAATGTTGGAGTACAGGCTGATGATGCGGCACTCATCGACGTCGTGCATGGGGTCCACGTAGGGGACAGTGGTGCCAGCCTTGGTTGCCTGGAGAGCGTCAAGGAGCTCGTTGACGGGGGCAATGCTAGGTTCGTACCGGCGGCTCAGGAGCTCTTCGCGGAAATTTTCGGTGGCCAGGGCTGTCATATGTTGCTGGGTCTCCTGCGGGATTGGCAAAGCAGCCACACCTGATGCGAACACGCCGAATACCGGGCATGCGGAGCAATGGTGTGGTTTGAAAATGTGGTGTGGACCGATTCCTGGTCGATCCTTATCAGTCTATCAAGCCCTGCGAAATGCGGCGCCGGCCCCGGCCTGGGCTACCAGAGCCGCTTGGTGGCGCGGCGTGCCCCTTCGCTGAGGGCCTCCAGCTTGGCGTACGCAATTTGCGGATGCACCCTGCCGCCCAGCCCGCAATCTGTGGAAGCAATCACATTTTGACGCCCCACGAGGTCCGCGAAGCGCACGATCCGGTCGGCCACGAGGTCCGGGTGCTCCACGACATTGGTGGCGTGCGAGACGACGCCCGGGATGATGACCTTCCCCTCGGGCAGCAACGCGCCCTCCCAGACGCGCCATTCGTGCTCGTGCCGGACGTTGGCCGCCTCGAACGAGTAGCCGCCGGCATTGATCTGCAGGACTGAGTCGACGATGTTCGCGAAGGGGATGTCCGTGGTGTGCGGGCCGTGCCAGGAACCCCAGCAGACATGCAGCCGGATCTGCTCCTGGGGAAGATCGCGCAGCGCCCAATTCGTTGCTTCGACCCGGAGCTGGATGAACTTCAGGTAGTCCGCCAGGCTCGGCTCGGGGTTGATCTGGTCCCAGCTCTCGGCCAGGGAGGGGTCGTCGAGCTGGACCGTCAGGCCGGCGTCGATGATGGCTTTGTATTCCTCACGCATCGCGTCGGCACAGGCGTAGAGGAGTTCCTCATCGCTCCGGTAGTACTCGTTGGCCACGCGGGCGCATGAGCCGGGGGAGAGAGAGGCGACGAATCCCTCGGTCAGCCCGGCCGCGGCCAGGCCGGTCTTGAGGTTGGCAATGTCCGAGGCCACGAGTTTTTGGCCGGTGTACGTCAGCGGCCCCGCGATCTTCGGCTGCGTGACGGCCTTGCGGTGGGCCAGGATTCCGGAGGAGGGGTCGTTGTAGGCGTCGTCGAACTTCAGCCGGTCCCGGCGGTCGGGGAAGGAGGTCAGGACGATGTGGCCCGGCGAGGAACGGTGCACCTTGGCGTCGGCCCAGCGGTCCACGTCGGTCGGCACCAGTCCGCCCAGCCGGGAGAAGGAGTAATTCCACCAGGCGCCGTAGTCCACGGAGCTGGACATCGTGTGCCCGTACTCGCCGTCATTGGGGATGTCGATGCCCAGCTCCTTTTGGCGCTGAACGACGTCCGCCACCGAAGTTTCGAGCAGATCCAGGAATTCGGGCGTGATGCCGTCGGTTTCCCTGGCCTCGTTCGCGGCGATCAGCTCGGGCGTGCGGGGCAACGAGCCGGCATGGGTCACGCGGATGTGGTCGCTGTTCTGGGACCCGCTGTTCCGGGACATGGCACGTTTCCTTTCGGCGCTCGGGATCCTCACTCCCACTCAATTCCACTCCGGGCGCTCCCGCAAGTGGTGCCCGCTATGTGTCGGGCCACCTGGTGAAAGATGCAGCTATCCGCGCCCTCGAACTCCCCGGCGGGCAGCTCTTTGATCCGTCCGGGATGGGGTGCCCATTCAAGGACTGGGTGGAAGTGCCTGTGGCCTCCGCGGACGCGTGGCCCTCACTCGCGGAAGCCGCCCTGGCGTTCCCCACAAGCTTGCTGACACGTCCAAACAAGGACCCAAAGCCATGCCGGTGACCGTTTTCGGCTAAACTTGGGTGGTAAGAGCCCCGGAACTCTAGCGTTGGGTAAGAGCACAGCGGTAGATTCGGGGCATTCTCATGAACGGCGCTGAGCTGCGGCGACCACCTGGTGGATCACACGGAGTTCGGCCCGAACGAATGGGGGAGGATCCCATGCCAGCAATCGTGATCGTCGGAGCCCAATGGGGCGACGAAGGCAAAGGTAAGGCCACTGACCTGCTTGGCGGCCGCGTCGACTATGTCGTCAAGCCCAACGGCGGTAACAACGCCGGGCACACCGTCGTCGTGGGCGGTGAGAAGTATGAGCTCAAGCTCCTTCCGGCCGGCATCCTGAGCCCGAACGCGATTCCGATCATCGGCAACGGCTGTGTGGTGAACCTGGAAGCCCTGTTCCAGGAGATCGACGGACTGGAGGCCCGCGGCGCGGACACCTCCAAACTGCGTGTCTCCGCCAACGCGCACCTCGTGGCGCCCTATCACCAGGTCCTGGACAAGGTCACCGAGCGTTTCCTCGGCAGCCGCGCCATCGGCACCACCGGCCGCGGCATCGGCCCCGCCTACATGGACAAGGTGGCCCGCCTCGGCATCCGCGTCCAGGACGTCTTTGACGCCTCGATCCTGCGCCAGAAGGTGGAGGGCTCGCTGCGCCAGAAGAACGAACTCCTGGTCAAGGTCTACAACCGCCGCGACATCGAGGTGGACGAGATCGTGGAGTATTTCCTGTCCTTCGCCGAGCGTCTGCGCCCGCTGGTCATCGACAGCACCTACGTCCTGAACACCGCCCTGGACGAGGGCAAGGTGGTCCTTATGGAGGGCGGCCAGGCCACGTTCCTGGACGTTGACCACGGCACGTACCCCTTCGTGACGTCGTCGAACCCCACCGCGGGCGGCGCCTCCGTGGGCTCGGGCATCGGCCCCACGCGGATCTCGCGTTCCATCGGCATCATCAAGGCTTACACCACCCGCGTGGGCGCAGGTCCGTTCCCCACGGAACTGTTCGATGAGATGGGCATGTACCTGCAGAAGACCGGCGGCGAGTTCGGCGTCAACACCGGCCGTCCCCGCCGCTGCGGCTGGTACGACGCCGTGCTGGCGCGCCACGCCTCCCGCGTCAACGGCTTCACGGACTATTTCGTCACCAAGCTGGACGTCCTGACGGGCATCGAGCAGATCCCGGTCTGCGTGGCGTACGACGTCGACGGCGTGCGGCACGACGAAATGCCCATGACCCAGACCGAGTTCCACCACGCCAAGCCGATCTTCGAATACTTCGAAGGCTGGACCGAGGACATCACGGGCGCCCGCACCCTGGAGGACCTGCCGGAAAACGCCCGGAACTACGTCCTTGCCCTGGAAAAGCTCTCCGGCACGCGGTTCTCCGCGATCGGCGTCGGTCCGGACCGCGACCAGACGATCGTGGTCAACGATCTCATCAACGACTAGCACCGGCTGACGCTCTAACTGGCGAACGACGACGGCGGCGGGCCACCCTGGAAAGGGCGGCCCGCCGTCGCAGTTAAGTCGCCTTGTCCGGCAGCGCTATGCCTCCCGGAGCAGGTATCCGACAATGCAATGTATTGCATATTTGTTGTTCACCCACCCGTTTCCCACGCGAGCGAAGGACCGACGATGGCCATCACCGATTTTGAGCGCTATCCCCTGATGTTTGGACCGAGTCCCGTCCACCCGCTGCCGCGGCTCAGCGCGCACCTCGGCGGGGCGCAGATCTGGGCGAAACGGGAGGACGTCAACAGCGGCCTCGCGTTCGGCGGCAACAAGACCCGCAAGCTGGAGTACTTTGTCCCGGATGCCCTGGCGCAGGGCGCGGACACCCTGGTCTCAATTGGCGGCTACCAGTCCAACCACACCCGCCAGGTCGCGGCGGTGGCCGCGAAGCTCGGCCTCAAGGCCCGCCTGGTTCAGGAAAACTGGGTCGACTGGCCGGATCCGCTGTCCGACCGCGTGGGCAACATCCTGCTCTCGCGCATCATGGGCGCCGATGTCCGGCTGGAGAGTGCGGGCTTTGACATCGGTATCCGCAGCAGTTGGGAGAACGCGATCGAGGAGGTCAAGGCTGCTGGCGGCAAGCCGTACGCGATCCCGGCCGGCGCGTCCGACCACAGGCTGGGCGGGCTGGGCTTTGCCAACTGGGCCTACGAGGTGGAGGAGCAGGAGCGCGAGCTCGGCATCTTCTTCGACACGATCATCGTCTGCACCGTCACGGGCTCCACCCATGCCGGCATGATCGCGGGTTTTGCCGGTCAGGACAAACCACGCCGCGTGATCGGCATCGATGCGTCGGCGACCCTGACGAAGACCCGCGACCAGGTTGAACGCATTGCCCGGAACACCGCCGAGCTGATCGGCCTGGGCCGGGAACTCCGTGACGACGAAATCAACGTCATGGAGGGCTGGGCCGGGGACCGCTATGGAATTCCCGTCGACTCCACCCTGGAAGCCATCCGCCTGGGCGCCTCGCTCGAAGCCATGATCACTGACCCAATCTACGAGGGCAAGTCCCTGGCCGGACTGATCGACCTCGTGACAAGCCGGGAGATTCCGGCCGGGAGCAACGTTCTTTACGCACACCTGGGTGGCCAGATCGCCCTCAATGCCTACAGCGGACTCTTCCGGTCCTGACGCGGCGCACGGCGGCGGCGGGTTCCCTGACGGGGACCCGCCGCCGCCGTCGTTAAGCCCCGGCAACACCGGCCCAAAAAAAGAAATCAAGAAATTTCTGATTGGTGCGTAACCTTTCGGGCCCGCCCAGCGATTACCTCTTTGTAAGCGCCGCCGGAGCCTTGGACCCCCCACCAGGCACCGGCTGTCCTTCCACCGTAAGTGCCGACCGGCGCCTTCCCCCCATCTGGTCTCCGGTCGGCCCTTTACCGTAAGCGCTTGCCGGCGCCTGCCCCCATGGGCGCCGGCCAGCCTTTTCTGGCGAGAGTGGGCTGTCGACTGCCCCCAAGAGGCCTCAGCCCGCCTTCCACCAAAAAAACAAAGGATATACGTCTGTAATGAAGAGTGTTAGCAAGACCACCAAGATTGCTGTCGGCGCCGCCATCCTGGCAGTCGGAGGTTTCTCCGGCATCGGACTGGCCAATGCGGCCCAGATGTCCAGCACCGAGCAGACTGAAGTGAACCACGCTACGCCCGCCACTCCAGCTGTCCCGGCCACACCTACGCTCCCGGCAAAGCCGGCCGTCCCCGCAGTTCCGGCCGCGCCGTCGACTGACGGCAAGGCGAAGGGCGACGCCGATGTGGACGGCACCGAGGGTGCCGTCGAAGGCTCCGTTGATTCAAAGAAGGGCGCCACCGTTAAGGGCGACGCCAGCGTCAAGGGTGCTGCCGGCGAGGCACGCGCCAACGCCAACGTCAACGCCGCAGTTCCGGCCGTCCCCGGTGCCAAGTCCGTCTCCGGTGCCAAGGGCGTCCCGGCCACCCCAGCCGTTCCGGCCCAGCCGTCCGTCGAGCTGCCCCAGCACGACAAGTAATATCCGGCTGTTTAGCCTGGACCCGTCACGGGTCTGAAAGCAAGGAGGGAGCCCTCATTTTGAAGGGCTCCGGGGTGCGGCCGCTAGACTTACGGGGGGGCCGCACCCCAGCAGTAACGGAAGGACAGCTTCTTGGCACAGCAGCTAAGCGACGACGAATTGTCAGCCGCTTTAGCTGGTGACCCATCAGGTTTCAGCGCGGTGTACGCTGTCATTTCCCCTGCCGTGCTGGGCTACTTCCGGGCCCGGGGCGTGGACGACGCCGAGGCCCTGACCCAAGACGTGTTCGTGGACGTCCTGCCGAAACTGGCCGGCGTCAGCGGCGGCCACAAGGGCCTGCGGACCTTTATTTTCTCCGTCGCCCACGCCCGGCTGGTCGACTACAGGCGGCGGGCAGAACGCACGCCGCACCTAGCCGAGTACGACCCCCTGACCGACGCGCGGTACTCGGCATCAGCCGAGGACGAGGTGCTCGGATCCCTGGGCGGTATCTCGGACACTCTCGCGAGGCTCAATGAGGAGCAACGGGAAGTTCTGGTCCTGCGGATCGTCGCAGACCTTTCCATCGAACAGGTGGCCGGCATCATGGACAAGACGCCGGGTGCCATCAAACAGCTTCAGCGCCGCGGGCTCAGTGCCCTGCGCGAACTCGTAACCGAAAAGGACCACGCAGCATCATGACCGGCACCCGCGACCCCCAGCAGGATGGCAGCATCCAGACCATGCTGAGCGACTCCGGCCTCGAAGCCGCGGCCGAGCTCCGGAGCGCGCTCGAACAGCTCCGCGCCGTGATCCCGGATGCGGCTCCGGCGCCCCGCGCCGATCTCGCGGCACTGCTTGCCGCCGGAGTAGCCCGTTCAGCCGCCCCTGTCTCAGCCGCGACGACGGCGCTGCCCGCGGTCGCGTCCGCCAAGGATGCCGCCGATGAATCGCTGCCGACCGGGGTCACTAGCCTCGCCGAGCGCCGCGGCCGGAAGCGTCGGCTGGCAATCGTCGGTGGCGCCGTCGTGGGTGCCATGACCCTTGGTGCCGGCGCCGTGGCGGCATCCAGCGAGGACTTCCGGCACAGTGTCAGCCAGAGCGTCGGCGTCATCTTCCAGTCCCCGGGGCACGGCACTCCGGCCCCCGAGCATGTCCAGCCGTCGCCGTCCTCGGTCCCGGTCTTCCCTGCACCTGCCGCGACGTCGCCGGCAGGAACTCCCGGGGCTGCCCCATCCAGCACTGCACCTACTGGCGCGGGATCGGACGGCGACGAGGACTCGGACAAGAAGGCCGGACGCAAGCCGCGCACCACGCCGCCCGCCGTCGGGCGTGACGGTATCCTGCCGACGCCGCCAAATCGTCCGGTCGCGCCGGGAAGGCCCGAGCTCCCGGGCCGGGGCGCGGACCGGGGTCTTCCCTCGGATCCGGTGCCGGCGCCGACCTTTCCCGGTTTGCTTCCCACGCCCCCCGGCCAGCCCTAGACCGCCTTCTAACCCAGTTGCGCTATCACTTAGGGCTGTTCTGAGCGCTGGGAACGACCCTAAGTGATAGCGCAACAGGTGGGTTGGCGGGTGACGGGTGCTGTTGGGCCTGCTGCTGTTAGGCCAGGACCTGCCGCTTGGAGGAGATGACGCCGGTGTCGAAGCCGGCCAGGTGCAGGCCGCCGTGGAACCGGGCATGCTCAATCTTCACGCAGCGGTCCATCACGACGTCGAGCCCGGCGGCTTCGGCCTCTTTGGCCACGTCCTCATGCCAGGAGCCCAGTTGCAGCCAGAGGGTCTTGGCGCCGGCGGCGATGGCCTCGTCCAGGACGCCCGGCAGGTCACCGTGCTTGCGGAACACGTCCACAATGTCCGGGCTTTCCGGCAGATCCGCCAGCGACGCGTACGTCGGCTGCCCCAGGATTTCCTTCACCACCGGGTTCACGAAGTAGACCTTGTACCGGGTGGAAGACTGCAGGTAGGTGGCCACGAAATAGCTCGCGCGCGACGGCTTGTCCGAAGCGCCCACGATCGCGATCGACTTCGCCTGCCGCAGCAGGTTCAGGCGCTCCGGCGCCGACGGCCCGGTCCAGGTCCGTTCTTCAACAGTCATCAGTTCGTTCCGATCGTGCAGGCTTCAGCCTCTGATGTGTCCAAGCCGCGGGCGGATGCATCCGAGGCTGCCTCCTGGGACGCCGCGTCCAGGGCCTGATCAAGGTCCCAGAGGATGTCGTCGATGTCTTCCAACCCGATCGAGATGCGGACCAGGTCCTCGGGGACGCCGGCGGATTCGAGCTGTTCGGGGTTGAGCTGCTGGTGGGTGGTGGACCCGGGGTGGATGACCAGGGTCCTGGAGTCGCCCACATTGGCCAGATGCGAGGCCAACTGCAGGGACTCGATGAACTTCTGGCCCGCGGCACGGCCGCCCTTGACGCCGAAGGAGAAGACCGAGCCAGGACCCAGCGGCAGGTACTTCTTGGCCCGCTCGAAGTGCGGGTGCGAAGGCAGGCCGGAGAAGTTTACGTAGGCCACGCGCTCGTCCGCCTCGAGCCATTCGGCCACGGCCTGCGCGTTCTTCAGGTGCTCGTCGAGGCGCTGGGGGAGCGTTTCGACGCCCTGCAGGAGCTGGAAGGCCGACTGCGGGGACAGTGCCGGGCCGATGTCGCGCAACTGTTCGCAGCGCAGCTTGGTCAGGAAGCCGTACTCGCCGAAGTTGCCCCACCAGGACACGTTTCCGTACGAGGCCACCGGCTCCGTCATCGTGGGGAAGTTGCCGTTGCCCCAATCGAAGCGGCCGCTTTCGACGATCACGCCGCCCAGGGTGGTGCCGTGGCCGCCGAGGAACTTCGTGGCGGAGTGGATCACGATGTCCGCGCCGTGATCGATCGGCCGCACGAGGTACGGCGTGCTCAAGGTGGCGTCGACGACGAGCGGGACGCCGGCGTCGTGCGCCACCTTCGCGAGGGCCGCAAGGTCCTGGACCTCCGAGGACGGGTTGGCCACCACCTCGACGAAGATCGCCTTGGTGTTTTCCCGGACTGCGGCGGCGTAGTCCGCCGGATCGGTGCCGGGGACGAACGTGGTGTCCACGCCGAAGCGGCGCAGCGTGACGTCCAGCTGGGTCACCGTACCGCCGTAGAGCTGGGAGGCGGCGACGATGTGGTCCCCGGCCTGGGTGAGCGCGGCGAAAGTGATGAACTCCGCCGCCATGCCGGAAGACGTGGCCACGGCGCCGATGCCGCCCTCCAGGGAGGCGATGCGCTCCTCGAACGCGGCCACGGTGGGGTTGCCGATCCGGGAGTAGATGTTGCCGTATTTCTGCAGCGCGAAGAGGCTCGCGGCCTCCTGGGTGTCCTTGAACACGAAGGAGGTGGTCTGGTAGATCGGCACGGCACGGGCGCCGTGCTCGGCGTCGGGGGTGCCGCCGGCGTGCAGCGCGCGGGTGCGGAAACCGAACTTGCGCTCAGCCATTACGCAGCTACCTCAACGTTTGCCACCGGGGTCTGGGACAGGTCCAGCTCGATGCCGTTCTTGCGTGCCAGGTCCGCCTCGAGTTCGCGGACGATCGGCAGGACGTCCTGACCGAACGCGCCGACTTCCTCCTGGAAATGCAGGTAGCCGGTGAGGAACAGGTTCACGCCGATCTTCTTGTACTCCACGATCCGCTCGGCGATCTGCTCCGGTGTGCCAATCAGCTGCGTCTTGAAGCCGTCGTTGTACTGGACCAGGTCCTCGAAGCTGGAGTCGGCCCACATGCCTTTGCCGTCCGTGGTGGACGCTCCGGCTTCCTGCACGGCGGCGCGGAACCCTTCGACGGCGGGCTTGTGCGCCTTCTCGACGATCTCGCGGAGGGTGTCGCGGGCTTCCTTTTCGGAATCACGGGCAATGACGAAGCCGTTGAGGCCAAACCTAGGAGAGGGGAGGGCGGGGAGGTGGGAGGAGCTCCGGGAGGGCAGCCCGGCGCCGCTCCCGCGCCCGGCAGCACGCCCGACTTCTCCTGCGGAGGCCACGACGCCGGAGATGTTCTCCTTGAACCCTTCGAGGTCCTTGCCGTTGGAGAAGTACCAGTCGGCCACGCGGCCGGCAGTGGCCTGCGCGGCTGTGGAGTTGCCGCCAAAGAAGATCTCCGGGTGTGCCCGGCCCGGCACGTCCACCGGGGCCGGGTTCAGGGTGAAATCGGTGATGTTGTAGTACTTGCCGGACTGGCTGTATTCCTGCTCGGTCCAGAGCCCGCGGAGGACCTTGATGAATTCCTCGGTGCGGACATAGCGCTCGTCGTGCTCGAGCCATTCGAGCCCAAAGTTGGTGAATTCGTCCTTGAGCCAGCCGGAGACGATGTTCACTGCGGCGCGGCCGTTGGAGATGTGGTCCGCGGTGATGATGTACTTCGCCAGCACGCCGGGGTGCCACATGCCCGGATGGACGGCGGAGATCACTTTGAGGCGCTCGGTGGCGGCCAGCAGCGCCAGGCTGAACGAGGTGGCCTCGTGCTGCTTGTCCGCGCCGTAGGAGGCGGCGTACCGGGTTTGGGTCAGGGCGTATTCGAAGCCGGAGTTTTCCGCGATCCTGGCCAGCTTCTTGTTGTACTCGAAGTCCCAGCCGGTGCGCTGTTCGATGGTGGAAACCACCAGGCCGCCGGAAACGTTGGGAACCCAGTAGGCGAACTTGAGCGGTTCGGAAAGACGGGCGACGCTGCTGATGTCAGTCATGGGTGTTCCTTACTTCTGGGGTGTTGTTGCGTTCGCGCAGCACATCCTGGATGCCCGCGATGGATGGTTCGTTCTGGAGCGACGTGGTGTCCCCGAGCGCGGTTCCTTCGAACAGCTGGGTCAGCAGCCGGCGCATGATCTTGCCGCTGCGGGTCTTGGGCACATCGGGAACGACGACGACGTCGCGCGGCTTGGCGATCGGCCCGATCTGCTTAGCGACGTGCGCCTTCAATTCGGACGCGATGTCCTCGGTAGCCGCCGAATCCTTCAGCACGACAAACGCCACGATGGCATGCCCGGTCTTTGGGTCCGCGACCGGGCAGACGCCCGCTTCCACAACGTCCGGATGGGAGACGAGCGCCGACTCGATCTCGATCGTGGAGAGCAGGTGCCCTGAGACGTTGAGGGTGTCATCTACCCGCCCGAGGATCCAGATGTCTCCGTCGTCGTCATACTTGGCGCCATCACCGGCGAGGAACCAGCCCTGTTCGGCGTATTGACGCCAGTACGAATCGAAGTAGCGGCGCGGGTTCCCCCAGACTGTCCGCGCGATCGCGGGGCCGGGGGAGTCCACCACGATGAAACCCTGGACGCCCGGCGGAACCGCATTGCCGGCGTCGTCCACGATGCGCGTGCTGACCCCGGGCAGCGGACGGGCCGCGCAGCCGGGCTTGAACGCGGTGTCCGTCGGTGCGGGGGAGAGGATGGTGGCGCCGGTTTCGGACTGCCACCAGGTGTCCACCACCGGGGCGGTGCCGGCGCCGATGTTGGCCCGGAACCAGCGCCAGGCCTCGGGGTTGATGGCCTCGCCCACCGTGCCGAGGAGACGGATGGAGGAGAGATCGTACGTGTCGGGGACGCCGTCCGGGAACCAGCCCATCAGGGAGCGGACCAGGGTGGGCGCGGTGTAGTACTGCGTGACGCCGTAGCGTTCGATGATCTCAAAGTGCCGGCCCGGGTGCGGGGTGTTGGGTGTTCCCTCGAAAATGACCTGCGTGGCGCCGTTGGAGAGCGGGCCGTAGAGCTCGTAGGTGTGCGCGGTGACCCAGGCGAGGTCGGCCGTGCACCAGTGCACGTCCTTCTCCCGCAGCGCGGGGTCCGGGTTGCTGAACAGGTGCTCGAAGCTCCACGACGCCTGCGCGAGGTAGCCACCGGAGGTGTGGACCAGGCCCTTGGGCTTCCCGGTAGTGCCGGAGGTGTACATGATGAACAGCGGCGTCTCGGCGTCGAACGGTTCGGCTACGTGGACGTCGGAAGCTGTCCCGACGGCGTCGTGCCACCACACATCGCGGCCCGCGGTCATCGGGACGGTCCCGAGTTCGTCCGCCGGAGTGGTCCTGTTGACCACCAGGACGTGCTCGATGGCGTTGTCGCCGGAGACGGCGGCATCCGCGTTGTCCTTGACCGGCACCGCGGCGCCGCGGCGGAACTGTCCGTCGGTGGTGACCAGGAGTTTGGCGCCGGTGTCCTCCACACGGAACTTCAATGCCTCGGCGGAGAAGCCGCCGAAGACCAGGGAGTGGATGGCGCCGATGCGGGCCACGGCGAGGGTGATGATCACGGTTTCGGGGATGACCGGGAGGTAGATGACCACGCGGTCGCCCTTGGTGATGCCGAGGTCCAGGAGGGCATTGGCGGCCTTGGACACCTCGCGCTGGAGGCCGGCGTAGGTGACGGCACGGCGGTCACCGGGCTCGCCCTCGAAGTGCAGGGCCACCTTGTCTCCCCGCCCAGCCGCTACATGGCGGTCGACGCAGTTGTAGGCGACATTGAGCCTGCCGCCCTCGAACCAGGTGATCTGCGGGCCGGTGCCGGCCTCGACGTCGGCCGGGATGCGGCGGTGCGCGGTGTGCCAGGGCTTGCCGCCGATGTCGTTACTGAGGGCACCGTCGGCCGGTGCCGCCCAGTCGAGGCGCAGGGCCTGTTCTTCCCAGAAGGAAACCGTGTCGGCCACTGCCGTCGCGGCGGTGTGGTGCCTGGGGGTGGTGCTGCGGTGACGCGCCGGTCCGTCGGTGGGGGCGCCGTGCACTGCGCCGTCCGTGGGCTCGGTCAGGGACCATCCCGACGAGCCGCGAGAGGAACCGGGCGCGTCACGCAGCCCTGCTTCGTTCGCCGTCGCGTCCGAAGTGGTTTGTGGGGTTGCCTCGGACGCAGTCCGGGCAAAGGTGGGCAGGGCGGAAGAATTCTCAGGGGTCATGGCAGCACTCCATCGGTCCTGGCAGTAGCACCCTTGGTTCCTCTGGTTCCCTCGAATTCAATCGAAAGTGAGCGGAACAGTTCCGTGGGAATGGTCGTCTCACGTCACCGGGGGTTGCTGCGGCTTCATCGATCCAGGTCTCTCGGCCGCTCGGGATGGTCACTACCTACTAGAACCGAGATGCACGATTCCACAAAATCCGCGTCTCACGCGTTGTAATATTCGTTCATGGCGGCGCCCGGCGGCGCGAAATCGTTCATTTATTCGACGATTATCCAAAAAGGTCGCAGGAGTAAGGTTAATGCATGGCCCACGTTAACGATCCGGCAGTCATTGACCGCCTCATGCGAACCAAAGGCACGTGGGCGGTGGTCGGCCTGACCACCAACGAATGGCGCTCGGCGTACGACGTCTCCCTGTATATCCGTGACCGGATGGGTATGGAAATCATTCCGGTCAACTTGCCCGGAGACGACGTCCATGGCGAGAAGGGGTACCGCTCCCTGACGGAGATTCCCGCGGCGAAACACCCGATCGACGTCGTGGACTGCTTCGTCAACTCCCACAAGGTGGGGGCCGTCATAGACGAGGCCATTGCCGTAGGCGCCAAGGCCGTCTGGCTGCAACTGGGCGTCTTCGACGACGCCGCGGCGGCGCGTGCCAAGGCCGCCGGGCTGGACGTCGTCGTGAACGAATGCCCCGCCCGCGAAGGGTGGCGCGTGGGCCTCTAACGGAGTCGGTGGTGCTGGCCGCGGCCCGGGAGCTCGACGCCGGTGCGGATCAGGACCTGGAACTCACGCCGGAGCAGCGCTACATCCGCGGCGAGATCGCGGTGGAAAAGGCGCAGCTGCTGGTGCCCGAGCTCGTCCAGTCCGCGGCCCAGCAGCTCTTCGACGTGACCGGGGCATCCGCCACGTCGAAGTCCAAGTCGCTGGACCGGCACTGGCGCAACGCCCGGACCGTGGCCACCCACAACCCGGCCGTGTTCAAGGCCCGCACGGTGGGCGATTACGAAGTCAACGGCACCACTCCCGAAGGGCTGCACAGCATCGGCGATGCCCGCACTGCCGGGTAGACCGCAGCCGGATAGGCTCGTGTCATGGACGTTGCCACCTTCCGCGAGATCTGCCTGAGCTTCCCGGGCGCCTTTGAGGACTTTCCGTTCGGCCCGGAGACATCCGTGTTCAAAGTGCGCTCTGCCGTGGCGGGTGGCGCGCGGCAGGACGCCAAGATGTTCGCGTTATCCGCCATGGACCCGGCGGACTGGTCCGTGAGCCTCAAATGCGAGCCGGCCCTGGCCGAACAGCTGCGGGCCATCCATCCGGAAATCACCGGCGCCTGGCATATGAACAAGACGCACTGGAACGGGGTCCGGCTGGACGGATCGCTGCCGGACGACATGATCCGGGACATGGTGGAAGATTCCTATGACCTGGTGGTCGCATCGCTCAGCCGAAAACAGCGGGAGCAGCTGGGCTGGGCAGGGCTCGCCCGGGGCCAAGGCACATGAGCGGCGGCCCTGACGCCGGCGGCGGCTCGCCCGCCGGCCGCATCGCGGGGGCCGGGCTGAACTATCCGGGCATTGGCTCCACCGAGCACGGGCAGGCTCCGGAGGGATTTCCCTGCGTGGTGTCCCAGGCTTACCTGGGCGATGGCCTGGCACTGTACCGGAGGGTTGCACAGGGGATTCTTTCCTGGCAGCTGCAGAAACGCTCCGGGCTGCGGATCCGCACCGACTCCGACGCCGTTGTGCCCGGTGCGCGCGTGGTGAGCGGATTCGGCGTCGGGCCCTTCCGGATCAACGCGCCCTGCGAGGTGGTGTGGGTGCGCCGGCCGGTGCCCGGCGACGGGCCCCAACGTGCCGGGTTCGGGTACGGCACGCTGCCGGGCCATCCCGTGCGGGGCGAGGAAGCCTTCGAAGTGGAGATCGACGCCGCGGGGCGGGTGTTCCTCAAAATCACGGCCTTCAGCAGGCCGTCCAACTGGTTCTACGCGGCCGGCAGCGCCCTCGCGGGACGTGCACAACGGCATGTCACTTCCCGATACATTGGGAGTGCACACGAACTGGCCGCAGGTGAAAGCTGAGCAGGAGCAGGTGGATGCTGGAACAGACAACCCTTGACCAATTGTGGAACTTCGACGACCCCGCCGGATCGGAAGCCTGTTTCCGGGCAGCCGCCGCAGATGACAGCTATGACGCCGACGAACGCGCCGAACTCACCGCCCAGCTGGGCCGGGCCATCGGGCTGCAGGGCCGCTACGAGGAAGCCGACGCGCTGCTGGATTCGATCGATGCCGACGAGCCCACCGTGGCCGTCCGGGTGCTGCTGGAACGCGGCCGGGTGCTCAATTCCAGCGGCCACGGGGCGATGGCCGTGCCGCTCTTTGAGCAGGCGGCAGAACTGGCGGACCACCTGGGCGAGGAATTCCTGGCCGTGGACGCGCTGCACATGCTCGCCATTGCCGACTCCGCGCACGCCGAGACCTGGACCCGGAGCGCCCTGGAGTATGCCTCGACGGTCCACGACGAGCGGACCAAGCGGTGGGTGGTCTCGCTGCACAACAACCTCGGCTGGACGCTGCACGACGCCGGCCGCTGCACCGAGGCAATGGTGGAGTTCCAGCTCGCCGAGCAGTGGGCCGACCGGATCGGCACCCCGCGGCAGCAGGAACTTGCCCGCGAGGCCATCAAGGCCTGCTGACCGCCTGCAAGAATGGAACCTCCGGAATTTCGAATGAAAGGCAACAGCTCGTGATCTTCATCGTCGTCAAATTCAAGGTCAAGCCGGACTGGTCCGAGCGCTGGCTGGGACTCGTGGACGATTTCACCCGGGCCACCCGCCAGGAGCCAGGGAACCTCTGGTTCGACTGGTCCCGCAGCGTGGAGGATCCCAATGAATTCGTCCTCGTTGAGGCCTTCAAGGACGACGCCGCCGGAGACCACGTGAACAGCGCCCACTTCAAGCAGGCCATGGCGGACATGCCCCAGGCCCTGGCCGAAACTCCCCGGATCATCAGCCGCCAGCTCGACGGCGAAGGCTGGGACCGGATGGGCGAACTCACCATCTAACCGGCGTCGATTGCTCCGTAGACGCCATTTTGAGGCCTCAAAACGGCGGTGGGCCCACGCTGGCAGGGTTCCCTGGCCGAGCTTGCGAGGCGAGGGAGCCGGTGGGGAGCAATGGATAGGCTTATGGCATGTGGATCGGATGGATCGAATTCGACATCCTTCTGGGCGACGTTCACAGCCTCAAGGAGAAGCGCTCCGTGGTGCGGCCGCTGCTGGCGGAGCTGAAGCGGCGCTTTGATGTCTCCGTGGCCGAGGTCGGGGACCACGAACAGCACCGGCGCACGCAGTTGGGCGCCGGCCTGGTGGCAGCCGACCGGGGACACGTCGTGGAGGTGCTGACCGCCGTCGAACGCTTCGTGGCAGCCCGGCCCGAACTCGAACTCCTCAGCGCACGGCAACGGGAACTCCGCAGCGACGACTAACCCCGTCGATTGCTCCGTAGCCGCCCTTTTGAGGTTCATTGGGGTGGGCTCGGATTCGCCGCAGGCCTTCCGGAACCGGAGCTAAACGTGCCGATCATCGACGATGCGGGAACGCGGCACCACGAACCCGACTTGGCCTATCGGAAATACAGAATCGGCGTCGATGGCGGCCCGGGCGTTAACGAACGATTGCTCCGCAACTGCCGTTTTGAGGGTTCAAAACGGCAGTTACGGAACAACCGATGGAACGGGCCCACGCCGCCAGGGTTCCCTGGCCGAGCTTGCGAGGCGAGGGCTGCGGTGGGTGGGCCCACGCCGCTAGGGTTCCCTGGCCGAGCTTGCGAGGCGAGGGCTGCGGTGGGTGGGCCCACGCCGCTAGGGTTCCCTGGCCGAGCTTGCGAGGCGAGGGCTGCGGTGGGGACTAGCCGAAGTACTTCGGCAGGGTCGCCTCGTGGGCTTCGCGGAGCGCGTCGAGGCTCATGGTTTCGACGCCATTGATCTCCAGCGTGCCGCCCTCGGCGTCCACGACGCCGATCCGGACGTGCGCGAAGCCGCGGGCGGTGCACATGTCCGTGAAGCGGATTTCCTCCGAGCGGGGCACAGCGACGACGGCGCGGCCCTGGGTTTCGGAGAACAGCGCCGTGAACAGGTCCACCCCGTCGCGGTCCAGGACATCCTGCAGCGCGATCCGGGCGCCCACGCCGTAGCGCAGGGACGACTCCACGAGGGCTGCAGCGAGGCCGCCTTCGGAGAGGTCGTGGGCGGAATCCACCATGCCGTCGCGGGAGGCGTTGATCAGGATCTGCCCCAGTTCGCGCTCGGCGTCGAGGTCAACCTTGGGCGGCAGGCCGCCGAGGTGTCCGCGCATGTTGGACCATTCCGAACCGTCCAGCTCGGCCGCTGTCGTGCCCAGCAGGTAGATGGCCTGGCCATCTTCCTTCCAGCCCGACGGCGTGCGGCGGGCGACGTCGTCGAACTTGCCCAGCACAGCCACCACGGGGGAGGGGTGGATGGGGGTGGTCCCGGTCTGGTTGTACAGCGAGACGTTGCCGCCGGTGACCGGGATGCCGAGGACCATGCAGGCGTCGGACAGGCCGCGGATGGCTTCGGCCAGCTGCCACATGACGTCGGGATCCTCGGGGGAGCCGAAGTTCAGGCAGTCGCTGACGGCCATCGGAACGGCGCCGGAGGTGGCGACGTTCCGGTAGGCCTCAGCCAGGGCCAGTTGCGCGCCGTGGTACGGATCGAGGTAGGTGTAGCGGCCGTTGGCATCGGTGGCCAGGGCCACGCCGAGGCCGGTTTCCTCGTCCACCCGGACCACGCCGGCGTCGTCCGGGAACGCCATGGCGGTGTTGCCGCCGACGTAGCGGTCGTACTGCTTGGTGATCCAGGACTTGTCGCACATGTTCGGCGAGGCGACGAGCTCGGTGATGGCGGCGGCCAGGTCCGCGGGGGCGGAGGGACGGCCGGTATCCTGCACGGACCCGGTGAAGGAGTCGGCCTGGACGGCGTCCTGCCATTCGGGGCGGGCGTACGGGCGGTCGTAGACCGGGCCGTCGTGGGCCACGGTGCGCGGGTCGACGTCGACAATGACTTCGCCTTCCCACGTGATGATGAGGCGGCCGGTGTCGGTCACTTCGCCCAGCCAGGAGTACTCCACCGCCCACTTGTCCATGACCGCTTCAAACGCGGCGATGTTCTCGGGGGTGACCACGGCCATCATGCGTTCCTGCGACTCGGACATCAGGATCTCGCCCGGGGTCAGCGTGGGGTCGCGGAGCAGGACGGAGGTCAGCTCGACCTCCATGCCGCCGTCGCCGTTGGAGGCGAGCTCGGACGTGGCGCAGGAGATGCCCGCGGCGCCCAGATCCTGGATGCCTTCAACCAGGGAACCCTTGAACAGCTCCAGGCAGCACTCGATCAGGACCTTCTCGGCGAAAGGGTCGCCCACCTGGACGGCCGGGCGCTTGGAAGGCTTGGTGTCGTCGAACGACTCCGAAGCCAGCACGGAGGCGCCGCCGATCCCGTCGCCGCCGGTGCGGGCGCCGAACAGCACCACCTTGTTGCCCTTGCCGGAAGCGTTGGCGAGGCGGATGTCCTCGTGTCGCATGACGCCGACGGCGAGGGCGTTGACCAGCGGGTTGCCCTGGTACACGGAGTCGAAGACCATCTCGCCGCCGATGTTGGGCAGGCCCAGAGAGTTCCCGTAGCCGCCGATGCCGGCCACGGCGCCGTGCATGACGCGGGCGGTGTCCGGGTGGTCGATCGCACCGAAGCGCAGCGGATCCATCACGGCCACCGGGCGCGCGCCCATGGAGATGATGTCGCGGACAATGCCGCCGATGCCGGTTGCGGCGCCCTGGTAGGGCTCCACGAACGACGGTGAGTTATGGGACTCGATCTTGAACGTCACAGCCCAGCCGTCGCCCAGGTTGGTGACACCGGCGTTCTCGCCGATGCCAACGAGCATGTCCTTCTTCATTTCCTCGGTCACCTTGTCGCCGAACTGGCGCAGGTGGTTCTTCGAGGACTTGTAAGAGCAGTGTTCGCTCCACATCACCGAGTACATGGCGAGTTCCGCGCCGGTGGGGCGGCGGCCCAGGACCTTAACGACCTCGTCGAACTCGTTCTGCTTCAGGCCCAGTTCGGCCCAGGGGAGTTCGGTGTCCGGCGTCTTGGCCGCGTTCTCGACGGTGTCGATGTTGAACTTCCGGGCGGTCTCCGCGGGCGCCGCCACTGCGGGTGTGTCCGTCATTTGTTGTCTCCCACGATTTTGTTCAGGACAGAGGTGAAGAACCCGAGGCCCTCGGTGCCGGAGCCGATCTCGGGGCCGAAGCCGGCCTCCACGGCGTGCTCGGGGTGCGGCATGAGGCCCACCACGTTGCCTGCGGCGTTGGAGATGCCGGCAATGTCGCGGCGGGAGCCGTTCGGGTTGAAGCCGACGTAGCGGAACACGACGCGGCCTTCCGCCTCGAGCGCATCGAGGGTCTTCTCGTCGGCGATGTACTGGCCGTCCTGGTTCTTCAGCGGCACGGTGATTTCCTGGCCGGCGGCGTAGTCCCCGGTCCAGGCCGTCGTGTTGTTCTCCACGCGCAGGACCTGGTCGCGGCACATGAACTTCAGGTGATCGTTCTTGATCATGGAGCCGGGCAGCAGGTGCGACTCGGTCAGGATCTGGAAGCCGTTGCAGATGCCCAGCACGGGCAGCAAGGCACGCGAGTTGGCGGCGTCGATGATTTTGGACATCAGCGGCGCGAAGCGGGCGATGGCGCCGGCACGGAGGTAATCGCCGTAGGAGAAACCGCCGGGAATCACGACGGCGTCAACGTCGCCCAAAGTAGTCCCGGCGTGCCAGAGTTCCACCGGGGTGGCGCCGGCCAGCCGGACCGCACGGGCGGCGTCGCGGTCGTCCAGGGTGCCGGGGAAGGTGACGACGCCGATCTTCGCACCGGCGAGCCGGGGGTGCGCGGCGACGGCAACAGCCTCACCGATCAGGGGGAGTTCAGTCATCTCAGGCCTCAACGACCTCGACGTTGACGACGTCCTCGATGACCGGGTTGGACAGCAGGGTCTCCGCGGCGTCGCGGGCCTGGGCCAGGATCTCCTCGGTCACCTCGCCGTCGACCGTGAGTTCAAAGCGCTTGCCCTGGCGGACAGAGCTGAAAGCGGTAAAGCCCAGCCGGGGCAGAGCACCGACGATGGCCTTCCCCTGCGGGTCCAGAATCTCGGGCTTGGGCATGACGTCGACAACGATCCGGGGCATCCGGCAACTCCTGTGCGTGAGCGTTGGGTAAGGGCGCAGCGGAGTGGTGCCGTCTCACGCCGATCCGCTGTGTGTTGAGGACTGCTTGGTGAATACAACGAGAAAGGGCGCTCCGCGAGCTTGCATGCCCATTCTACCGGCCTCGGTGCGTCCGGCCGTATTCGAAGCTGGGAGTGTGAACGCGGCCCCAACGGCAGGTCGCTGAACTGGAGAAATGGCGTCGCCGGGGCGGCTGCGGCCTATGGTCCGGGCTGCCGCGGGTCAGTAGGATGTGCCCATGGCTGAGAAACCGAAATCCGTGGTGTTATCTGTTGTGGCCGTTGCAGTGTTCGCCGGGCTGGGCCGGATGGTCCTGCAGAAGATCAAGGCCGACCGTGCGGCGAGGGCGTCCAAGGTGGCCGGTCCCCTGGATGAGAAGACCCGAGCATGGATCAGCGACGTCGTCCGGACTCCGCGTAAGTAGGCCAGCGGTAGGCCGCCCGTAGGCCAGCGGTGGCCCCGGACCATTAGTGGCCGCGTCCTCCCTCGCCGAGGTGCCGCAGGGGTGCGCACCCGTGCGGGTCCGTGAGGGCCGAAGGCGCCAATTGACGCAGGTCATGAGCTCCGCCATCGCATCGTGTCGTACTGCATGACAAATTTTAAATACCTCCTTGTGGTCTATGTCATATCTCGCTCTCAGTCTGTACTGTATGAATCGGCTGGTATCCGTCGGGGCAGGCCGGGCGATCGCCCGGTGAGTTCCCGCCAGTCCGTTGGGCCCGGTATTGAAGCCGGGCCGTTCCTTTACGAAAGGTTCAAACACTCGTGACATCACCAGGAAAGAGCTTCCTTCGAAGCGGGGGACTCCGGAGGGCCGCGGCACTGACCCTGGGCTTGCCGGTTCTTCTGTCCAGCATCGCGATCGCCCCCGCCAACGCGGCCCCGGCGCAAGGCCCGGCCGTAGCCGGGGTCGCACAGAAGAATGTTGATCCGAACAACTATAAGGACGGCCGCTACATTGTGGTCCTGGCGGAAAAGCCGTCCGCAACCTACGACGGCGGGACGGCCGGGATGCCGGCCACCAAGCCTGCAGCCGGCAAGAAGCTCGATGCCAACAGGGCTGAAGTCAAGCAGTACACGGCGCATCTGGAACAGCGGCAGGCCCAGGTGGCCGGCCAGCAGGGCGTCAAGATGCAGCGCCAGTTCACGGCAGCCCTCAACGGCTTCAGCGCCCAGCTGACGGCGGACCAGGCCCTGAAGCTGGCCAAGGACCCCTCGGTCCTGGTGGTCGCGCCGGACACGCAGAACGCACCCGACTACTCCAGCACCGACTTCCTCAAGCTCAGCGGGCCCAACGGCACGTGGAACACCAAGTTCGGCGGCAAAGACGCGGCCGGCAAGGGCGTCGTGGTCGGTGTCATCGACACCGGATACACCCCCTCCAGCGCCTACTTCGCCGGCGAGGAGGTCAAGCCGCTCACCGGAGATCCCGTCGTCGGCGTGCCGTACCGCACCGCGGACGGCAAGATCCAGATGCTGAAAGCCGACGGCGAATTCTTCACGGGCGAGTGCCAGACCGGTACCGACTTCGACGGCACCGCCTGCAACTCCAAGGTCCTGAGCGCCCGCTACTTCAGCGACGCCTTCGAGGCCACTGTCCCGCCGGAAGCCTGGGACCCGGGCGAACGGCTGTCCCCGGTCGACGCCGCCAGCCATGGAACCCACACCGCCAGCACGGCTGCCGGAAACGCCGACGTCGAAGCCATGGTTGACGGCCGGAGCTTCGGCCAGACCAGCGGCATCGCGCCGGCCGCAAAGCTGTCCGTTTACAAGGTCTGCTGGGAAGACAACGATCCCAACTCCGGCGGGTGCTACTCGTCAGCGTCCGTCGATGCGATCGAGAGCGCCATCGAGGACGGCGTGGACGTCCTGAACTACTCCATCTCCGGCGCCACGGACACCACCACGGACCCGGTCTCCCTGGCGTTCCTGTCCGCCGCCTCGGCCGGGATCTTCGTCGCCGTCTCCGCCGGCAACTCCGGCCCGACCGCCAGCACCGTCAATCACGGCGCGCCCTGGCTGACCACGGTCGCCGCCAGCAGCTTCTCGCAGGAACTGCAGGGCACGGTCGAGTTCTCCGACGGCAGCAAGTACCGCGGCGCCAGCATCATGAACGGCCAGGTCTCCAACGCCGGCGTCGTCCTGGCAGCCAACGCAGCAGCCGCCGGGAGCACCAGCTCGGCTTTGTGCGGCCCCGACACGCTGGACCCGGCGAAGATCGCCGGCAAGGTAGTGGTCTGTGACCGCGGCGTCGTTGACCGCGTTGCAAAGAGCGCCGAGGTCAAGCGTGGCGGCGGCGTCGGCATGATCCTCGTCAACCTGACCAACTCCTCGCTGGACACGGACAAGCACTCGGTCCCCACCGTCCACGTGAACCCGCCCGCCACCGAGGCCATCAAGGCCAAGGTCACGGCCAACCCGGCCATCACGGTTTCCCTGGTCAACAAGGACACCACCGGGCTGCCCCTCGAGGCGCAGCCGCAGATTGCCGGGTTCTCCTCCCGCGGCCCGCTGCTCGCTGCCGGCTCGGACCTCCTCAAGCCTGACGTCGCGGCGCCCGGCGTGGCCGTGCTGGCCGGCGTTTCACCGATCGGCACCGGAGGAGACAACTTCGGTTTCCTCTCCGGCACCTCCATGGCGTCCCCGCACGTGGCCGGCTTCGGCGCGCTGATCCTCGCCAAGAACCCCGCATGGTCCCCTGCGACGGTCAAGTCCGCGATGATGACCACCACCAGCGACGTTGTGAACGCCGACGGATCCAAGAACACCGATGTGTTCGCCACCGGCGCGGGCCAGGTGGACCCGGCCCGCGTGCTGGATCCGGGCCTGGTCTACGACGCCACCACGGATGACTACCTGGCGTTCATCAACGGCACGGGCTTCGATTCCCCCATCCCGGGCGTCGGCACCACCCAGCCGCGGGACATGAACCTCCCGTCCTTCGCCCTGGGCAACCTGGCCGGGAAGATCGAGGTCACCCGCACGCTGACCGCCCTGACGCCGGGGGTCTACAAGGCCAACTTCAATGTTCCCGGCATCAAGGTCACCGTGACCCCGGCCGTTCTGAACTTCAGCGCCGCCGGCGAAAAGCGCACGTTCAAGGTCTCCTTTGAGAATCAGGGCGCACCCCTGGGCAAGTTCGCGACCGGTTCGCTGACCTGGCAGGGCGCCAACAAGAACGTGGCGTCGCCGATCGCGGTCCGGCCGCAGTCGGTCGTGGCCTTGTCCGATGTTGCCTTCACCTCCGAGGGGGGCAGCGGTTCGGGCGCCATCAAGGTGGTCTCCGGCACCAGCTCGCCGATCAACATGACCCTCGACGGACTCTCGAAGGCAGACTCCACGGCCGTCGAGCTCGTCCCGGGCCCGTTCACGGCACGCACGGATGCCTCGAACCTCGTCAAGAGCGTCACAGTCGAGGCCGGAGCCCCTCTGGCCAAGTTCTCGGTCATTTCCGCGGACCCGAACGCTGACTTCGACATGTACGTCATGACCCCGAGCGGCCCGCTGACGGTCGCGACATCATCGGCGAGCGAATCGGTGTCCATCCCCAACCCGAAACCGGGCAAGTACACGATCTACGCCAACCTGTACGCGAGCCCGAACAACAAGCCCACCAAGGCCTCTGTCGACGCCGCCGTGCTGGGCAAGGTGGTGGGCAAGGCATCGCTGAACCCGACCCCGCTTCGGCTCGCCAACGGCAAGGCCGGCAAGGTCACGCTGAGCTGGGAAGGGCTGGAGGCCGGTTCGTACATCGGCCGGGTCACTTTCGCCGGTGCCAGCGATCCCACGTTCGTAACGGTGCTGGTGAGCCCGGCCGGGGCCGTCGTGGTCCCGCCGACCTCGGAGGACCAGGGCAAGATCCAGAACAGCGATCAGTCCAACGCCTCGAACAACGCCATCTAGGCAGAAACCCTCACTAGGAAACGGCAACGGCCGGCGGCTCACACCGCCGGCCGTTGCCGTTTAAGCCGCCGCGGACCAGAGGGGCCCGGCCGCGGACCAGAGCGGGCCCGGCCGCGGCGGGGTAGGGCATCGGGCGCAGGGGCCGGGCGGCACGCCCGGAAACGTCAGATGGCGCCCGTGGACCCAACGGTGCCGCCGAGCAGCGGCGCCATGGCGCGCCAGCGGGCGATCTCGCAGCCGTCGGTCCGGCTGAAGCGGCTATTGACCTCGCGTCCGAGGTACCAGCCGGTCACGACGGCGGTCTGCGGGCCGCCGTACTGCTGCGTGCACAGCCGCGGCGGCCCCGGCTTCGGGAAGAAGATGGCCTCGCCGTGGCGCCGGACGGCCTCAAGGGCTGCGGCCGGATCGGGCAGGGTGGAGGCGGCGGAGGGGACGCCGTCGCCGGCTTCCAGCCTGAACGTGTATTCCGGCGCACCGGGAGCCTCGGTGAGGCGGATGGTCAGATCGACGCCGTTAGGGTCGTGGCGGGCATTTTCGGGGCTGGCTGTGTCTGTCATGACGGTCCCTTCAGGCTGTTGTCCGGCTCCGGGCCTCCGGTGGTGGGCGCGGTCCCGGCCGCGGCGTTGAGCAGCGGCGTCAGCTCCTGCAGGAGCCGCTCCCGGAGCTGCTGTGACTCGGCCGCGAACGCCCGCTGATAGTCAACGTACTCGGCCTTGCCCTCCGGTGTCTCGATCCGGATGGCCGGGTACCCCCAGTCGGCGAGGTCGTAGGGCGAGGCCTGCATGTCCATGGCCCGGATCCGCCACGACAGTTCGAAACAGTCCATGACCAGCTCGCTGGGCAGCAGCGGGGAAAGCTTGTAGGCCCACTTGTAGAGGTCCATGTTGGCGTGCAGGCAGCCCGGCTGCTCCATGGCCCGCTGGTTCTCCCTGCTGGGGACCATGCTGTTTAGCGGAACGGCGTCCGGCGTATAGAAGCGGAAGGCGTCGAAGTGCGAACACCGGATCCGGTTCTCCTCCACCACCTCGTCGGTGCGCCCGGACCCCAGCCGCAACTGCAGGTACTCGTGCCGGAGGTCGAATTTGTCCTGCCGGTAGACCATGGCCCACTCGTGCAGCCCGAAGCAGCCGAACTGGGCCGGCCGCGCGGCGGTCCCGGCGAGGATGATCCCGGCGAACTGCAGTGCCTCCCGTCGGTCCCTCAGGAAGGCGCCGACGTCGACAGTCACCGCGGGCGACCCTGCCGGCAGTCCGGCGGCCGCGAGTTCGGCGCCGTCGGCCGCGCGGTAATACTTCCACCCGGTCCGCGCCGCAGTCTCGGGGCCGGAGAGCACGACGCCGGCGCCCGGGTGCCAGCGCAGCAGCTGTCCGGGCTTCTGGGTGTAGTAGGTGAAGAGGAAGTCCTCCACCGGGTGCTTCCGGCCGGCGGAGCGCCGCTCGAGGTAGGGATCCGCATAGCGGCGGACGCGTTGGACGTGGGCGGCCTGGCGTGGCAGCCACTCTTCCTGCTGGAGGTGCAAGGGCTTAGCTCGCCCCGCCGGATGAGCCCAGGACGTCCTTGGCGGCGTTCCAGGCGGCGATTTCACAGCCGTCCTTCTGGCTGAAGCTGACCTGAACCTGGTGTCCGTCCACGACGCCGGTGACCGTCGCCGTTTGCGGGCCGCCGTAGATCATTTGCTGGCCGCCTTGGATGGCGGGCGCCTGCTGGGTGCAGACTTGGTTCTTGCCGGCGGGAACCGGGTTGAGAATGGACGGATTGTTCTTGATGGCGATGCACGCTGCGGCGGGGTTGGGATGCTGGCTCTCGGCCGCAGGAGCCCCGTTCTGGCAGACGAGCGTGAAGTTGGTCGCGGTAGCGGTCTCGGCCGGTTTGATCATGATGGCGAGCTCGGCGTTCCCCTGCCCGGGGCCGGACGGCAGCGGCTCCGCGGAGGGTGCGGGTGCCGGGGACGTCGTCTCTGTGTCTGGCGACGGGGAGCCGGACGGGGCTGTTGGCGAGGGGGTGGAGGGGGCGCCCGACGTCGTGCTGGTGGAGGGAGAAGGTGTTGGCCCGCCGTTCGGCGTGCAGGCGGCCAGTCCGGCCACGGCCATCAGGACGGCCGCCAGGACAAGTGCCGGGCGGCCCGATTGCGTGCGCATCAGCAGTCCTCCTCTGTTTTGCCCAGTCTACCGCCGGGGCGCGTCGTCCGGGCCTGGCCGGGTGGCGGCGATCAGGTCCATCATGGTCGCGTGCAGCTGGCCGACCTGTTCACGCGTCAGGCCCAGCCGGGCCATCATGATGCCCGGGACTTCGGTGGCTTGCTCCCGAAGGGCGGCTCCGCGCGGCGTCAGCCGGACATCGAGGGTGCGCTCGTTGCCTTCCAGCCGCTGGCGGGTGATGAAACCGGCGGTCTCGAGGCGGCGCAGCAGCGGCGAGATGGTTGCCGGCTCCTGGGCCAGGGCCTCGCTGATGTCGCGGACGGACCGCGGGCTTGCTTCCCAAAGGCACAGCATGACGAGGTACTGCGGGTGCGTCAGGCCGAGCTGGTCCAGGACGGGTTTGTAGGCGCCCACGACGCTTCGGGAGGCTACCGTCAGGGCGAAGCAGAGCTGTTGTTCCAGCAGGAGGTCGTCCTCCGCTGCCCGGGCTTCCTGCACGCCCTGCGTGACGTGCCCGCCCTGGATTGCTGGGGTTCCTTCGGTCACACCGACTCCTTCGAATGATTAGTGCACTAATGATTAGCGTACACTGGGAGCATTGTCTTGTTCCCAGGGAAGGATAGCCATGGCCAAGGAAAACGCCGTCGAGAGGTTCATGCGGGCCACCGGGAAGTTCCGGGCCGTGTTCGGCCCGGCCAACCGCAGTTCACTCGGCCACGAGATGACCGACCAGAACAGGCGGCTGCTGGCAATGCGGCAGGCCGAAACTGAACAGTGGGAGACCTTGCACCGGCCCGATGGCAGCACCTATGTGGTGCCCCGAAATCCTGACGACAAATCCCTGCGCTAGGTCCCTTTTCGCGGCACCGCGCCCGGGCCATTTCCCGCCGCCGGGCGTAAAATGAGGGCACTGCCACACCGCTGTGCAGCATCCTGAACCATCCGGGACGAGGAAAGGGGGTGGGACTAGTGACACGTGCTGTCAGAGCTTTCATGGAAAAGACCGACAAGCTGCGGCTCCTGTTCGGGCCCGCAAATCGAGGCGACACCGCGGCGCCTGTAGTTCACAAGCACGATGACTTCGAGCACGCCTCGGAAGACGACCTGGCAGGCTTCGAGGTCGAGACGGACGACCAGGGACACCACTACGCTGTCCGGAAAACGGATCTCGGGAAAGAAGAGGTCTGAGCAGGCCCGCTGCGCCCATCCCATAGGTGCCGGGGGGATCCCGGTGCTGCGGGGCGGCCGCGTGCGGCCGTTGGATTGCGGCCCGAAACGGGGGGATGCGGCCGGATTCGGGCAGATGTGGGGAAGGGAGCGGCAAGCGCCGCTCCCTTCCCCATATCTCTGTGCGCTCCGGGATCCCGCCCGACAAGCTTCGGCTCGGCTAGCGGCCGGTGCCGCCGTAGACCGTGGCCTCGTCCTCGCTGTCGAGGTCAAACGCCCTGTGGATGGCCCGGACGGCGTCGTCGAGCAGATCGGCGTGGGTGACCACGGAGATCCGGATCTCCGAGGTGGAGATCATGTTGATGTTGATGCCGGCCTCGGAGAGGGCCGCGAAGAATCGCGCGGAAACGCCCGGGTGCGAGCGCATGCCGGCGCCGATCAGCGAGAGCTTGCCGATCTTCTCGTTGTATTCGATGCTCTCGAAGCCGATCCGGTCCTGCGCGGCGTGCAGGGCGGCCAGAGCCTCGGCGCCCTCGACGATCGGGAGGGTGAAGGAGATATCGGTCCGGCCGGTGCCGTGTGTGGAGACGTTCTGGACGATCATGTCGATGTTCGAGTGGGCGTCCGCGATGACCTGGAAGATCGCCGCAGCCTTGCCGGGGATGTCCGGTACGCCGACAACCGTGACTTTGGCTTCGGAACGGTCGTGTGCAACACCGGAGATGATTGGCTGCTCCAAGGCAACTCCCTCTTGAGTCGTGATCTTGTCGTCGGCGCCGGGCAGGACCCAGGTGCCTTCGTTCTGGCTGAATGAGGAACGGACGTGCAGGGGCACCCCAAAGCGGCGGGCATATTCGACGCAGCGCAGGTGAAGAATCTTAGCGCCGGAAGCGGCCAGCTCCAGCATTTCCTCGCTGGAGATGCGGTCGATCTTCCGGGCCGACGCCACGACGCGCGGATCGGCCGTGTAGACGCCGTCGACGTCGGTGAAGATCTCGCACACATCGGCGTCGAGCGCCGCGGCGAGGGCCACGGCCGTCGTGTCCGAGCCGCCGCGCCCAAGCGTCGTGATCTCGTTCGTGGCGTGGCTCATGCCCTGGAATCCGGCCACAATCGCGATGTGCCCCTTGTCCAGGGCGGTGCGGATGCGGTGCGGGTCGACGTCGATGATCCGGGCCTTGCCGTGGATGCCGTCGGTGATCATGCCGGCCTGGGACCCGGTGAACGACTGGGCCGAGGCGCCGAACTTGTTGATGGCCATGGCCAGCAGCGCCATGGAGATGCGTTCGCCTGCAGAAAGGAGCATGTCCATCTCACGGGCGGGGGCGGAATCGGTCACCTGGCTGGCGAGGTCAAGGAGCTCATCGGTGGTGTCGCCCATGGCGGAAACCACCACCACCACCTCGTCGCCGGCGTTTTGGGCGTCCACGACCCTCCGGGCGACGCGCTTGATGCCCTCCGCGTCCGCCACCGAGGACCCGCCAAATTTCTTCACGACAAGGTGCTTGGTGGCGGCGGCCGAGACGGGCAGCGTCTGCGGCTGCGATCCGGGCTGGACTTCGGTAGTGGGCAAACTCATTCGCGCACCCTCACTGGATCATCGGGGTTCTGGGCCAGGCAACCAAACGGCGCGACGGCGTAACTTCTCACTCCAGTTTATCGCCGTGCCGCCCGCGCCGTTGAATTGTGACCGAATGGCAGACACTCCGGGCCTCTCTCCACCGGACATGCCCCGTGATGGCAGCCAGGAGTGGACATGCTCTCCCGTTCCGCGGGACATGCTCATTCTTGGCAGGCAGGAGTGGGCAGGAGGGCATTGTGTCCATTCCTGGGCGCGGACACTGGACATGTCCGCCGGGCTTGGGGCTGGGCGCTGGACATGTCCGCCGGGCTTGGGGCGGAGTGCTGGACATGTCCGCCGGGCTTGGGGCGGAGTGCTGGACATGTCCGCTGGTCCGGTTGGGGAGCGCGGTGGGTAGTGGACATGCTCTCCCGTTCCGCGGGACATGCTCATTCTTGGCAGGCAGGAGTGGGCATCAGGGCATTGTGTCCATTCCTGGGCGCGGGCACTGGGCATGTCCGCCGGGCTTGGGGCTGGGCGCTGGACATGTCCGCTGGGCTTGGGGCGGGGCGCTGGACATGTCCACTGGTCCGGTTGGGGAAGCGCGGGTGGGTGGTGGACATGCTCTCCCGTTCCGCGGGACATGCTCATTCTTGGCAGGCAGGAGTGGGCATCAGGGCATTGTGTCCAGTCCTGGGCGCGGGCGCTGGGCACGTCCGCCGGGCTTGGGGCTGGGGCTGGGCCAGGGGGAGGGATGCGGGGACATGTCCATTGGGCCCGGAGGGGAATCGGGAGGAGCGGCAGCCCTGGTCCGCGGCACTGCCACCTGTGCCGGCAGCTCCCAGGCGCAGTACAGCTGATATGTAGGTGTTCCTTGTCAAGAGGGCAAGGGTGAGCGGTCCAAGGCTCTCGTGTCTTGGACCGCTCTTTCGTATCCGTTCGTGGCCTCATCCGGTGGGCTGGCGCGTCGTGATCGACGGCGCTGTCAGACTCTCACGAAAATTAAGGTGCCC
>NZ_JBEGIG010000013.1:0-44585 GCF_040676555.1 Arthrobacter sp. LAR12-1-1.1 | reverse complement strand
CCGTGCCACCGGGACGAATCGTGCCGAGGTAGGTGACCGTGGCGTCAACTTGGACACCGCAGAGCGTGCCGACCTGATGGTCGGTCAGTTCGGTGCGCGGACCGAGACCAATGTCTTCCAGAACCCGTCCGGTGCCCGTTTCCGACAGTTCGGATGATGGACCCGGTGCCCCATCGGCGACCGACTCGCTCCCCTAATCCGAGGCAGCCCGGCATCACACCGCGCCTTCCACCCAGAGGACCTCTCCTCGATGGCCGCGGCGCTCTCCCGCGGGGAGCCAGACCGACGCGAATGACGGCGGCAACGGCGCGGGTGCGGCCCAACGCAGCCTCACATCCTCGCAGAAACTACTTCAGCTAAGCAGATACCCAATTCGAACATGTCAGCGATCTAAAGAGCCGGCCGCACAGCATTCTCCCAAGCAATGAACGACTCAACCAGCCCGCGGTGATCACCGGACGTGACGAGATCGCCCAGGCGTGGCAGGACGCCCACGCCGCCGGGCTCCGCTCCTCTGAGGGCACAGACACCACAACCACAGTAACCACAACATGGAACCGCCCGATGATCGCCCTCGGCGTCGCGGCGCTCCTCTGGGTGATCGCGGCCCAGCTGTTCTAGACCGAGCGGTACCGGAGTGAGCCGGGAATCTCGCCCCGGGCCCCCAGGCCTTCCCCGTAGGCGAACCGTGCCCACAGCGCCCGCATCGCCCGGCCGTGCGCATTGATCTCGTCCCAGGTGGCACCCGCCAGCAGGCCGGCACCCTCCCATGTCCGTTGGTGGCCGAACAGCAGCGGCAGATCAACCGTGTGCGCGGCGCCGTAGAGATTTCCCGGTGCGCGCCAGGACAGCACGTAGCTGTGGGCCCGCCCGCCTGCACGCACATGCCGCCTGGCAAACTGCCTGGCTGCCTTGCCGTACACGAGTTCCGTGACCACCCAGGTGACTGCCTTGAGTACCGCGCTGCCGGCCACGGGAATCCTGGCCACTCGGCTCAGGTGCGGGCTTCGCGGCAGAAACAGCCGGGCCTCGTCCGCCGTGTGGCCGATCAGGATGTCGATCCCGGGCGCAGCCGCATTCCAGGCCCCGTCGAGCTCGGATTCCTCGGGCAGGGGTGAATGCCCGTACTGGATCCCGAACGGCATGGCAGCCATCAGCCCGAACTTCCTCGCCGCCCGCGCAACATATTCTTCGCGGGCGACGACGTCCATCGCCGGAGTACTGGCGGTGACCGCTTCCGCGGCGACACCCATGGCGGCGTTCATCTTTTCCCGTCCCCTGGTAATACCCAGCGGGGCACTTTGAATAATGGCCCGCTGGAAGAGCGACGCCGCGCCCGGCGTCGCCATGAGGTGCGCGACGGCGTCGCCCCCGGCGGATTGCCCGAACGCGGTGACCCTGCCCGGATCGCCGCCGAACGATGCGATGTTGCGCTGCACCCACCGGAACGCCTCGATCTGATCCAGCAGGCCCAAATTGGCGGGCCGGCCAGTACTGGTGGACAAATATCCGAAGAGGCCCAGCCGGTAGGTCACCGAGACGACGATCACCCGGGTTTCGGCAACCAGCGCCGAAGGGTCGAAGATCGCCAGATCCCCCGATCCGGACGTGTAGGAGCCGCCATGCAGCCACACCATCACCGGCAGCCGCTCATCGTCGTCGAGATCGGCGGGCACGGTGATGGACAGCCGTTGGCAGTCCTCGCTGCCTGGAAGTTCGCCGTAGCGGGTGCCGAGCACGTCGTCCAGGAAGGGCACCGGGGCCTGCGGGCACGCCGGGGACAGGGATGTCGCCTCGAGCATCTCGGACCAGTCAGTTGCCGGCGCGGGCGGCTGAAACCGATCGGCTGTGGCGTAGGGAATACCGGTGGCACGCACGACGGCGCCGTCGCGCCATCCGGTGACCGGGCCACACGGCGGGTCGAAGGCAAGGTTCACAGTCATACCGGTTTAGCTGTTCTTCAGCAGGGCAACATCAGAGACCAGTTCAATGTGCTCAAGCATCGCCGCCGCGGCGGACGCCGAATCCCGGGACCTGATCGCGTCGGCGATCTTGCGGTGGGAGGCGAGCGACTGCTCGGGCCGGCCGGGCTGCGCGAGGGATTCGAGGCGCGTTTCCAGGACCATTCCGGCAATGAAAGTCATCAGCTGGGCCAAGACCGCCGAATGGGCCGCAGCGGTTACGGCCTGGTGGAACAGCTCGTCGCCACGCGCACCCCGGCCGCCCGAGGCGACTTCTGCCGCCATGGCTTCTAGGGCGTGATCGATGGCGTTCATGTCCTGCTCGGTGCGCCTGGCCGCGGCCAGCTCGGCAAGTTTGACCTCCAGCGTGCTCCGCGCTTCAACGATCTCGGGTAGACGGCTGCGGTGCTCGCGGAGGCCTTTGATCACGGACGGAACGTTGGGCCGGTAGACCAGCACCGCTCCGGTGCCGTGCTGGACGTCGATCACGCCGAGCACTTCGAGGGCCACCAGGGCCTGCGCCAGGGTTGCCCGCGAAACCCCCAGCCGCTCGGCAAGCTCCCGCTCAGCCGGCAGCGTGTCGCCGGGACCCAGCTCGGCGGACTCGATGAAGTCCATGATCTGCTCCACCAGCTGCTCATAGAGCCGGGGCCGCGAAACGCGGGAAATCTGATGCGTTGCCGCCTGCTTTTCCATGCTCGTCCTTCCAGCCTGTTCTGACCCTAAGACTACCGGAGAACTATTGACAAAGACACCTAGTGTCTAGGAGGCTAGGCCACTAAGCCAGTCAGTAAACCACTTCGATTCGGAGGAACAACGATGTCCGCTCCCGTCCTGTCCATCATCATCCTGGCGGTGATGTTCCTTCTGGCCACGGTGCTGCCGCTCAACATGGGTGCCTTGGCCTTTGTGGGTGCCTTCCTGCTGGGCTCCGTGGTGCTGGGGATGTCCACCAACGACATCCTGGCCAACTTCCCCGGCGGCCTGTTCCTGACCATCGTCGGGGTCACCTACCTGTTCGCCATCGCGCAGAACAACGGCACCATAGACCTGCTGGTGCGGGGCGCCGTTCGGCTGGTCGGCAGCAAGGTGGCGCTGATCCCGTGGGTCATGTTCGCCATCACCGCGGTGATTACCGCCGTCGGCGCCCTCTCCCCGGCCGCCGTGGCTATCATCGCGCCGATCGCCCTGAGCTTCGCCGCCAAGCATAAAATCAATCCGCTCATGATGGGCATGATGGTGGTCCACGGCGCGCAGGCCGGCGGCTTCTCCCCCATCGCCGTCTATGGCGTCACCGTCAACAGCATCATTGCCAAGACGGAGCTGGATGCAAATCCCATGGCAGTCTTCCTGGCCAGTTTCCTCTTCAACCTGGGCATCGCGCTGGTGCTGTTTGTCGTCCTCGGCGGCGGCAAACTGCTGTCCACCCCGGGCGGGCGATTGGTGGAGCAGGCCGCAGAAAAGCGCATGTCCGTCAGCGTGGGTGCCCGCGCGGCCGGCGTCACGCTGCAGGGCTCCGGCTCCGACATCTCCGCCGCCGGCGTCTCGGCCAAAGGCACCTCGGGCGGCTCCGGTGCATCCCCGGCGGCCGGTCCCGCCGGGGCCGGCGCGCATCCGGCCAACGGCGCACGTGCGTCCCTGCCCCAGCTCATCACCATCCTGGGTCTGGTCGCCCTGGCTGTCATCTCGCTCGGATTCAAAGTGGATGTCGGCTTCGTTTCGATCACCATCGCAATCGTCCTCGCCCTCGTGTCCCCCGCAGCGCAGAAGGACGCCGTCAACAAGATCAGCTGGTCCACCGTCCTGCTCATCTGCGGCATGCTCACCTTCGTGGGCGTCCTCGAAGAGGCCGGCACCATCGCATTCGTATCCGGCGGGGTGGCTGACCTTGGCATGCCCCTGCTCGCCGCCCTGCTGATCTGCTACATCGGCGCCATCGTCTCGGCCTTCGCCTCCTCCACCGCCATCCTCGCGGCCCTCATTCCACTGGCGGTGCCGTTCCTGGCCACCGGCGAGGTCGGCGCAGTCGGCGTGATCGCCGCCCTGGCCGTGGCCTCCACGATCGTGGATGTGTCCCCGTTCTCCACCAACGGCGCCCTGGTCCTGGCCAACGCGCCGGAGGACGTGGACAAGGACAGGTTCTACAAGCAGATCCTGGCGTACAGCGGCATCGTCGTCGCCGTCGGGCCGGCCATCGCCTGGCTGGTCATGGTGGTCCCCGGCTGGATGTGACCGGCTGGATGTAGCCGGCAATCCAACCAGCGCTCAAGCACACCGCACGCACCCGCAAAGACCGACCAGAGAAGGAACACGCCAATGAGCACCGAACCCACGCCCGACGCCGAAGGCCCCCTGACCGGCTATCTCGTGGTGGACCTGAGCCGAGCCCTCGCCGGCCCGCATGCCGGGATGATGCTGGCTGACCTCGGCGCGCGGGTGATCAAGGTGGAGAACCCCGGCACCGGAGACGACACCCGCGGCTGGGGCCCGCCGTTCGTGGGCCCGGAGGATGATCCGCAGGCCACGTACTTCCTGTCCTGCAACCGGAATAAGGAATCCATTGCCTTGGACTTGAAGAGCGACGACGGGCGGGCAGTGCTGCGTGAGCTGCTGGAGCGCGCCGATGTGGTCATCGAGAACTTCCGCCCCGGCGTCCTGGACCGGCTCGGGTTCTCGGCTGCGCAGATGCATGCCCTGAATCCGGCCCTGGTGGTCCTCTCCATCACGGGATTCGGGCACGACGGGCCCGAATCCCGGCGCAGCGGCTACGACCAGATCCTCCAGGGCGAGGCCGGGCTGATGTCCCTGACCGGGTCCGGGCCGGACGATCCGCAACGCGTCGGAGTCCCCATCGCCGACCTCCTCGCCGGCATGTACGGGGCCTTCGGCACCCTGGCCGCGCTGCTGCAGCGGGAGCGCACCGGCCAGGGCCAGATCGTCCGCACCTCCCTCCTCGCGGCGCTGATCGGAGTCCACGCCTTCCAGGGCACCCGGGCCACCGTTGCGGGGGAAATCCCGAGGGCCCAGGGCAACCACCACCCCTCGATTGCCCCCTACGGTCTGTTCCACTGCCGGCAGGGCCGGGTACAGATCAGCGTGGGAAGCGAAAAGCTCTGGAGCACGTTCGCCTCGACATTCGGCATCGACGCCGCGCGGCCGGAGTTCGCCAGCAACGCGGACCGCGTGCGCAACCGCGAGAAAGTCATCGAGGAAGTGGAGCGGGTGTTCTCCGATTTCGAGGCTGAGCCGCTGCTCACCAAGCTTAACGACGCCGGCATCCCGGCCGGCAAGGTCAGAACCTTGGACGAAGTCTACGAATGGGACCAGGTCCACTCGCAGGGCCTGGTGATCGATGTCGACCACAAAATCCTCGGTACCGTGAGCCTGCCGGGCCCGCCGCTGCGGTTCTTCAGCCCCGCCGGCACCGCAGAAACCACGCTGAAGACCCACACCGCACCGCCGCTGCTGGACCAGGACGGGGAGCAGATCAGGCGGTGGCTCGGGCTGACAGCCGCCCCCGGAGCCGGCACGGGCACAGGAGCCCGCACGGCCACGGGATCCGGCACAGCCACAGGTGCAGGCCAGGAAGGCCACCCGGCATGCTGACCCAGCAGAAAGTCCGGCATCTGGACGCCGCCGAACTCATCGCCGCGGTGCTCGACCCCGGCTCCTACCGGAGCTGGGACGCGCCCATCGTGGACCCCGATCCCGGCCCCGAGTACCGGCAGGAACTGGCCGCCGCCCGGGCAAAGACCGGCGTGGACGAATCCGTCCTCACAGGCGTTGGCCTCATCCGTGGCCGCCGGGTCGCCGTCATCATCAGCGAGTTCCGGTTCCTCGCCGGCTCCATCGGCCAGGCCGCGGCCGAACGGATCGTCAACGCCGTCGAACGGGCCACCCACGAAGGACTGCCCCTCCTCGCCGGCCCTGCCTCGGGCGGCACCCGCATGCAGGAAGGAACAATCGCGTTCCTCTCCATGGTCAAGATCAGCGCCGCCGTCCGCACCCACCGGCAGTCCGGGCTGCCCTACCTGGTCTACCTGCGGCATCCCACGACGGGTGGCGTCATGGCCTCTTGGGGATCCCTCGGCCACATCACCGCCGCCGAGCCCGGAGCCCTGCTCGGCTTCCTCGGACCCCGGGTCTACGAGGCCCTCCACGGCACCCCGTTCCCGGAAAACGTCCAGACCGCCGAGAACCTCTTCGACAAAGGACTGATTGACGCGGTGGTCCCGCCCCGGCAACTGTCCGACGTCGTCGACCGTGCCTTGAGCATCCTGGTCACCGGCCCCCACGCACCGATCTCCGCGCCCGCGACCATGTCCGTGGAGCCGTCCGGCGCCGGCGCCTGGGAGTCGATCGGCATCTCCCGCGATCCCCGCCGCCCGGATGTGCGGCAACTGCTGGCGTATGGCGCCCGGGACGTGCTCCCGCTCAACGGCACCGGACAGGGCGAAAAGGACCCCGGCCTCCAGCTGGCCCTGGCCCGATTCGGCCAGCAATCCTGCGTAGTCATCGGCAACACCCGGCCCAGGCCCTCCCGCACGGCGGCATCGGGACAGTCGGCGATGGGGCCGGCGTCCCTCCGGGAGGCCCGGCGCGGCATGCGCCTGGCCGAGGAACTCCGGCTGCCGCTGCTCACCATCATCGACACCGCCGGCGCCGCCCTGTCCCAAGAGGCCGAGGAAGGCGGCCTGGCCGGCGAGATCGCCCGCTCCCTCCACGACCTGATCGGCCTCAACGCGCCCACGGTGTCCGTGCTGCTCGGACAGGGAGCCGGCGGCGGGGCACTGGCCCTCCTGCCCGCGGACCGCACCATCGCGGCCCAGCACGCCTGGCTCTCCCCGCTCCCGCCCGAAGGCGCCAGCGCCATTGTCCACCGGAACACGGATTTCGCCCCGGCCATGTCTGAGGCCCAGGGCGTCAACGTCGCATCCCTGCACGCCAACGGACTCGTGGAGCACATCGTGGATGAACGCCCCGATGCCGCCGACGAGGCGCAGGCCTTCTGCCGGCGCCTCGGCCGGGCCATCGAATACGAACTCGCCACGCTCGCCAGCGCCGGAGTCAACGAACTCCTCCCTCGGCGCCTGGCGAAGTACCGCAACCTGGGCAGCGTCCTTGGCGCCGCTGCCGGAACGCCGTCGTCCGGTTGAGGGCCGGCCCTAAAGCCGGCTCAGAGCAGGCTCGAAAACTCCGCGTAGCGCAGCGGGGCGTAGCGCCCGTAGGCGGCGATCACCGCGGCCTCCACAGCGTCGACGTCGAGGCCCGGCACGAGGTCATCGGCCGCGCCCGCCGTCGCCGGGTCCCATTCGAGGCCGAGGGCGGCGTAACTCGCCTCCAGGACCGCGCGGATCGGGGCGGAGTCCGCCACCACGATCACGGAGCTGAAAAGCCAGCCGCCGGCGACCACCCGCTGGGCGGTGCCGACCAGTTTGATCCGGCGCTCCGGAGACTCCGGGTCGCTGCCGTGCACGCTGAACTCGCCGGGGCAATACTCCCCGGGGATCTCGCCGACGCCGGCGTGCACGCCCGCGTCGCGCAGCGCCTGTGCGAGCAGTTCGCCAAAGCGCGAAAACCGTCCCTTGGCCCCGGCAATCGCGTCCGCATCGGGCTCCAGGTGATCGATGACGAGCGTCCGCTCGTGGTACGCCGCCGCGCGGCCCCCGGCCTTCCGGACCAGCGGTTCGAAGCCGAGCTGCCTGCAGGCCGCGGCGGCGGCCTCGAACCCGGGCAGGTGCGTGTCGCGCTGCCCGAAAGCGACCGTGGGAACCGGCCGGTAAAGCCGCAGGGTGGGGCCCAACGCGCCTGTCTTGACCTTCTGGAGGAGCCCGAGGGCGAAGTCGAGATCGGCGGCGGCACCGAGTGATTCGTACTGCCGCACCACCGTCAGTGTCCCGGGCCCGGCTGGCGCCTGCGGCATGTTGTTATGCTCCCTTATGGTCATTCTGCAATTCCTCGTCGTAGCCGCCGCGTTCGCCATCATCGACGCCATCTGGCTCAAGACGATGAACCCGTTCTACCGCCGCCAGATTGGTGAGCTGATGGCCGACAGGCCCAATCTAGGGTACGCGGTGGCGTTCTACGTGATCTACATTGCCGGGATCGTGTTCTTTGCCCTGCGGCCAGCGCTCGACGGCGGCAGCTGGCTTAGCGCCGTGGGCTACGGCGCCGCCTTGGGCGCGTTTGCCTACGCCACCTACGACCTCACCAATGCCGCCACCCTCAAGACCTGGCCGTGGCAGCTGGTTGTGGTCGACATCCTCTGGGGCGCCGCGCTGACGGCCCTGGCGACGCTGGCCGGCTGGCTCGTCTTCCGCACGAACTAGGACCGTCCGCCCGAGCTAGGACTTGCGCAGCGTCAGGATCTGTTCGGCGCGCCCGAACGGGCCCGTGAGGTCATGCAGCACCGTGGAGGTCAGCCCGATCCCGTCCGTGCCGAATGAAACCTCGTTATCCAGCCCCAGCCACTCGCCCTCCGGCTGGCGGTACATGTGGATCTGCAGGTCCAGGTTGGGGAAGGCATAGCTGCCCTTGCCCGGCGGGACCCGCGCGGCGATTCCGTTGGCCGTGTCCACCAGGCCGACCAGCCGGGCGAGGTCGCCGCTGTCTGCCCGGTCAGTCAGCGGATAGTCGGTGCGGAGCCAGACCGTCCCCGAGCCCGCCCGGTGGCCCTCGGCGATCCGCATGTGCAGTGAGGCAATGTAACCGCCGGGCCAGATACTTGCGGCGTCGTACGGTTCGCAGTCCTCCGGCGCGGGGATCCGGGGATCCTCGAAAGCCGCGATGGCGGACGTGTCCGAGGTGATCATCCGCCAGGCCGTGGCGCGGATCGCCGTGCGGCCGCCGGCTACGAGCTCGGCCTGCACCAGCTCGATGGTCCGGCCAGGGCGCAGGGTGGAGGTCACGACCTCGAACTCGCCGCCCGGGATCAGCCCGAGGATTTCATAGCTGAGCCGTGCCATCCGCATGTCCTCGCGGGGCTCATGCCGGGCCAGGCAATCGGCCATGATGCCGGATGCGGGGGCCATGTGCTGCTCATGTTCGTTCCAGGCGCCCTGGGCTTGGATAGTGGAGCGGAATCGCCCTTCCCCCAGAACCTCATAGTAGAAATCGCCCTCGGCAAGTTCCGGTAGTGCAGCAGTCAACGTCCGCCCTTTCGCGTGGCTGGTGATTCCAGAACACACTATCCCGTCGCGCCGGCGGCACCCTGCCACACCACCGCGCCCGCGGTCCCGCCCCTACCGGCGCCAGCTGCCCTTTCACAGCTCCCGCTATACAAGGGCTCATGGCCGGTATAAGTCCGGTGCCTAGAAATAGTGCATGACTCCTGACAAGACCAAACACCGTAAGGGCGGCCGCGTGCGGCGCGCCGTGCTGGCCGGAGCCCTGGCCCTGACTCTCTCCGCGGGCGGCGCCACAGCGTGGGCGCTGGACCGCTTCGTCTTCGAGCACGTCGAAATCTCCGACGTCGCAGCCTACGAGGCGAGCCAGGGCGTGACGTCCGGCGCTGCGGACACAGCAAACACAGCAAACACAGCCGCCGAAACCACGGACACTTCGTACTCATCGGCCGACTCAAGCATCAACATCTCCACCGTCGTGACCGGCAGCGGCGACAGCACCGTGACCTACTACGTGGCCGACGTCGTCCTGAGCGACGCCACCGTCCTGCAGTCCGCGTTTGCCAACAACAGCTTCGGCGAGAACATCACGGAGACCACCTCGGACACCGCGGCCGACCACAACGCCGTCTTCGCCATCAACGGCGATTACTACGGCTTCCGGGACACCGGAATCGTCATCCGCAACGGCGTCGTCTACCGCGACGAGGGCGCCCGCCAGGGCCTGGCCTTCTACCGGGACGGCACCGTCAAGGTCTACGACGAAACCAGCACCACGGCCGCCCAGCTCGTGGCCGACGGCGTCTGGAACACGCTGTCTTTCGGACCGGCCGTCCTTGAGGACGGCCAGGTGGTGGACGGCATCGAGGACGTGGAGGTGGATACGAACGTCGGCAACCACTCCATCCAAGGCGAACAGCCCCGAACAGCCGTGGGAATCATCGGCACCAACCACCTCGTCTTCGTCGTGGTGGACGGGCGCAGCCCGGGCTACAGCGCCGGCGTCACCATGACCGGACTCGCGGGAATCATGCAGGACCTCGGCGCCACCACGGCATACAACCTGGACGGAGGCGGTTCCTCCACCATGTATTTCAACGGCCAGCTCGTCAACAGCCCGCTGGGCCAGGGCAAGGAACGCGGCACTTCCGACATCCTCTACATCGGGCAGTGAGCCGGGGCCATGATCATCCTGATCCCCGCCTACGAGCCGGACCAGCAACTGCTCCGCCTGATCCACTCGATCCTTACCGCGGCTCCGAAGCTCACCATTGTGGTGGTCGATGACGGCAGCGGCCCGGACTACCAGCCGGTGTTCGACGGCGCAACCGGGCTCGGGTGCACGGTCATCGGCTATGCCGGAAACCGGGGCAAGGGCCATGCGCTGAAGGCGGGATTCGACTTCATCGCGGACCGCTTCCCGGGCCGCGAAGTGGTCTGCGCCGACAGCGACGGCCAACACCGCGTTGAAGACATTCTCAGGGTCGCCGAACAGCTGCCTGCGGCGCCGGACGCGATGGTCCTCGGCACCCGTAACTTCAGCGGCAACGTCCCTGCCCGCAGCAAGTTGGGTAACACCGCCACCCGCTGGCTGTTCCGGCTGGCCACCGGGGAACACCTTTCCGACACCCAGACCGGGCTCCGGGGATACCCGGCGGCGATGCTCGCGTGGCTCAGGGGCGTCCCCGGCGAGCGCTACGAGTACGAACTCAACCTCCTGCTCGAGGCCAAGCAGGCCGGCTACCAGATCCGGACGGTCGGGATCGCTACCGTCTATCTTGATCACAACTCGGGCTCGCACTTCCGACCCCTGGCGGACTCGGTTCGGATTTACGCACCCCTGCTGAAGTTCCTGGCTTCTTCCCTGGCCGCGTTCATCATCGACACCGCCGCGTTCCTTGTCCTCAACGCGGTCACCGATTCGGTCCTGTTCGCCGTCGTCGGCGCCCGGGGCATGAGCTCGGCGGCGAACTTCCTCGTCAACCGGCACCTGGTGTTCCGCCATGGCCGCGAGCGCCCGGCCGCGCGGACCGGTGCCCGGTACTTCGCCTTGGTCCTCACCCTCCTGGCCGCCAACCTGGCCCTGATGTCGGCACTGGACCAGTTGGCCGTCGCGGCGGTTCCGGCGAAGCTCCTGGTGGAGGCTGCGCTGCTCGCGGTCAGCTATTGCGTGCAGCAGCGGTTCCTGTTCGCCCGGGAACAGCCGGCCGCAGACCGGACCAAAGATCTGGCCGCCAGCCATGCGGGAGCAGTAGACCCGACGCATATACCCGCCATGGTCCCGGCACAGTTCCCGCACAGCCTCAGCGGGAATCGTGGACATCAATCCACCCACCGATTCCGGAGCCTTCCATGACACCCCTTATTCTCATCGCCGCCGATCTGGCCGCCATCAGCATCCTGACCTTCGCCCTGTACCTGCGCCGGCACCGCCGCCGCGACCTCGTGGTGTCCTACCTCGGCATGAACGTGGGTGTGATGGCCGTGGCCGCCGCCCTCTCCGGCTCGGCCGCCGGGATCGGGCTCGGCCTCGGTCTCTTCGGCGTCCTCTCCATCATCCGCCTCCGCTCCACCGAACTGGCCCAGCACGAAGTGGCCTACTACTTCTCAGCCCTGGCCCTCGGACTCATCTCGGGCCTGGCGATCGAGCCGTTGTGGCTGCCGCTGTCCCTGATGGCCATGATCCTGCTGGTGATGTTCGTGGGAGACCACCCCCGCGTCCTGCCGGCCTACCGCCACCAGACGGTGGTCCTGGACCGGGCGATCGCCATCGAGGGGGAACTCTTCGCCCGCCTCGAGGAGGTCCTGCACGGCACAGTCCACTCAGCCACCGTGCAGGAACTTGACCTGGTCAACGACAAGACGATCGTCGACGTCCGCTACGCGTATCTCCCCGGCGGCGCACCCCGCAGCGTCCTGCCCAGCGCAGCGGCAAGCCCTGGGACCCGCGAGGAACTGCCGCGGCACCAGCTTGCTCCCACCACGGCCGGTGCGGCATGAGCGCCGGCATTGCCGGCAACCTCCGGCACCTGCCCGCAATCGGGCTGGAGGAACTGAACGCCGCCGCGGCGCTGCAGACCAGGGTAGACCGCAAATACGTCATCCCGGCCCAACAGGGCAAGCAACTGCTGGCGGCCTTCGACGCCGACCTCAGAATCCTGGAGATGGACGGAAAACGGACGTTTGACTACGACTCCGTCTACTTCGACACCCCACAACTGGACAGCTACATGCTGGCGGCCAGGGGCCGGCGCCGGCGCTTCAAGATCCGCACCCGGACCTACGTGGACAGCGCCGCCAGCTTCCTGGAAGTGAAAACGGAAGGCAGCCGCGAAGCCACCGTCAAGGACCGCATCCCATATGACGTGAGGGACCGCAGCCGGATCACGGCCGAGGGACTCGAATACGTCAACGACACGCTCGCGGCAACCATCGGCGATGTCCCGTCCGGACCACTGGAACCAGTACTGGAAACCCGCTACCGGCGCACCACGCTGTTCCTGCCCGGATCGGACAGCCGGGCCACTCTCGACGAGGCGGTCACCTGGCACCGCCCGGGCGGGAGCTCCTGGCTCCTCGCCGGCTCGCTCGTGCTGGAGACCAAGTCCGGCTCCACGGCTGGTCCGCTGGACCGCCATCTATGGGCCAGTGGCATCAGGCCCAGCCGCATCTCCAAGTTCGCCACCGGCATGGCCGCCCTGCGCCCCGAACTGCCGGCCAACCGCTGGAACAGAACACTGCGACGCAGCCTCCTCCTCACTCCGGCAGCGGCCGCCTGACTTCCACCTCCACGCCGAACTTTCCGCCTCACCCCAACCTCCCCGCCACTTCCCCCGCACTTCAGCAGACAAGGCCCCACCATGAACACGTTCCGCAACTACATTTCCGTCGCAGCCCTGGCACTCGCCCTCTCGCTTACTGGTTGCTCGGTGCCCGGCACGGCTTCCTCCACCGGCCAGGCCGGCACAACAGTGTCGGGCACCCAGTCCGCCGTCACGCTCGCCTCCACGGAGGAGGACACGCACTTTGATTCCGATGACCTCACCTGGGACCCTGCCAAGGAAGTGGCCGTGACACTTGGCGACGGCGCCACCACCGTGGCCGCCGGATCGACGTCGGACGCCGTCAAGGCCGCCGGCAACACGGTGACCATCAGCGCAGCCGGCACCTACCGGCTCTCCGGCAGCCTGTCCGACGGCCAGGTGGTCATCGCAGCCGGCGAAGAGGACGTTGTGCGCATCATCCTGGACGGGGCGAACATCAGCAGTTCCACTGGCTCTCCGCTCGTTGTCCAGAGCGCCAACGAGGCCATCGTCTACCTCGAGGACGGAAGCACTAACGCCATCGAAGACGCCGCCGGCTATGCGGATCAGGGAACGTACGCCCCCAACGCCGCCCTCTATTCGATGGCCGACCTGACCATCGCCGGCAACGGATCATTGACGGTGAACGGCAGGTACAACGACGGCATCGTCTCCAAGGACGGCCTGGTTCTCGCCGCAGGCAACGTCAGTGTGGATGCCGCGGACGACGGCATCAGGGGCAAGGACTACACGGTATTGCTGGACGGCGCGTACACCGTTACCGCCGGCGGCGACGGTGTGAAGGCGGACAACGACGCGGACGAGGGGCGCGGCTGGCTGCTGGTCAGCGGCGGAGCGCTGACGGTGAAGGCAGGCGACGACGGCGTCAAGGCCTTCAGCCAGCTGACAGTCACCGGCGGCACCGTCACGGTGGCAGAATCCGAAGAGGGCCTCGAAGCCGCCCACATCGCCGTCAGCGGCGGTACGGTGAACGTCACCGCCAACGACGACGGAGTGAACGCCGCCGGCGGCAGCTCCAGCACCGCCCAGGGCGGCGGCCAAGGCGGGGGGATGGGCGGCGGAATGGGCGGGGGTGACAGCGTCGGCGACTACTCCGTGGACATCAGCGGCGGCGAGGTCACCATCAACTCCGAGGGCGACGGGCTGGACTCCAACGGCAACGCCAGCATCAGCGGCGGCACCGTGGTCGTTAACGGGCCAAGCAACGACGGCAACGGCGCGCTGGACGTCAACGGTGAGCTCGCCGTCAGCGGCGGCACCGTCGCGGCGGCCGGAAGCGCCGGCATGGCGGTAACCCCGGGAACGTCCTCGACGCAGTCCGGGGCCCAGGTCACCCTGGCCACGGCGGTACCGGCCGGGACAACCATCCAGCTGGCCGATTCCAGCGGCCAGGCAGTGGCAACCTTCGTGACCTCGAAGCAGACGGCTTCCCTCGTGTTTTCCTCCGCCGCGATAACAGCCGGCGAGCAGTACACCGTCTACACCGGCGGAACGGCGCAGGTGACTGCGGGCCTGGGTGAGGGATCCCTTGACGGCGCGCAGCAGCAGGGCACAGTCACCGCCGGGGAGTACACCGCGGCGCGTGGCCCCGGCGGCCGCCCCTGAACACAGAAGGCTCGCCTGGCACCGCCGACACAGTGAACACAGCGGCCGGCGGAGGACTCGCCGGCTGCTGCGTTTCGGGCTTGGATCCGGATTCGCGTTGCGGTTATTCCCACTCGATCCACCCCGACTAGGTAGACTCGGGTGAGGTTTCAACCACTATCCACCGAAGAGGTGCTCCCCCTGCTTAGAGTCATCAGCTACAACCTCCGCAAGCACGCGGCCAGCGGCGAGCTGGTCGATCTGGCCCGCGATTTCGAGATTGATGCTTTGTGCCTCCAGGAGTGCGACACGGACGATCTGCCGGAAACCATCGGGGATCTGCACCTGGCCGACTCCACCAAGGGCAACCGGCTGGGCCTGGCGATCTACTACCGCATGAGCCGTTTCACGGCCTACGAGACCAAGACCTTCGCCCTCAAGAAGTCCATGCACGACCGCGTCCTCTCCCCCGCGCACGAGCGGCTTATCGGCACGCGCGTGACCGACAACGAGACCGATCACGGGCTCGTTATCGCATCCTTCCACGCGGCACCGCTGACGGCGTCCAACTCGCTGCGGCGGAACCAGATCCATGCCGCCCACGCCGAGCTGCTCAGCATGGGCGGAGGCCTGATGTCCCTGATGGTGGGTGACTTCAACTATCCGTTCTTCACCAAGACCCTGACAGCGCAGATGAAGGACGCCGGCTACGATCTGACGATGAGTGACCGCCGGACCTACACCCGGTACAAAGTCTTCAAGGGCCATTTCGACTTTGCCACTTCCCAGGGCCTCGAGATCGAAAGCGTGGAAACGCTGCCCCGCGGCGCCTCGGACCACCTTCCCATCCTGATCTCGGCCGAATACGGCCAGGAGGTCAACGGCAATGGTGCGGCACCCGCGGCCCCCTAGCGGCCGTTCCTGCCAGGTCGGTCCCGGCGGCCGGCGCTGCCGCTAGGAACCGGCGTTGAAGACGTCCTCGCCGAAGCTGCTCAGGCCCGGCGCCCCGGCGTACCCCAGGCGCGGGAGGGAGAAGGCGTCTTCGATGCTCGCCAGGAGGCTGAAGTGGTTGTAGGGCGTGTTCGAGGTGGTTCCGCCGTTAGCGAAGGGTGAGAGCACAAGGGCTCCTACTTTTCCGCCGGCGGTCCCTCCGGGCAGCAGTCCTGCCGGTCCCTGAGTCTTGCCCTCGGATTCGTCGAAGGTGATGACCAGCATCCCGTCCTGTTTGAAGGCCGGGGAATCCAGGATCGCCGGGACCTGCCGGCTCAACCAACTGTCGGCGGCGGCCAGTCCGCCCGCGCTGCCATCGACGCAGGGGCTGTCGTGGCCGTCATTGCAGAGATTGGGCGAAATGTAGGACAGGTTCGGCGTGGTGGCCACGGACCGGAGGTCACCGGCGAGTTCGCCAAAATCCACCACATTGCTTTGGCATTCCGGTGACGAGGTGATGGATTCAAAGTACACGAAGGGGTTATGGCGGGTAGCGTACTGGTCTCCCACTTCGGCACGCTGACTTGTGTCCCTCGAGCCAAGATCGGGATGCCGGCATGGCGTGCCCATGTCCTCCATGTAGCCCTTCCAGGTCTTGCCGGCGGTGCTGAGCTGCCCGGCCACTGTAGGGACCGACGCCGGATACACGCACCCGGTGCCCTCCGCCTGCCCCAGCGAGGCGGTCCCCGTCAGACGGAACGGGGCGTAGGTGGGGCAGTCGGCGCGGGTCATCGCGTTGGACGCCTGCCCGGAGATCTGGGCCAAGTAGTTCGGGTGCGAGTTGTGGGCGATCCCGTAGTACTCGGAAAGGAGGACGCCCTGGCTGCGAAGCGTCTGCGACAGGTACGGGGCTTCAGAGCCTGCGCCCCACACTTCGTTGTAGCCCTTGTTCTCGAGATTGATCACGAACACGTGCCCCGGCTTCGACCCGGCGCCCGCGGTGGCCGTACCCCCGGACGTGGGACCCGGGCCGCCGCCCGGCGGCGGCTCGCAGGCCGCAGCCGACACCACCAGGACTGCTGCAACCAGCAGCCGCACGGCGATTCGTCGATGAGTTTTCGTGGCATTCCGGCTCATGGATTCCGGCTTTCTGATTGACCGATCAGCGTGGCCTTGGCGGCTCCAGTGGTTGCACTCTTTCACACCGCGGTCAAGAAATCCCGCGAGGACCCTGAATTGTGGCTGTGAGGCAGCGGCAGTGAGACCGTGGCCGTGGCCGTGAGACCAGGGAACCCGCGGCCGGGAACGCGCGACGCCGGCGTTTCCGGTCCCGGGGCTGGCCTACCGTTCAGTAGTGAATGCTGTGGTGGTAGTTTGCACTCATGAGCGCACCATCGGATTCCATTCCGCTCCTGGACCTGAGCACCGCCAGAGGTCAGGACGGCACGTTTGACCCGGCGTTTATTGATGCCCTGCGCGACGCCACGCACCGGGTGGGCTTCTTCCAGTTGACGGGTTACGGAGCCTCTGCCGCCGAGGTGGACGAACTCTTCGACGTCACGCGGCGGTTCTTCGAGCTCCCGCTTGAGTCAAGGCTCGAACTCGACAACCGGCTCTCACCCCATTTCCGCGGCTACACGCGGCTGGGCCATGAAATCACCCAGGGGCGGCCGGACGCCCGCGAGCAGCTCGACTTCGGGCCCGAGCGCCCCGCCGTCGAGAACTACCCGCCGGATCAGCCGTACTGGCTGGTCCAGGGACCAAACCTGATGCCGGACCGGGCGCTGCCCGAGCTGCGCACCGTATGCATGGCCTGGGCGGACCGCATGTCCCGCGTTGGCGCAGAATTGCTCAGCGCCATTGCCGTGTCACTGCAACTGCCGGAAGGCTACTTCGACGAACCGTTCCGGGACTCACCGGCCTGGATGGCCAAACTTGTCCACTACGTCGGCGGCGTCGTCGCGGATGCCGGACCCCAGGGAGTGGGCGCCCATGCGGACTACGGCTTCGTCACCTTGCTGCTCCAGGATCAGGTCGGCGGCCTGCAGGTGCTCCCGCCGGGCAGCGACAGCTGGATTCCGGTGCAGCCGACTCCGGGGGCTTTGGTGGTCAACCTCGGGGAAATGCTGGAAGTCGCCACCCAGGGCTACCTGGCGGCCACCATCCACCGCGTCGAGGCGCCCCCGCCCGGAGTCGACCGCTACACGGTCCCCTTCTTCTTCTCGCCCCGGCTCGACGCCGTCATTGAGCCGGTGCCGCTTCCGCCCGCACTCGCGGCCCGGTCCCGGGGGCTCACGGATGATCCGGACAATCCGATGCTCGCGTCCTACGGCGCCAACGTGCTCAAAGGCTGGCTGCGGGCCCACCCCGAGGTCGCCCGGATTCATCACCCCGAACTTGTCAGGACCGCAGAGCAGCCCTGACGGCCCCAATTCCCACTGTCACCGGGATTTGCGGGCCGTCAGGTGGCGGTCCGCGGAGTCCCGGCTCAGGCTTTTCGCTGGGCGACGGCGCCAGCGAGCGAGGCGAGGCCCTTTTCGAAGTCTGCGCCGACCATCTTGTCCATGTTCATGAACAGCGCGAAGACCTTGCCGATGCCTTTGTTCTCCCCGGTCATGGTCCAGGTGACCTGGGTGCCGCTGCCGGAAGGGGCGAACGTGAAAGTGGTGGGATTGACGGCCTTGAAGGGCTTGGTGAACTCCAGGCGGATCTTGATGTTGCGCGGCTCGGCGGTATCGACAATTTCCATGGTGCCGGCGCCTGCCTTGCGGTTCCCGCTCCAGGCGTACTTGGCGCCGACGCCGGATTCGCTGCCGGAGTAGTTCCGCTCCATGGCAGGGTCAACTGACTCCCACGGAGACCACTTGGTCCATTCGTGGAAGCTGTTAACCAGCGGAAAGATGTCCTCGGCCGGTGCGGGAATGACTGCGCTGCGGGTAACTTCGTAGGTAGACATGCCGCAATCCTAGGCGGTGGCCGGCCCGACTAGGCGCAGGACAGGCGGGTCACCCCGCCTCGGCGGCCGCTTCCGTAAGGTCCACGACCGGCGACGCGGCGTTCTTCTTGACGGACTCGACGCCGCCCATGGCGCTTGCCTTGGTCTTGTAGCTCTGCGAGGAGGCGATCACCTCGCCGTTGGAGGCCTTGAGCCGGAACCGGAATCCGCCGGACTTATCTTTGTAAACCTCAAACTTGCCAGCCATCGTGCATCCCTGATTTCTCAATCGCTGTGACCGGCCGGGGAGCCGGCACGGAACAGACTAGCGCTGCCGCAACGGGCTGACCAGAGTCCATCGGATGGCCGCCCGTCAGCCCTGCAGTGGGATGACGTCGATGCCCCCGTGCTGGTCGGCAACGACGAGGACCCTGGCAGCCGCCACGCCTTCGAGTGCGGCGGCCAGCTGCTCTTCCTGCGTACCGCCAGCCCTCCGTTCCTCTCCGCCAGCAACGCCAACAGCACTGCCGTCGGCCCGCTTCCAGACTGTGACACCAGCCCCCGTGACCTCGTCGATGACACGGCGCAACGGCTCGGGATCGGAACCCGCCACGAGGATCACGCGATGGATCGTCCGCGGACGCACCGGTCCGGCCGCGGCAAGGCCAGAAGCGGCAAGAACAGTTCGGTCCTGCCGCCACACCGCAAAGTGGTATCCGAACACGAGCCCAGTGGCGACCAGAAGCCCCAGGGGTGCGCGGATCTGTTCGATGAGGCTTCCGCCGCTGACATCGCTCAGGAAGAACTCGAACATCCGGAGGCCGATCACCAGGAGCGTGACCACTGCCACCACGGCGCTCAGGCCGAACACGGCGACCAAGTAGATTCGCCGTGCGTTCAGTCCGGCGCCGGCCACAGCCACCGGCTCCAGTGGCCGCCACGCGAGCCACCAGACCGGTCCGCCCACCAGGAGGGAGCTGACTCCCGCGAGCAGCAGCGTCCGCGCCCCAGCGCCGGCCAGCGGCGTCGACGTCATGGCGAGGACCGAGTTGACGATCACGCCGATCCCGGACGCTGTCGCGACGAGGGCTACGCCGGAGGTCACCAGCCTGCCGCCCTGCACGGTGGCATCCGACCGCCGGCGCGCGATGTTGCCGTGGTAGACCCAGACGAGAGAGCCGATGGCAGCCGCGGCCACGGCCGGCGCGAGTGGCTCCAGCAGGAGCACCAGCGGCTCGGTACGGTCAAACAACAGCCGGAGGACCACGAAGAGCGCAACGCCGGATCCGGCCAGGGTGAGCACGCCCGCACCGAGCACGCCGACCGTGATGAGCGCGACCTCGGCCAGCCCGGTCCGCAGCTTTCGCCCGCCGTCGTGTTTCCAATGCCACCACCAGATACCGGTTCCGCCGGCAGCCCAGACCAGGGACTGCAGCGCCGAAACCCACCACTGCTTGCCCACCGATGCTTCAGTCGCGGCACCCCGCAGGGCGGCGTCCAACAGGGTGGACAAGGCTGAGACGGCGCCGCCCACGGCCAGCACGAGCCCCAGCACCGAGCCGAGCACCGTGGGGACGTCGGCCAGGGCTGTCGGACCCTTTCGGGGGTGACGCCACATCCACCGGTGCCAGACCCAGACCGCAGCCCACACCAGGGAGGCGGCAAAGGACAGCCGCCATCCCGGGCCATCCCCGCCGATCAGCGCGGAAAGCGTGTTTAGCACGTTGGTGGAGGCAATGAGCAGGGCAAGCAGGTAGGCGCCAGCCACGTATAGACCCCAGCCGACGGCGGACCGCTCCTCCGGGTCCTCGAGCCGCCGCCACACCGCCCACCACAAGATTGCCGCGAGCGGGCCGCCAATCAGGGCGAAAGCCAGCGAGCGCGCGAGCCCGGAGACATCGTCCGAGGCCAGTTCCGTCCCCGCCACCAGAAGGCGGCCCAGCAGTCCGCCAAGCCCGACGGCGGCGGTCACCACCAGCGCGAACAGCAGTGCGTAGGTGATCAGCCGACGCACGGTCCGTTGGGCGCTCATCGCTTCACCTGGCCCGGGCACACGCTCAGCTGCCAGGGTGCGGTGTCGATCAGCCAGCCGTTCCCCGACCGAACGAGGTCGAAGACGTCCTCGACCTGATATTCGGCGCTGCCGAAGGGACCGCCCGGCTCTGACACGGTGATGAGCACCCTGACGTCTGCGGATTCCGGCCGCTCGGTGGTGGAAACCAGCGTGACGCGCAGATTCCGGGCCACAGGGCGTGCCTCGGCGCTGCATTTGTTCCGCGCGGCGGGAGTCAAGTACGCGGCGGCGGCCGCCTCATCCCCGGCAATGGCGGCGGCGGCATAACGCTGCGCAACCCCTGCCGGCGTTGACTCCGCCAGAGGCGCAGGTTCCCCGCGGGTGAGCACAACCGTCAGCGCGACCATCACGAGCACCGCGATCGCAACCAAGATGGCCAGCAGGGTCCGGTCAGGCCGGACGGGCCGAGGTTCCAGAGTTTCCTCCGGCCGGGATTCCTCCGGCTGTGGCCCGTCAGGCTGCGGACCTTCAGGCAGTCGTTCTGGCTGCGGGCTCATGCCGCCAGTATGGACTCAGGGCCAGCCACGGTCATGATGTCTTTCGTCCCCTTTCAGCGGCGTCTGCGTCGACGCCGCTGGAGCCAGCCACTACGCTCGGAAAATGGGAATCCTGCGCAAAGCCCTCGCCGGTGTGGTTGTGCTGATAGCCGGCCTTCTCGGCGGAGCCCCCGCGGCGCTCGCCGTGACGCCGACCGCCGTCGTGGTTGAAGACCGCGCCGGCGTTTTGGATCAAAAGACGCTGCTGCCGGCAGTACAGTCCACCGACTTTTACGAGCCCACCAAAGTAGCGATCTACACGTACAACGGCACGGCCGCGGACAACCTGAACGCGGAAGTCCTGCGGTTCGCCCGCACCGAACATCCCGAATGGATCAGCGCCGACGGGCAGAAGTGGGCCGACGGGCTGTTCATCTTCGCCCTCGATCCGGTGGGCCGGCATGTGGGGACGTACATGGGTGAGGACCGGAAGGTCTCGCCCGAACAGCGCGAGGACATCCAGAACGCTTCCAAGGAACTGCTCCGGGATGCGCAGTGGACCGACGGCACCATTGCCGGGATCCGCCGCGGCGCCGAACTCATCAATCAGCCGTGGTACCGTTCCACGGCTTTCCTCGTCACGGCCTGGGCGGCGGTGGCGGCCGCAGTCTGCGCGGCTGCAGCGTGGCTGATCGTGCGGTGGCGGACCCGGGTGTCCAGCCGGAAGGACCTGGCCCGGGGCGACGCCAGCTACGCCAACGTCAGCATGGACCTGCAGGTCACCGAGCTCAACGCCAGCACCATTCCCGAGTCGTCGCGGTACGGGAGCACGGTGCTGGAGAAACACCGCACGTTCGTGAACCGCTACAACACAGCCACCGAACTTTCCAACCAGGTACATGCCTTCAGCAGCCGGGACCTGAGCCGCCGGCCCAATCTCAAACTGGTCCGGAGCTACGCCGACGCCGCGGCAGAACTGGACGCGCTGGACGACGTGATCGCCGATACCAATGCCTTGCTCAACCGGGGCTCAACCTGGCCTGCCGCCTGGGACCGCCAGCTCGCGCCGTTCCGCAGTGACCTGGACGGCCTGGAAAGCCTGCTTAGCCAGCGCAGCGCCGAGGGAACTTCAGCGACGGCGGCGGCCCTGCTGTCCTTCCGCGATGAAAGCCGGAGTGATATGGAGCGCTGGTCGGCGGAACTGGCGGACGGCTCGATCACACCCGAGACGGCGCTGGACCGGTTGCGTGACGCCCGGACCCACCTCTCGGAACTCCTGAAGAACCATGCAGACACCTTGATCGACGCCTATGCCCGCAATGACAAGGAAGCCGATCTTATGCGCCAGGAAATGGTCAGCGCGCAGGCGGGGACCAAGGCCAGATATGGCCGCGCGTACGAGCCGAGCATCCTCGGAACGGTGTACCCGTCCTACTACTTCTTCTCGGTCCCGAGCTTCAACACCGGCTTCACCACCGGCGTCAGCAGCGTCAGCAGCGCGCGCGGCGGTGGCACCACCACCGGGTACGGGTCCAGCGGCGGCAGCTTCTCCGGGTCCGGGAGCTCGTCGAGTTTCTAGGGCCGAGTTTCCAGGGCCATACGTCTAGGGCCCGCTCCCGGGCCGTTCGACGACGAAATCACCGCCGGGAAACATGATCGTCTCGTGGCCGTCGTCGAACCTGACAAGGTACGGCGGCGCACCATCGACCCCCCTCACCTCAAGGATCAGGCCGTGCCGGTCCGTGGACTCGACCGTGTGCCCCCGGATGATGATGCGGTCCCCTGCGACTGCCTTCATGGCGATCACCTGTATCTCTATTGACGCCTGTGTGCCCGAAGATCATTATGGCTCTTGTCGGCTGGAGGGCGCTAGGCATTGGATTGAGGAGCCGCGCCGTGAGCATCAATCAGGCATTTTGTGAAGCAGGAAAAGCATTCAGCACCCTCTTCCCGGAGATCGGTTCCGCGGCCGGACGGCGCCACCCGCTCCCCCCGCTGGCCGGGCCCGCCGGCCCGGGCCACCGGCGACGCCGACGGGGCCGTAACTCCGCAAGCCCCGGCATCACTGTGAGGCCTGCGGGGTACCGGCCATGATGAGTGCAATCGTGCGCTGGACCCTCCAGTTCCGGCTGCTGGTCCTCGCCGCTGCGGCAGGAATCCTTGCCCTCGGGCTCACCACCCTGCCGAGCATGTCCGTGGACACCTTCCCGGAATTCGCCCCGCCGCAGGTAGAGATCCAGACTGAAGCCCTGGGACTCTCGGCCGCCGAGGTTGAGCAACTCATCACCTCCCCCATGGAGGCCGACCTGCTGAACGGGGTGGCCTGGGTTGAGGCAATCCGGTCCAAATCCGTGCCCGGCCTGTCCTCGATTCAGATGGTCTTCAAGCCGGGGACAGACCTCTTTCGCGCGCGTCAGCTGGTCTCGGAGCGGCTGACCCAGGCGCGCGCACTGCCCAACGTTTCGGCAGCGCCTGTGCTCATGCAGCCGCTGTCCTCGACCAGCCGGGTCATGATGATCCGGCTGACGTCTAAGGCCATGTCGGCCATCGACATGTCCGTCCTGGCCCGCTGGACCATAAAGCCGGGGCTCCTGGCCGTGCCCGGCGTCGCGAACGTGGCGATCTGGGGCCAGCGCGACCAGCAGCTTCAAGTCCTGGTGGATCCTGAGCAGCTCGAGGCCAAGGGCGTCACGCTGGACGAAGTCATCAAGACCACCGGCAACTCAGTGTGGGTGTCGCCCTTGAGCTACCTGGAGGCATCCACGCCTGGCACCGGCGGCTTCTTTGAGACGGGCCACCAACGGATCGGCGTCCAGCATGTCCTGCCGATCACCACGCCGGAGGACTTGGGCCAGGTTCCCCTTCAGGGACCCGGCAATCTCCTGCTCAAGGACGTGGCCACGGTGTCAACCGACCACCAGCCCCTGATCGGCGACGCCCTGCTCAGCAATGAAGCCGAATTGCTGCTGGTGATCGAGAAGTTCCCGGAGACCAACACGATGGACGTGACCCGCGGCGTTGACGAGGTCCTCCGCGAGCTCCAGCCCGGCTTGCCCGGAGTCACGGTTGATACCAGCGTGTACCGCCAGGCCTCCTTTATCGACGAAGAGGTCGGGACGCTCGGTATCGCTGCGCTGATCGCGCTGCTGCTGATCGTTGCCCTGTTTGGCGCCTTCTTCCGTTCCTGGCGCACGGCCCTGATCAGCCTGATCACGATTCCCGTGTCGCTGACCGCTGCAGCGCTGGTGCTCGATCTGCGCGGAACCGGGATGAACACCATGGTCCTGGCCGGCATGGTGCTGGCCGTGGCCGTCATGGTAGGCGACGTTGCGGAAGACCTGAACGGCATAGCGCGGGCACGCAGCGCCGCGGCCAGGGCAGTCCTCGCCTCCGGCGACAGCGGATCGCAGGCCGCCCCGGCACAGGCACAGGCACAGGCACAGGACCAGCAACGACGCGACTCAGTGATCCCGGGGGCCCTGCGGGCAGTCCGCACGCCGATCCTCTACTCGCTGCTGATCATGGCGCTGGCCGTCATGCCTGCGCTCTTTATTGGGGGTGAGAACGGTGCCCTGTTCGGACCACTGGTCCAGAGCTATCTGCTCGCCCTGGTCGTCTCGATGATCGTGGCACTCACGGTCACGGCGGCACTCGCGTTCGTCCTTCCGGTCGGCTCCAAGGCGCCGGAACGCCGTTCCCTGGCGCGGCTGCAAGGCCGGTACGGCCGGACCGTGACGCGCCTGACGCGAAAGACGCGGTGGGTATTCGCCGCCGCGGCGGTGGTCGCGCTGGCCGGACTGGCACTCGCACCCCAGCTGGCCGGGACACGTCCCGTGGTGCCGGTGCTCGCGGACAAGACCCTTGTAGTTCACTGGAGCGCTATAGCCGGCACGTCGGACCAGGAAATGAGCCGGATCACCGAGGCGGCGGCCGTGGAACTGCGCACCGTGCAAGGCGTGGCCAACGTCGGAGGACACGTCGGGCGTGCCATCACCTCGGATCAGGTCGGTGACGTCAGCTCCGGCGAGCTGTGGGTGACCGTGGCCCCCGACGCGTCCTACGCCGACACGGCCGCCGCCGTCGACCGCGTGATCACCGGCTATGCCGGCCTGACCAGCAAGGTCTCCACCTACCCGCAGGAACGCATCGACCAGATCCGGGAAGAAGCGGACAGCGGCTTTGCCGTCCGCGTCTTCGGCCTGGACCCGGCGATTCTGCGGCAGAAGGCCGCGGAGGTGCAGCAGATTCTTGAGCACACGGCCGGTGTGGTCAATCCCCACATCGACCTGCCCGCCGAACAGCCGATCGCCGAGGTCAAAGTGGACCTGGCTGCGGCCCAGAAGGCCGGCGTCGTCCCCGGTGATGTACGGCGGGCGGCTGCCGCACTTTTGCAGGGCATTGAAGTCGGCAACCTCTACGAACAGCAGAAGGTCTTCTCGGTCATCGTGAAGGGGAATGCGGCCACCCGCAGCAGCCTTGACAGCGTCCGCAACCTGATCATTGACACCCCCAACGGCGGCCACGCCCGCCTCGGCGACGTCGCGCAGGTGACCATGGTCGGGAACGAGTCCGTGATCCTGCACGACGACACCTCGCGGCGCATCGATGTGAAGGCCGAGATCCAAGGCCGTCCGCTGGGCGACATCCAGGCAGACATCAACACGGCCCTGCAGCAGATGCAGTTCCCGATTTCCTACCATGCCGAGATCCTCACCCAATACGCCCAGCAGCAAGGCAATTACCAGTGGCTCTGGCTGCTCGCGGCGGTTGCCGCGGCCGGCATCCTGGTGCTGCTGCAGACGGCGACGGGGAGCTGGCGGCTCGCCGCCCCGCTCTTCCTGGGTCTGATCCTGGCATTGTCCGGCGGTGTGCTGGCCGCCCAGGCCACGGGCGGGGTCAACTCGCTGGTGGCCCTGGTCGCCTTCGCCGCAGTGCTGGGAATAGCCGTCCGCGGCGCCCTCCTGCTGACGGGCCAGGTCCGGAGCCTCCGGGCCAGAGACGCTTCGGCGCCCTGGCCTGCGCTGGTGGTCCGCGGAACCAGGGAGAGGCTGGGACCTGTCCTGATGTCGACCGTGATAACAGCCCTGGCGCTGCTGCCCCTGGTCCTTCTGGGCGGCGTCGTAGGTACGGAGATCATTCTTCCGCTCGCCGTGATCATTTGGGGCGGCCTGCTGACAACAACCTTCTTCACCCTGTTTGTTGTGCCCGCCGTGCTGCTTCGGTTCGAGCCGAAGCCAGCACCCAGCGCGCGGACCGGCCAGGGCACCGCTGCATCGACTGAAAGCCAGGATGCGTCATGAACTCCACACTTTCGCCGCGGGGCAACAGGGCCGCGGTGTTCATCGTTGCGGTGTTCGTGACGGTGTTCACGGCGCTCGCCGCCACAGGTTGCGCCCAGGCGCCGGAGGCCGCACCGTCCGAAGGCGAACCGGCGGCGATCGCTGAAGTCCCCGGCACGGACCTTCACCGGCTCACCCTCACCGAGCACGCCATCGAACGGGTCGGGATCGCTACGGCCGTCATTGCCATGAATCCCCAGACCGGGAAGCTCACCGTTCCCTACGGGGCCATACTGTACGACAGCTCGGGCAAGGCGTGGGTCTACACCAACCCTGAGCCCCGGGTCTACGTCCGCCAATCCATCACGGTCCAGCGCATCAACGGCGAGGTTGCCGTCCTGACGGACGGGCCGCCGGCGGGGACCGTGGTGGTCACGACAGGAGCCGAGGAACTTCTCGGCACCGAATTCGATACGGCCGAGTGACATGCGCTGGCTCATCGGGATCAGCCTCCGTTTCAAGACGGTTGTTGTCGCCCTCGCGTGCGCCGTGATGCTGCTCGGTTCCCTGCAGTTGGGCTCCGCGTCCGTGGATGTCTTCCCGGAATTTGCCCCGCCACGCGTGGAAATCCAGACCGCGTGCCTCGGGTTGACCGCCCAGGAAGTCGAAGAGCTCGTCAGCGTGCCGATCGAGGCCGCCGTGAGCGGCATGCCCGGCCTGGACGAGATCCGGTCCAAGTCCGTGCCCCAGCTGTCCTCGATCGTGCTGCTCTTCCATCAGGGCACTGACCTGCTCAACGCCCGCCAGCTCGTATCGGAACGGATGGCCTCGGTGACCGCGGCGCTGCCCACCTGGGCGGCCCCGCCGGTGATGCTCCAGCCGCTGTCGGCGACCAGCCGCGTGATGAAGATCGGCATGACATCCTCGGAGCATTCGCTCATCGAAATGTCCATGCTGTCCTACTGGACCATCCGGGCCCGGCTGCTGCGGGTCCCCGGGGTGGCCAACGTGGCCATCTGGGGCGAGCGGCTCCAGATGCTGCAGGTCCAGGTGGAACCTGACAAGCTCAAGGCCCAGAACGTCTCCCTCAACCAGGTCATGGAAGTCACCGCCGGCGCCCTCGACGCCGGGCTGCTGAAATACTCGCCCGGACGGTTTATCGGAACGGGTGGCTTCATTGACAGCCCGACCCAAAGAATGGGGATCCGCCACGTCCAGCCGATCCAGACGCCCGCGGACCTGGCCCAGGTGACCATCCGGGAAAAGGACGGGGTGGCGCTGCATCTGGGCGATGTTGCCCAGGTTGTGGAGGACCATCAGCCGCTCATCGGTGACGCCGTGATCAACAACGGGCACGGGCTCATGCTGATCGTCGAGAAGCTGCCGTGGGGCAACACACTGGACGTGACCAAGGGCGTGGAGGAAGCCCTCCACGAACTGCAGCCTGGCCTGAGCGGCATCAACTTCGACACCACGATCTTCCGGCCCGCCAGCTTCGTTGAGGAGGCGATCTCCAACCTCAGCATTGCGCTGCTGCTGGGCTGTTTGCTGGTCGTCATGATCCTCGTCGCGTTCCTCTTCCAGTGGCGCACGGCCCTGATCAGCATCGTCGCCATTCCGTTGTCCCTGCTCACCGCCGCACTGGTGCTCTATTTCACGTCCAGTGCGATCAACACGATGGTCCTGGCGGGGCTGGTCATTGCCGTGGGCGTCGTGGTGGATGACGCGATCATCGACGTCGAAAACATCATGCGCCGGCTCCGGCAGCGACGCGCCAAGGGCAGTGACGAAGCTGGCAGTGACGAATCTGCGGCATCGGTGGTCTTGAAAGCCTCCCTGGAGATGCGGAGCCCGATCGTCTACGCGACCCTGATCATTGTGGTCGCCGCCGTGCCGATCTTCTTCCTGGACGGGCTGACCGGGGTCTTCTTCCGGCCGCTGGCCGTCTCCTACACCCTGGCTGTCCTTGCCTCCATGCTCGTGGCGCTGACCGTGACGCCGGCCCTTGCCCTGATTCTGCTGGGCAACGCCAAACTGGAAGAACGCGACGCGCCGCTGGTCCGGGTGCTCAAACGCGGCTATCACGCGGCCTTGTCCAAGACCATGAACCGGCCCCGGTTCGGCTACGCAGGCTTTGGCGTGCTGGCGGTGGTGGGCCTGATCCTCGCTCCCCTGATGGGCTCGTCCCTGTTCCCCACGTTCAAGGAAAGGGACTTCCTGATGCACTGGATCTCGGAACCGGGAACCTCTGCCGCGGAAGAGTTCAGGATCTCCCAGCGCGGCTGTGAGGAATTCCTGAAGGTCCCCGGCGTCCTGAATTGCGGCACGCACATCGGGCAGGCATTCGCCGCGGACGAGATCGTCGGTGTCAACGCCGGCGAACACTGGATCAGCATCGACCGCCACGCCAACTACGACGAGACGGTGGCCGCCGTGGAGGAAGTGGTCAAGGGCTACCCGGGGCTGCACCGTGACGTCCAGACCTATCTGAAGGAGCGGATTGAAGAGGTCATCACCGGCGCCAGCGAGCCCATCCTGGTCCGGGTCTACGGAGACGATCTCAACGTGCTCCGGGAACAGGCGCAACGGGTCAAGGCAATCATGGACTCGATCCAGGGCACCCAGGACCCGCATGTCTCCCTCGAGGTGGAAGTCCCCCAGATCGCGGTCACGGTTAACCTGGCAGCGGCGCAGAAGTACGGCCTCAAACCGGGAGATGTCCGGCGTGCGGCCGCGACGCTCGTGGCAGGCGAGGAAGTCGGCGACGTCTTCCGGGACGGCCGGGCCTACGACGTCCAGGTCTGGAGCACCCCGGCCACCCGCTCGTCCGTCACCAGCATCGAGGACCTGCCCATCGACACGCCGAGCGGCCGGCGGGTACGGCTCGCCGACGTCGCGGACGTGAGCATGCAGGCGACGCCGAACCAGATCGACCGCACGAACGGTTCCCGCCGCGTGGAGGTGGGATCCTTCCTGGCCCAGGGAGCAGACTTGGGAACCGTGGCCAGTGAGCTGAAGTCGCGGCTGGAGAACCTGGATCTGCCGACCGGCTACAGCGTGCAGCTGCTGGGCGAATACACCGAGCGTGAGGCGGCGACGAACCGGCTGATGATCTACTCCGCCGCGGCACTTGTCCTGATTCTTCTGCTGCTTCAGGCGTCCTTCCGGAGCTGGCGGCTGGCGGTCCTGTCGCTGCTGACGCTTCCCGTAGCCCTGGTGGGCGGGGTCATAGCCGCCTATATGACCGGCGGAGTCCTGTCCCTCGGGTCCCTCGTTGGCTTCCTCACCGTGATGGGGATCGCTGCGCGCAATGGCATCCTGCTGATCAACCACTGCCAGCACCTGGAAACCTATGAAGGCGAAACCTTCGGCCGCGCACTGGTGCTGCGCGGGGCGGCGGAGCGGCTGTCGCCGATTCTCATGACCACGCTGGCCACCGGCCTGGCCCTGGTTCCCCTGGTTGTCATGGGCAACATCCCCGGCCATGAAATCGAACACCCCATGGCCGTTGTGATTCTGGGCGGCCTGATCACCTCCACCCTGCTCAATCTGTTCATCGTGCCCTCGTTGTACCTCCGGTTCGCCAAATCCAGGAAGACACACGAGCGGGAACGGGCTGCCGCCGGGCCGGTCACCGTCTGACCGCCGTCAGAACCCCATCCGTCAGAACCCCATCAATCAGAACAACGCGGCGGTCACGGTCCGGGTGAGCTGCTGAATGATCCGGGTCCGGGGACCCATGTCCGAGTAGTTCAGGCCGCGGGTGTACACGACGAACACGAAGGCCCGGCCGTCCTTGTCAAGGACACTGGCATCATGCAGGTTTCCGAACAGCAGCCCGTACTTGTGGTGAATCCCTATCCCCGGCGGGACCGCGGGCGGGATCAGCGTCTCGAAGTTGGTGTTCTGCATGTAGGACAAGAGCTGGGCGGTATTGCGCGTATTGAGCAGCTGTCCCGTGTAGAGCAGCTGGAGGGTCCGGGCCATCTCCGCGGGAGTCAGCAGGTTCACCGTTCGGTCGTACGTGATCCCGATCGAGGCGGCGTAGTCCGTGATGCCCCGCTGACCGACCGCCCGCAGGATCAGGGCCCATGAATCGTTGTTGCTCTGCTGGACCATCTGGCGGATCTGGGCCCCGGCCGTCGAGGCGCCCATCGGTGCTGTCAGCGAGGCGCGCCCGGTCTCCACGAGGTGGTAATACGCCGATGCGGCAAGGATCTTGGCCGTACTGGCGGCAACAAACTTGCCCTGGGCTCCGTAGCCGTGGACCACGCCGTCGGACAGATCAATCAACGACACCCCCAGCGCGTAATTGCTGTTGGCCGCGATGATCGCGTTGATCTGGCTGTCCAGTTCGGGGCTGATGGCCGGGACAGCGACGGCGGGGACTTCTGCGGGCTTCCCTGCGGCCGCCGCTTCGGCGACGGCCGCGGGAACGGGGCCCGCCACGGGTGACGCAGCGGCGGGCAGATCGGATGCCGCAGCTGTCCGGCTGGCGTCGGCGGCTGGCCCTGAGGCCTGGGCGGCCAGCGGCGAGGGTGCGGCGGCGGTGCCCGACGTGGTCGCCGCAGCGGCTGGCGGATCAGCCGGGATCCCTGCCCGGACGCCCGCGTAGACGCCACCGGCAGCCACAAGGGCCAGTGCGACGGCGGCCGCAGTCAGATACTGCGGCCGGATCTTTCCCTCACGCTTGGCGAGGGGCCGCGGCCGGAGCTGGGATCCGCCGTCGGCCCGGTGCGCGCCGGAGCGGTAGTGGCGCGGCGGCGGCTCAGTCATCCGGACCGGCCCCGGGCAATTGTTCGAAATCGTTCGCAGGCATCGTTCTTCCCCCGAAGGTGACTGACCGCGGTGGGGCCATAGAGTCCCTGCATTCTTCCCGCTCGAGGCTCCCCGCGCAAGGGCAAGGCCACCGGACAGGCTCGGTCAGCCACCCAACGCCGGGGCGTACGCTGGAGACAAGCGCGGCGTACTCTGATGAAACCGAGGAGCGGTGATGCGAAAAATCATCATGGTCATGCAAGTGTCCCTCGACGGATTCTTCGAGGGACTGGACCGCGACATCAGCTGGCACATGGTGGACGAAGAGTTGCACCGCCACATGAACGAAAAGCTCGCCCCCATGGGCGCCTTCCTGGAAGGCAGGGTCACATACGAGCTGATGGAAGGGTTTTGGCCGACGGCGGACCAGGACCCCGATGTCAGTCCCGTGATGGCCGATTTCGCCCAAATCTGGCGGAACCTGCCCAAGCTCGTCTACTCCCGGACACTAACAACGGCCGGCCGGAACGCTGCTGTGATTCGGGAGGTCGTGGCGGAAGAAGTCTTGGCACTGAAGTCGCAGCCGGGCGGAGACATGGCCCTCGGCGGGGCGGAACTCGCCGACACTTTCCGGCGGCTCGGGCTGATCGACGAATACTGGGTGTACGTCCATCCGGTACTGATCGGACGCGGACGACCCATGTTCAAGGACGCCGACAGCAGAGCCCAGCTCCGGCTGTTGGAGACGCACACCTTTGGCAACGGGGTGGCGCTGCTCCGCTACGCCGCGTAGCCGGCGCTGTGGCACGCCCCCGCGGCACTTTCTTAAGCGTTTCTTAAACGCCTGGCGGAAGTGTGGGAGTCGGCGCCTTTTCGGGCGCCCGTTGTCCCGAGCCGGAGGATCCCATGACTGGACCCGTCCCTGTCAAAAGCGTTGAACACGATGCAGCACAGCGCCGCACTGCTGCCGTCCGTCCTGTCGCAGGGCTGCGGCTGTGGGTCCTCCCCCAGGTCCGCCACTGGGTGTTGCTGGGCGTCCTGCTGTCCGCCGCCGTCGTGGCACTGGGCCTGGCGGCGCAGCTGACGCCGGGCTTTAGCGCCGCCGAGCTTGGTGTCGACCAGGACCTCAGCCAGCATCACGCCGCCGCCCTGACCGCCGTCGCGATGGCACTCAACGTCGTGTTTGGACCGGTGGCGGGTCTCGCTCTGATCGGCGCCGCAGCACTCTACATCTGGCTGTTCCGGGGCGGACTGGTCAAGGCCGTGGCCTTCGGCCTCGTGGCTTCGTCCGGGTGGGTGGCGAGTGAATTCTTCAAGATCGTCGTGGCCCGGCAGCGGCCCAGCCCCGCCCTGCTGTTCGATCCCCTGGCTCCGGAAACCGGCTCCAACAGTTTCCCGAGCGGCCACGTGTCCTTTGCGGTGGCACTCGGATTCGCCGTGTACTTCCTGGCCCGCGGAACCCGCTGGGCCAAGGTCACCGCCGTTGGGGCGGCGGCAATGGCGCTCGTCGTTGCCTGGTCGCGGCTGTATATCGGCGTCCACTACCCCACGGATGTCGCGGCTTCGTTCCTGGCCGCGAGCGCAGCGGTGGTCATGCTTGCGGGGTTGTGGAACGTGGTTGCGCCGCGGATGGCCGGCCGGCTTCGTGCCCCGTCCGTCACCCGGTCACTGGGTCCTGAGAGGAATTGAGAATGCACGCCTTGGACGTTTTTTCCTTACTTCCGGCAACAGACAGGGTCGTTCAGGCCGCCGCTGCCGCAGGTACACCCTCACTGCTGGACCCGGCAAGCCTGCTCGCCGGGCTGGGTCCGACCGCTTTGGGCGTCATCGCGCTCATGGTTTTCATTGAATCGGGCGTGCTCTTTCCTTTCCTGCCCGGGGACTCGCTGCTGTTCACCGCAGGCCTTCTGCACCAACAGCTGCAACTGTCGCTGCCGGTGCTGATCGGTGTCGTCACCGCGGCTGCCGTCGCCGGGGACCAGGTCGGCTACATGCTGGGACGGAAATTCGGCCGGCGATGGTTCAAGGACGATGCCCGGATCCTGAAGACAGCGCACCTGACCACTACGGAGGACTTCTTCCGCCGCCACGGCGGGGCCGCCGTCGTGCTGGCCCGCTTCGTCCCGATGGTCAGGACGTTTGCTCCCCTTACCGCCGGGATCGCGCGGTATGAGTACAAGTACTTCACTCTCTGGAATATCACCGGGGCGGCGGCGTGGGCCGTTTCCGTGACGATGCTTGGCACCTGGTTGGGACACTTTGACATCGTCGCCAAGAACATTGACGTCATTGCCGTGGCCATGGTCCTCATCTCCGTGGTGCCTTGGGCGGTGCAGCTCCTCAAGCGCCGCCGCAACAGCCGCACCGCAGCCGCACCGGCCGGCGACACGCCCGCGGGAACCGAGGACGGACTGCGGACTGAGGAAATGGCCGCGGAAGAATAGCTGACATGACTACCGCTGACCGCCCCTCCCTGCTGCTCGTCGAGGACGACGCCGTTCTGGGACCGCTCATCGCCGAGCTCCTGGACCCGGATTACCGGGTCCAGTTGGTCACCAACGGCCGTGATGGCCTCCACCACGGACTGACCGGGGCCTGGGACGTCATGGTGATCGACCGCGGGCTGCCTGTCATGGACGGTATCGCCCTCATCGCGGCTTTACGGTCGAAAGGCATTGCCACGCCCATCCTGATCCTGACCGCGCTGGGCGATGCCGACGAAAAGATCAGGGGTCTGGACGCCGGAGCCAACGATTACGTGACCAAGCCGTTCGACGCCGGCGAACTGGCGGCACGCCTGCGCGCACTGACGCGCACCTTCCCTTCCCCGGCCCCGGCGCCGGTGGCGATCGGGGACTGGGAACTGGATCCGACGCAGCGTTCCGTCCGGTCCGTCTACGGGCACACGGTGTCGCTGACCGCGAAAGAAGGCCAATTGCTCGCAGCCCTGGCCGCGGAACCCGGCCGTGTCTTCACCCGGGACGAACTCCTCGCGGCGTACTTCCACGCCTCGGACCAGCCCGGCGTGATCGATACCTATGTTCATCACCTGCGCCGGAAGATCTCCAAGGCCGTCATCCGCACGGTGCACGGCCTCGGTTACCAGATCGGCGATGCCCATGAGTAACGGCGGGACCGCAGGAAATCCGGACCACTCCATTCTGCGCAAGGCCTCGCTCAAGGTCGCGCTGCGGATCAGCGCCGCGTGCGCGGTAATGGTTCTCGGGCTGCTCGCTGCCACGGCGCTGTACCTCATGAATCAACTCGCCCATCCAGAAGTGCCGGGCTCGGCGGCGGCCGGGACGGCCTACGCGTACCTGGACTCCAAAGATGTCCTCGAAGCCATGGTCATCGCCGGGGTGGCGGGAATCTTGCTGGCCGGCATCGTCGGGTGGCTCAGCGCGCGCAGCGCCATCCGTCCCCTCGGTGATGCCTTGGCCAGGCAGCGGCGCTTCGTCCAGGACGCGAGCCACGAACTGCGCACGCCCTTGACCATCCTGGACACCAGGATCCAGCTTGCCCAGCGCAATACCGTGCCCGGCTCCAGGCAAGGCCACGACCTGGCCCGGATCCGGGAGGACGCAGCAACGCTGACCGGGATTGTCAACGAACTGCTCCTCGCGGCAACAGCGGAAGTCCCGGACCGCTCCGCACCGCCTGCCGACCTTGCCGACACCGCCGCCAGCGTCGCCGGGAGCCTCCAGCTGGTGGCAGAGCAGCGCAAGGTGGCCGTGGACTTCGTAGCCGATGCCCGGCCGCTGGCCCGGATCGAGAATAATGCGCTGCGCCGTGCCGTGCTTGCCCTGGCGGACAACGCCCTCGCCCACACGCCCCCGGGCGGCCGGGTGTCCATCACGACCTCGATCGAGCAGAACCGCGCCGTGATCACGGTGGCGGACACGGGGACCGGAATCACCGGCGTCGATCAGACCCGGATCTTTGACCGCTTCGTACGGACCGCCAGCACAGGCAGTGCACACGGACAGCGAAGCTTTGGCATCGGTCTGGCCTTGGTCAGGGAGATCGCCGTCGCTGCGGGCGGCGCCGTTGAGGTGGCCGCGACAGGTGCCGAGGGGACGGTCATGAAGTTGACGCTTCCACTGGCCGGGCGGGGGAATCCCTGAGAACTATATGTACAGGAAAGACCGGCGATCGATTGCCCCCAAGGGAATCGATCACCGGTCTTTCCGGACTTTCCGGCCCGGAAGAGGCAGCGCGGCTTAGGCGCGGACGAAGGTGACGCCGCCGGTCGCCGTGAGCCATGACAGCGGGTGGACCATCGTCTGGTTCTTTCCGTTCATGCCGCCACTGACCACCTGGCCGTTGCCGGCGTAGATGGCAACGTGGCCGGACTGGACCACCATGTCGCCGGGCTGCGGGGTGCCCACAACGGTTCCGAGGCCAAGGAACGCCCGGGGACCAATGTTGCCAACCGGCTTGCCTGCCGCGCCAAGGGCCTTTTCGACCATGGCGGTGCAGTCCTGGGTGATGCCCACCTGGCTGTAAGCGGCCGAGAGCATGATGGCGTTGCGTCCGCCGGCAGCGGGCGCCGCGGCCGGCGCGGCCGCCGGAGCGGCCTGCACCTGCACGGTTGCCTTCGGTGCTGCTGCAGGCGCAGCGGCGGGAGCCGGCGCCGCGGCAACGGGCTGTTCGATGACCGGCGCTGCGACGGTAGCTACCGCGGGGCGGTCAAAGCTGATCTTGACGCTTGAGTCGGCGTTCACGGGGGCGCTGACCAGTCCCGTGACGTCCACGTTGGACGCCGGAGCGGAGTCCCGCTGAGCAGGTGCTGCGGCTGCGTTGGCTGCCATTCCGCTGGTGAGGACCAGGCCGGATGCGGCGGCGAGGACGGCCGTATGGCGCACAAAAGTACTGATTGAAGACATGAATGTAGCCTCTCCCAATGCCTGCGAGGTGAGCTGTCGGATTCGGATGGGAGGCACCCGGCCGCACTCCCGGGCCCGTCGTTGCGGGCACTGTGCGGCTTCACCCCAAGGCCTGCGAAATCAGCAGGCCAAAAGTGGTTTCCCCGTCTCTGCCGGTCGTTGATGCGAGTTACCCCCGGGCCGCGGCAGAGTTAGGCAATCGGCTGGGGAGCGCCCGTATCGGAGACAACAGGCACTCATCCACCGTAACGCGATCCGCATGCAAAAGTCACATTCAGGTAACGGCGGCCACAGAACGGTCCGGCAATTGCCCATGGGGCGGCGCCGCATCCGAACGTAGGATGATGCCATCAGCACACGCCGAAGCGGAGGCCCGAAATGAACAGCCACTGTGTCGCCATCTGCCAGTTGAGCAATCAGCCACAGGAGGATTTCGACGTCAACACCGAGCTGCTGATCCTGGACGGCCGGGACGTCCACGTGACCACCTGGGACGCGGAACCGCGCGACGGAGGTTTCGACGAGCACGTCCTGAATGACCGGGTGGACGCACTTGGGTACATGGTTGTCAATGACTGGGCGTTCCTGGACGGGAAAGCCTACGCCGTGGTGGAGCGGCGGTCGGGCCCTGGGCCCGCCCGCAGCGGCGAGCCGTGACATTCCTGTCCCTGGCGCTGATCGCCGTCGTCGCCCTGGCCGGACCCCTGCTGGCGCTGCCGGCGCGCTGGCGGTTGCCGGTGATGCTGGGCGAACTGTTGGCCGGCATCGCGATCGGACGCTCAGGCCTGGCCCTGGTTGATCCTGCGGACCCGACGTTTATCCTGCTGGCCAACATCGGGTTCGCGCTGATGATGTTTGTGGCCGGAACCCATGTTCCCGTGAGGGATCCGCAGATCCGCTCCGCCCTCGGCAATGGCTCCCGCCGGGCTATTGCGGCCGCGGCGGCAGCGGTGGCGGTCGGAACCGGGATCGGTCTGCTCTTCGGGACTGGACATGCTCCCCTCTACGCAGTGCTGCTGGCGTCCTCGTCGGCCGCCCTGGTCCTTCCGATCATCGATTCGCTGCGCCTCGGCGGACCCGATGTCGTCGCCATGACCGCGCAGGTGGCCATCGCCGACATAGCCTGCATTGTGGCGTTGCCGCTCCTCGTGGATCCGCCCAACGCAGGCCGCGCGGCGCTGGGCGTGCTTACGGTGACCGGCTGCGCGGTGGTGCTCTATTTCGTCTTGCGCTGGCTGGAGCGCAGGGGAATCCGCGCTCGCGTGCACCAACTCTCGGAAAGCCGCAAGTTTGCCCTGGAGCTGAGGAGCCAGCTGGCCGTTCTCTTCGCCCTGGCCGCAGTCGCGACATGGAGCAATGTGTCCGTGATGTTGGCAGGCTTTTCCTTCGGCCTGGTGGTGGCCGCCGTCGGCGAACCGCGGCGGCTGGCCCGGCAACTGTTCGCCCTCAGCGACGGTTTCCTTAGTCCGGTGTTCTTCGTCTGGCTGGGTGCATCGCTGACGCTCAAGGACCTGGCCGGACATCCGGAGATGATTGCCCTCGGCGTGGTCCTGGGAGTAGGGACCCTGCTGACGCACGCCGGCCTGGCGTTCCTGGGTCTCCCGCTGCCCCTCGGGGTGTTGTCGGCGGCCCAACTTGGCGTGCCGGTTGCGGCGGCGAGCATCGGCACACAGCTTCAGGTCCTGCTCCCGGGCGAGGCAGCGGCCCTGCTGGTCGGCGCTCTAGTCACCATAGCCGCGAGCGCCGTCGCCGGGTCACGGGCGGCGAGGGCTTTCGCGCTGCCTGCAAATGCCGACGGCAGATCCGGCGATGCCGGCAGCGCCGTCGGACAGGGCGATCCGGGCGGTCCCGGAGATCCGAAAGTCTGAAAGTCCGCAGCTCTGAACGCGGGCCGGGCCCGCGGGGAACGGTCGGATGGTCACTCTCCAACGGACGTGAATTGCAGCTCCGGCCTCGTCTTTGCCATCTCGGCCAGGACCCGGGAAACCGCGTCCCGGTCCGCAGCGCCGTCGGCGTCGGCGTCGAACGTCCCGCGAGCCTCGCCGAGCACCGCATTCGCGTGCCGGACAAATCTGTCCCAGTCCCCCGCGCCCGCGCGCAGCGCCAGCAGCGGCGAAAGCAGCGCGGCCCGGCGCAGCCAGGCATCGGGCTCGCGCACCCACCGGTCCAGCACGCTGTCAGCCCGCACCCTGGCCATCATGTCGAGCCCGCCCACCAAGGGCCCGACGACGTCGACGGCGAGCGGATCCACGAGGTCCCGCACCTGCGCCTCCCGGATGAAGCCCTCCAGCCGGGTGAGGTCGGAGTTGGTCAGCAGCTTCACATTGGCCTGCAGCAGGACCACTGCGGCCAGCCGGCGCTCGAAAACCGGTGCCGCCCCCAGTTCCGAGCCCCACAATTCGGAGCCCCACAGTTCGGAGCTCAGCGCGGTGACCTGATCGTGGGACAGCCCTGGATAGCGGCGGCCGGCATCCCGGACCGTCCCGCGCACGGCACCCACGGAGGTGCCGTAGAACCGGAGGCCTCTGCCTCCTGGCTCCATTTCCAGCCGCGACTGCAGCTCGTCCGCACGGCGCCAGGAACCTTCCCGCTGCAGCGAGAGGTCGATGAACTCGCCAGCATCACTCACCCGACCATTCTTTCGTGTGGGCGCAGGGGAATGCCGTGAACACGTCCGGAGAGGTTTGCGGGTCAAGGTAACGGTCCGGTAACGTGGGCCACTGGCCGTGAAGGCCTGGCCCGAATGCAGGGCCCCGGACCGCCCCTTTTAGGGCCCGGTTGCGCCGTTCGGCGTCTGCTCGCCCATGCTCTTGCAGCAGGGCCGGATGAAGCTTCCCGCACTCGCCGCCGCCTTGGCAGCGACGGTTGTGTGTGCCAGTCACAAAGCCCGGAGGGGTCCGTTGTTCCAGAAAACGCCGTTCAAGAAATCACCGCTCAGCAAATCACGGTTCAGTCAAGCACAGCCGAAGACACCAGGCTTCAAGACACCACAGCTCCACAAACTAGCGATTGCGCTGAGCTTGGGCGCACTGTCGCTGGCCGGGTGCAGCGTCGCCCCCACCACCGGCGCCGGGGCCCCATCCCCAACCACCCAGGCCTCGGGTTCTGCCGCGGCCTTCACGTCGTCGGCGGCCACCAAGGCCTCGCGTCCTGCCGCGGCTTCCACGTCCTCGGCGCCCGCAGCGCCTGAGTCGGCGGCGCCGTCTGCTCCCAAACCCGTCGGCGGTCCCGCCGCTGCAATAGCGGATCCCGGAGTCGACGCGGCACCGGCTGCCGCCGCTCCCGCCGCCACACCGATCGCTCCGGAAACGGCGGGCGGCGCACAAGCGGCAGCCGCTACGGGGTCGACGCCGGCCGCGCCCGCTGCAGCGCCTGCCGCGGCGCCCGTTGCGGCCCAGGCCGCAGTCGCCGCGACCGGCGACGGTTCGCAAGCCGCCACCGCCCGGGGCTGGGGTGCGGTTGTTGCCGGCGACGAGTTCTCCAAGGCCGGCGCCCCCGACTCCACTAAGTGGAGCGTCTTCAAGGGAACCGGACATGCCGGCAAGGGCGTGCGGAGCCCGCAGGCGTGGTCGGTCGCGAACGGCGTGGCCACGGTCAGCGGCAACTCGGCCGGCACCACAGGCGGCATGTCGGCCAAATTTGCGCAGCAGAAATACGGCAAGTGGGAGACGCGCATGAGGACCAGCGCCAGGGACCCGAAGTACCACCCCGTGCTGATCCTGTGGCCCAACAACAACACCTCCCCCAACTGCGCCGAGATCGACTACGCCGAGGGCAGCAGCAACACCAGCCAGATCAAGTTCTTCCTGCACTACGCCTGCGGCGGGTCGAACTTCCAGACCACGGCCGCCAAGACGGTCGACACCACCCAGTGGCACAACTACGCCGTGGAGTGGACTCCGGCCGGCATCAAGGGATACATCGACGGAGTGAAGACCTTCTCCGACACGAACCCCGCGCACCTGCCCTCCGTGGGCATGCATCAGACGTTGCAGCTGGACTGGTTCCCTGACGGATCGGCCACCAAGCCTTCACAGATGCAGGTCGACTGGGTCCGCGTCTACAAGTAGGACCGGCTCAGCACGCGACAGCCCCGCGCCCAATCAGGTTGCGGGGCTGTCTTGTCGCTGGCCCATGGCGCGCCGCCACCGGCCGTGGGACTCAAACCTGCTGAAGTTCCCGGGCGACCACCGCTGAGACGAGCATGGAGCCGGCCGCCGTCACGGCGTCGATGACCGGGACCCCGAGCCGGCGGCGGAGCACGTCCGCCATGCCGATGCTGCTCAGGCCGGTGCTGGCCTGGACGATCACGTCGGCGCCGGCATCAACCAGCATGTGGGCCGCTGCGAGGGCGTCGAAGATACCGGCAGGCATGAGGAACGCGTCGGGCGTTTCGACGCGCCCCTCGCCATCAATGAGCAGCATGCGTTCGCCCAGTGCGTCCGCGATCGGGCCCGGTACATGGGCACCGAGTCCCAGGACTCCAATCCGTCCGCCAAAGGTCAGAGCAGCAGCTGCGGCTGCGGAGCCCGCCCCGATGACCGGGATGTCCACGGCCGCCCGGGTGGCGGCCAGCCCGGGGTCGGACGCGCAGCTGATAATCAGCGCGTCGGCGTCCCCTGCCATTTCCCGGGCCAGCTGGACTACCTTGGGTGCCGCAGACTCGAGCGACACCTGGTCGTAGACGCCGGACGGCTGGTCCGGAATACAGCGGGAGGTCACGGAAAACCCGAAAGCCTCCTGCAGGAGTTTCCCGTGGGCGTGGAGCAGGCGTCGGTCCGACGTCGTCATCACCCGGATCAGTCCAACACGCATGGCGTACTACCTTTCGAACGGGATCCTTGGTGCGAGGCTACCCGGCGAGTATTTCCATGTCTTTTCGGGCAGGTGACCAACACAAGCCCTGCCGCGGAATCATGCCGTGGCGCTGGCAGCCGTACACATTCTGAAGGCTGCGACACCGTAACTTGCGCATCACCTTGGCGAAAACTTCGCTCCCGTTAAGCTTGGCGGCCCGGCGCCGTTATATGGTGTGTCACGGTGGGCCGTCTTCGATCCGGGTAACTTACCCGGGTTGGGGGGAAGGCGGCAGGCCGGTTCCGGGCTCAGCCGGAACGATGATCAAAGGAATAGCCATGTCGGTGGAGCCCTCGTCCACTCCAGGACGCCCCGAAGTACAGGATCCCTATGACCTGGTGTCCGGTGCGGAATATGCCGCATCTGCCGCTGGAATCCGACATCAGGCGGTCAGGATCATTGACGCCGTCCTCGCCGACACCGCCCCGGAACACGACCGCGCCCGGGAGTTGCTCCGCCAGCAGATTGCTGCGCATCCCGGAGACCCTGAACGTGCCCTGATGGAACACCTGATGGCGTTGAAAGCTTTAGGCGTGCCCTATGAGGGGATGCCGGAAGCTGGCGGCCCGGTCCAGCCCGAGTTTGCCGCGGGCGAGTAAGCGCAACGCTTAGTTGTAGACCCGGATCCAGTCGACCTGCATCTGGCTGGGTTTGGTTGGAGTCCCGTTGGGAAACCAGTCGAGCTGCACTGTTTGGTGCATCCCTACCGTAGGCTGATGCGCCGGGTTCATGTCCGCAAACCATAGTGACCCATCGAGGTATCCGGTGATCCCGGCCGGGGTCCACTCCACTGCATAGTTGTGCCACTGGGTCGTGTCGATAGCCCGCGAGGCCCGGCTCTGGAAGTCTGGTCCGCTGCAGGCGTGGTGCAGGTTGAACCCAATCAGGGTGGTATCCCAAGTGCCTTCCGCATAGTCAATCTCGGCACAGGTGGGCGATTTGTTATGGTTCGGCCACAGGAGTATGACCGGGTGATATTGCATATCCCGCGCACTCGTTTTCATCCGGGCTTCCCAGCGGCCGTACTGCTGATGGGCAAACCTGGCGGACATGCCGCCCGTGGTGCCCGCCGCGTCGCCGCTGACGGTCACGACGCCGCCGGCCACAGCAAACGCATTCGGACTTCGGATCCCCTTGCCCGCGTGCCCCGGGCCGTTATAGACCTTCCATTTCGCGCGGTCAGGCGGTCCGGCGTAACTGAACTCATCCCCTGCCACCACTGGTCCCCAGCCACGGACGACGGCGGCTTGGGTTCCGTCGGAGACGGCGGCTTGGGTCACGCCGGACAGGGCGGCTGCCCGGTCCATGGGGCCTGCCCGGTCCAGGCCGGGCGCGGCGCCACACCCGGTGAGGGCCAAGACGCCTGCCGCGGTCAGGGCCGCAGCCGTGCGCATTGCGAACATCGCGCCTCCCTCCGGTCCGGACATGTCCCGGCCACGGCCTCACACATATTTGCCGAACCAGGCGAGCGTGTCGTTCCACGCCGCCGTCGCCTGCTCCTGGTTGTAGCGCGGCCCCGTGTCATTGTGGAAGGCGTGGTCCACGCCGGGATAGACCTTGAGCTCGTGCCGGACGTCTGTTTTGCCCAGCGCATCCTGGAAGGCCGGCATAGCGCCGGTGATCCGCTGGTCCATTTCGGCGTAGACACCGAAGACGGCGGCCTTGATGGCCGTGAGTTTGTCAAGATCAGGTGCTGGTCCATAAAACGCTGAGGTCGCCAACAGGTCCGGGATCGCCGTCGCCGCCTGCCAGGTGATGCCGCCGCCAAAGCAGAATCCGTTCATGGCGATCCGCCCCTTGTCAACGAAGTCCTGGGCGTTCAGGTAGTCAAAGCCGGCCGTGAAGTCGGAAACGTGACGCTGGGCCCCGGCCTGGGTCAGGGCTCCCGGGACGGCGTCGGGGTCCATACCCGCGGTACCGCCTTCCCGGCTCAGCAGGTCCAGGGCCAGTGCCGCGTACCCGGCTTTGGCGAAGCGGCGTGCCACGTCCTGGATATGGGGTGTCAGCCCGCGGTTCTCGTGGCAGATCAGCACGGCCGGCCCGGCGGTGCCGTTTTCGGGCCGGGCGAGATAGCCACTGATGTCTGTGCCGCCCGCAGCGAACTGCACGGTCGACGTCGTGAGTCCGGGCGCCCCCTCCGGGACGGAGAGCGGGCTCTTGGCCCCCGGCACGGCGCCCGCGGATGCGGAACCGGGCCCCGGCGAGGACGATGTCGGTGTCGGCATGGGGTCCGTGCTGCGGGGAACCTCTTCGGGCGTGCAGCCAACCAGGAGCATCGCTGCCGAGGCCGCGGCCATGCTGCCCATCATGAACGCCACCCGGCGCGTGAAGGTGCGCTGGCTCATGGCGCCGGAGCGGTAATCGTCGAAGAATTCTTCAATCAGGTACTTCTCGAACTTGCCAAGCTGGGTCATGGCGGCCTCCTCCAGTGTGCCGATCATCCTCCTCCGAAGTCGGATTTGAGGCAAGGCTCCTTCAAGGGGCCCATTAGCGGGCCGGCCACTTCACGACGACGACGCCGCGGCGCTGCGCTGGCTCGCTAGCGGCAGCGTCGCCTCATGTTGGCTCACTGGGCCCTGGTCTTTCCGGAGGCGGAGGCGGGCTTTGATCAGCTATCTCCGCCTTTGTGGTCCGACCAGGAGTGAACCAATCTAAATTGTCGTAGGTCGCGGGGAGACTGGAACTATGGACGGCAATAAGGGGCCCGAAGTGGTTCCGGCAGGACACGACGACGCCGGCTTCGGCCGCGCCGGGCGCGATGCGGCCTCAGGGCCGGACACCGCGCCGGCGGCCGTCGAGGACCTGGTCCGCATCATGTCCGCGATCCGCCCGGCCACGGACTGTGCCGGCATCATTGACCGGATCCGGGAACTGGAAGATGAGAAGTGCGCCGCGTCCGCGGAGCAGGCACGCCTCGCCGTGGCCTTCGACCTGCTCCAGCGCCGCGCCCAGGCCAGCCAAGGCGTGCCCGCGGAGCAGCTCGGTGCCGGGATTGGCGCGCAGATCGCCCTCGCCCGGCGCGAATCCCCCGCCAAGGGCGGCCGGCTCCTGGGCCTGGCCAAAGCCCTGGTCACCGAGATGCCGCACACCCTCGCCGCCCTGCAGACCGGACAGCTCAACGAATGGCGCGCCACCCTCCTCGTGCGCGAAACCGCCTGCCTGACCGCCGCGGACCGGGCTGTAGTCGACGCGGACCTCGCCGCGGACACGGGCACCCTCGCCGGCGTGGGTGACCGGCGGCTGGTGGCCGCCGCCCGTGCCGCCGCGTACCGGCTGGATGCGCGCACCGTCACCGAACGCGCCGCGCACGCCGCCACCGAGCGGCACGTCAGCCTCCGGCCCGCCCCGGACACCATGTGCCATCTCACCGCCCTGCTCCCGGTCACCGCCGGCGTCGCCGTCTACACCGCCCTGACCCGGCACGCCGACGCCCTCAGGAACAGCGGGGACCCGCGGGGCCGGGGGCAGCTGATGGCCGACACCCTCGTCGAACGCAGCACCGGCACCCCCGGCGGGATCACCGGGGTCGAAATCCAGCTCGTCATGACCGACCGCACGCTCTTCCAGGCCGACGCCGAACCGGCCCGGCTCCCGGGCTACGGCACCGTCCCGGCCGGCTGGGCCCGCACACTGATCAACGGCACAGCGGCCACAGAATCCGCCGGATCCCCTAAACCCGATGGCTCGGCAGGCAGTTCCCCGGAACCCGGCGGCGGCGCGGCCCAGAGCACGGACACGGAGACAGGACATGGCATCGGGGTCGGGCCCGCCCCCGGCACGAACCCCGGCGGCATAGCCGACGGTTCCCCGGGACCCGGCAGCCCCCCAATATCCGGTGGCACGGACGGGGCTGCCGATGACACCGCGTTCGGCGTGTGGATCCGCCGGCTCTACACC